>CANONN010000006.1 GCA_947567625.1 uncultured Roseburia sp. | reverse complement strand
TTGTGACGATTATGATGAGTTTGTTTGATGATGAACAGATAATGAAGTCGTTTATCAAGAGTGAAAGGCATGACACAGAAAGAGCAATGGCGGAACAGTTAATAAAAAAAGGCAAAATGACACTTGAAGAAATTGCAGATTGTGTATCTACACTGTCATTTGATGAATTAAAAGAAATCGAAACCGAAATTATGCAGTTAGCATAAACGGTAAAAAAATTAATATCAATATAACAGCGTAAAGGCGCATGGAACAGTAAATTGTAAACCATGCGTCTTTTTTGATTACACCTTTTTACGTTTTTTGGGCTTTGGCTCCGGCAGTTCCTCACAGGTCGCCGCCACAAGCTCCGTCAGCATCTCCTGATTTTCCACATCCTCGACCAGGAAATAATTCTTCGCGCCCTCATAGGGCGGCGCCTCTGTCAAATCCGGGCAAATCCTGCGCCCTGCCTCCGTGATCTTGATATAAAACTGATCGTCACAGATCACCGCAAAAATCTTTCCGTTGCAGTAGAGCCCGTATTCGCCAAACATTTTCCTGTAGGTGATATCTCCGGCTCCCCGCAGCTGATCGGCCATATACTCTACAAATTCAATTTTTGATGCCATCTTTTCCTCCTGTGCGCGAATCGTTGCGCCGTATTTTGTTCATACAATCAACCATTCCGCCGCCTTTGTCCGGCGGCACAGATAGTAATGAAATGTTTCAACCCTTCCAATTTTCGTACTATAATAGACTTCATGCTTAATCGAAACATTTTGCAAACGATGCCCTCTTAAACATCGCGTTCCGGTTCCACGGCCTTCCCCGCGTGGAAAAAACAATAGACAGACCGCGCCGCCTTCTCGCTCATCGCTTCTGTCGCCGCCAGATCTTCCTCCGTCGCCGCCTTGATCGCGTCTAAGGACTGGTATTTTCGCATCAGCGCCTTGCGCCTGGCCGGCCCGATGCCGGGAATATCGTCCAACACCGAGTGCACCTGCTCCTTGCTGCGCAGCGACCTGTGATATTCGATCGCAAAACGGTGCGCTTCATCCTGAATCCGCGTGATCAGCTTAAAGCCCTCGCTGTGACGGTCGATCGGTATCTCCACATTGTGAAAATACAGCCCCCGCGTGCGGTGATTGTCGTCTTTTACCATGCCGCACACCGGAATACTGAGCTTTAACTCACCCAGCACCTGCAAAGCAATATTGACCTGGCCGCGCCCGCCGTCCATCATTATCAAATCGGGAAACCTGGTAAAGCTGCCGTATTCCGCCGCCATATCTTTGCCCTCCAGCTCTTCCTGCTCCCGCATACCGTGCGTGAAACGCCTCGTCAACACCTCGTGCATAGACGCATAGTCGTCCGGTCCCGTGACCGTGCGGAGCTTAAATTTGCGGTAATCGCTGCGCTTGGGCTTCCCCTTTTCGTAGACGATCATCGAACCGACCGTCTCAAATCCGTTGATATTGGAAATATCAAACGCCTCCACGCGAACCAGATGCTCCATATTTAAAAGCGCTGCGATCTCTTTGAGCGCCCCGATCGTGCGTCCCTCCTCCCGCTTGATCTTTTCTTTATCCTGGGAAAGCACAAGCTGCGCGTTCTTTTTTGCCAGTTCCACCAGCTTTTCTTTCATGCCCTTCTGCGGAATCCTAAGATATACTCTGGCTCCCCGCTTTTTGGTGAGCCAGTCGGTCAGCACGCCGATCTCCTCCGGCTTCTCCTGTAGCATAATCTCCCGCGGAATAAAAGGCGTGCCGGCATAAAACTGCTTGACAAAGGTAGTCAAGATCTGGCTTTTGGTATCCTCGGTTCCCACACGCACATAAAAATGATCTCTGCCGATTAACTTTCCCGCGCGGATAAAAAAAACCTGCACCACCGCATCCTGCTCATCGGACGCCATGGCGATAATATCCTTATCTTCCCCGTCTGTATGCGTGATCTTCTGTTTCTGCGCCACCTGCTTGACGCTGTTTAACAATTCCCGGTATTCGATGGCTTTTTCATACTCCATCCGCTCCGACGCTTCGAGCATTTGTTCTTCGAGGGAACGCAGCACCGGCTTATAATTGCCGTTTAAAAATTCTACGACCTCCTCGATCTTTTTGGCGTATTCTTCCTTGGAAATATAGCCCTGGCAGGGAGCCGTGCACTGATGTATATGGTAATTGAGGCATGGCCGTTCCTTCCCGGTATCTCTTGGCAGAACACGGCTGCACGTGCGAAGCTGATAGATTTTGTTTACCAGCTCGATCGTGTCCTTGACCGCCCCACCGCTGGTATAGGGGCCAAAATAGCGGGACTTATCTTTTTTCTGCTGCCGCGCAAAAAGAACTCTTGGGAACTCCTCCCCAAGCGTTACCCTGATGTAAGGATACGATTTGTCGTCCCGCAGCATCGTATTATATTTGGGCCGGTGCTCCTTGATCAGATTACACTCCAATACCAGCGCTTCCAGCTCGGAATCTGTGACAATATACTCAAACCGCGCGATCTGCTTTACCATCTGCGCTTTCTTAATGCCCTCGTTGTGGCTGGGCTGAAAATACTGGTGCACCCGCTTGCGCAGGCTCACCGCTTTTCCGACATAGATAATCACATCGCGGCTGTCATGCATAATATAAACTCCCGGATGATCCGGGAGTTTTTTTAACTCTTCTGCAACATCAAACATACAGTATCCCTGCCTCTTATTCCCTGTGGTCTGTTTCTGCAAAATCCGTCGGCTGATCTTCTCTATTCATAAGTTCATCCTGCCCCAAATCTTCCGGCTGGTCTTCTCCGTTCTTCCACTCATTCTGCCGGGACATGTTTTGGCCTAAACTCTCTGACTGATCTTCTCCATTCTTAAGCTCATCCTGCGGCGACACGCTACGGGCCAAATTCTCCGACTGATCTTCTCCATTCTTAAGCTCATCCTGCGGCGACACGCTACGGCCCAAATCCTCCGGCTGGTCTTCTCCATGCGTCGGCATATCCTGCTGGGACATGTTTTGGCCCAAATCCATCGGCGGAAGCAGCAGCCCGTCGCCAAGATCGCAAGCCGAATAGGACCGCTCCGGGACTCTCTCTGTCTCATCCCTGTCGGCACAGCGCGCTTCACCCGCGCGCAATGTTCCCTGTCCATCCACGCGATTCACTTGTTCCACGCTTGACGTCCCCCGGCCATTCACGCGACTTCCTTCGCCAACGCCAGACGCTCCCTGCGCACCCGCACGATTCGCTTCGCCCGTCTGCTTCTCGAGATTGATTCTCGCCTCCTCGGCCTGCTCAAAGAATGTCTTTTTTGTCTCCTGCGTCTCTTCCGGTTCCGGTATCCCCTTGAGCTTGCGGAAAATCTTCATAAACTCCTTGCCGGTTATGGTCTCGTGCTCATACAGGTAATCGGAAATGTGGTCAAGAACCTCGCGGTTTTCCGTGAGCATCTGCGTTGCCTCGTCATAACAGCGGTTGATAATAGACAAAACTTCCTTATCAATGAGCGCCGCGGTGTCCTCTCCACAGATCAGGCCCGCGCGGTTTTCCAGATACTGGTTCTCCACGGTGGCAAGGCACATCATGCCAAACCGCTCGGACATGCCGTACTGCGTCACCATGGCCCGCGCAATGTGGGTTGCGCTCTCGATATCGTTGGCCGCGCCGCTGGTCGCGGAACCGAATACCAGCATCTCAGCGGCCCGCCCTGCCATATAAGTGGTGATCTTGGCAAGCAGCTCGTCTTTCGTCTGCAAAAACTTTTCTTCCTCCGGCGTCTGAAGCGTATAGCCGAGCGCCCCCATTGTCCGCGGTACGATCGTGATCTTCTGCACCGGTTCCGTGTTCTTTTGCAGCGCGGTGACGATCGCGTGCCCCACCTCGTGGTAGGAAACGATCTTGCGCTCTTTCTCGCTCATAATACGGTCTTTCTTCTCTTTGCCGCCCACGGCAACCAGCTCGAACGCGTCAAACAAATCCGACTGATTGACAAACTTTCTGCCCTTTTTCACGGCATTGATGGCCGCTTCGTTGATCATATTGGCGAGATCGGAGCCGACCAGCCCCGCGGCAGCCAAAGCGAGCGCATCCAAATCCACCGTCTCATCCATCATAACATCCTTAGAATGAACTTTTAACGTCTCCAGACGGCCCTTCAAGTCAGGTTTATCCACGATAATCCGCCTGTCAAAACGCCCCGGGCGCAATAACGCCTTATCGAGCACCTCCGGCCGGTTCGTGGCTGCGAGAATCAACAGGCCCTTGGACGTGTCGAAACCGTCCATCTCCGCCAGAAGCTGATTGAGCGTCTGCTCGCGCTCGTCATTGCCCCCGTAGCGGTTGTCACGGCTCTTACCGATGGCGTCGATCTCGTCGATAAAGATAATACAGGGCGCCTGTTTCTGCGCCTCCTTAAACAGATCGCGCACACGGGAAGCGCCGACGCCGACAAACATCTCGACAAAATCGGAACCCGCCAGCGAAAAGAACGGCACTTTCGCCTCGCCGGCGACTGCCTTTGCCAGCAGTGTCTTACCGGTACCGGGAGGTCCCACGAGAAGCGCTCCCTTGGGCAGCTTGGCGCCGATCTCTTTGTATTTGCCCGGATTGTGCAGAAAGTCTACCACCTCCTGCAAAGACTCTTTGGCTTCATCCTGCCCGGCCACATCCTTAAAGGTCACGCCCGTCTGCCGCTCCACATAAATCTTGGCCGTATTCTTGCCTACGCCCATGGCGCCGCCGCCCATGCGGCGCATCAATATCCCCATAATAATCCACAACACCACTAAAGGTATCACAAAACTGAGAATATTATAAATCCAGGTAGCGGTATTGTCGGGAATCACCCCGTATATCTCGATGTGATACTGCTTGAGCAGAGGAATCAAATCCACATCCGCCACTCTGCCGCAGTAATAGGTCATCTGGTACGGCCTGTCTTTTTCGGCCTCCATCCTGATATCGATCTGGTATGCGCCAATCTCGACCGACTCGATCTTTTTGCCGGCCCACTCTCCCCTGCCCTGCACCAGATCGAGAAACTCCGAGTAAGAGATTTCCTGCGTGCTCATCTGGCTGAAACGCCTGGAAATCAGGCTCATGACAAAGAGCATGACGAGAGAAACCAGTATAAACACCATCACAATCTGGCCATTGCGATTATTCTTCCCTCCGTTGTTCCCCCCGTTATTGCCAGTATTATGGTTATTTTGATTATCCATATCTGTTAATCCTTTCCGAACAAAGACATCCCGATTGTCCCTGAATTTATCGCCTTATCCTGTGAATCTCCTGCTGTACTGTCCCGATACAGCGATTTTGCATATTTTTACAGTAAATCATTTCTTATTATATTGAAATCCCCCTATAAAAGCAATATGTGATTCATGAACTTTTTTTGATTATTTCTAAAGATTTTATAAAAATAGTGCCTGTTTCCAACAATTTAAATTTGCTTTTTCCGCTATTTCATAGTATAATATTTGAATTATTAACTGTGCGCTTATGCACATATTATCGTTTACCATTTGTTAAAATATATCATGAGGAGGAACTACCTATGCCTGTAAAGTACGTCTTTGTCACCGGAGGTGTCGTGTCCGGTCTCGGAAAAGGCATCACCGCTGCCTCTTTAGGCAGACTGCTAAAAGCCCGCGGATATAAGGTTACCATGCAAAAATTTGACCCTTATATCAATATTGACCCCGGTACCATGAACCCCATTCAGCACGGCGAGGTGTTCGTCACCGACGACGGAGCGGAGACCGATTTGGACCTGGGACATTATGAGCGCTTTATCGACGAGAGCCTCACCAAAAATTCAAACGTCACAACAGGCAAAGTCTACTGGTCCGTACTCCAGAAAGAGCGCCGCGGCGATTACGGCGGCGGCACGGTACAGGTGATTCCTCATATTACCAACGAAATCAAAAGCCGCTTTTACCGCAATTTCACTTCCGACGAGACGCACATCGCCATCATCGAAGTGGGCGGCACGGTCGGCGACATCGAAAGCCAGCCGTTCTTAGAGGCCATCCGCCAGTTTCAACATGAGGTGGGACGTGAAAACGCGATTTTAATTCACGTTACTTTGATTCCGTTCCTCAAAGCCTCCGGCGAGCTAAAGACCAAACCGACACAGGCGAGCGTGAAAGAACTGCAGGGCATGGGTATTCAGCCGGATATCATCGTATGCCGCTCCGAACACCCGCTCGACCAGACACTGAAAGACAAAATTTCCCTCTTCTGCAATGTCCCCAACGGACATGTATTACAGAATCTGGATGTGGAATACTTATATGAGGCGCCGCTGGCAATGGAAAAGGAAAATCTTGCCAAAGTAGCCTGCGAATCTCTACATTTAGATTGCCCCAAACCGGATTTAAAAGACTGGGAAGCAATGGTAGATGCCCTGCGCCATCCGAACAAAGAAGTCACGATCGCTTTAGTGGGCAAATATATCGCCCTGCACGACGCATACATCTCCGTTGTGGAAGCCCTCAAACACGGCGGTATCGCCAGCCGCGCCACCGTGAATATCAAATGGGTGGACGCCGAGGAGGTCAACGAAGGAAATCTCGAGGAAATGTTTTCCGACGTCGCGGGCATTTTGGTTCCCGGCGGTTTCGGTTCCCGCGGCGTGGAGGGCAAGATTCTCGCGGCACAGTTTGCGAGAGAGCACAATGTGCCTTACCTGGGTCTCTGCCTTGGTATGCAGGTTGCCATCATTGAATTTGCAAGACATGTCTGCGGCTTTAACGACGCGCACAGCGTAGAGCTCGACCCGAACACCACGCACCCTGTGATTGCCCTGATGCCTGACCAGAACGGCGTGGAGGATATCGGCGGCACGCTGCGCCTTGGCTCCTATCCCTGTGCGCTTGACGCGGCCTCCAAGGCTTACGAAGTCTACGGCTCACAGGCGGAGATCGCAGAGCGTCACAGACACCGCTATGAGGTAAACAACGATTTCCGCACCGCTCTCACAGAAGGCGGCATGAAACTGTGCGGCATCTCCCCGGACGGCAGAATTGTCGAGATGATCGAAATCCCTGCCCACCCGTGGTTTATCGCCACCCAGGCCCACCCGGAATTAAAGTCCCGTCCTAACCGTCCGCACCCGCTGTTTCGCAGCTTCGTGGAGGCGGCAATCCGGCATCAAAAATAAATCTATATATAAAAGGGAACTGCTTTTGTGCCCGCGCACAGAAGCAATTCCCTTTTTGGCTCTTGAACCGGCATCATCCGCCTACATCTGATGCCGCACGATCGCGTACTCGTCATCCGACTGGTAATAGGGACAGTCCCGGCGTCCTCCCTGTATCATGCGGGCATAGTCGTCCTCGTCCATATCCACCTCACAGTACCACGCCCCGTCCTCCTCATCATATACATTGTAAACACATGTATCACAGCCAGCCATATTTTTCCTCTTTTCTACCTTTGATTATTTCCAGCCGCAGATCACCTCATCATACAGGCGCAGCAAAAATTCATGCAGCAGCTCCCGCTGTGTATCCCAATACATTTCGGTAATCTCATCCCCGCCCTCCTGCGATTCGGTCACATCCAGCACGGCATCTAAGATCTCAGGATTTAAGTCGTCCATCGCTTCCTGAACGACAGCCTCAAAGTCGCAGTAACAGTCACTGGCCATATACAAGATAAAATTATCGCGGTTTAAATTTTTTGCCGTGTACCCGGACGTAAAGATATCGTTGCCCATCCCGGCAATCTCCTCAAACTCCCCTTTCACGTTCTCATAATCCACCGCGCAATAGTTTTCGGTAAAAAATTTATCAAAAACTTCTTTATCAATCCTGCGTTCCATCCGGTTCTCTCCATCCTCGCTGTCCATCCAGCCACACGCTCCGAAGCTTACGACGTTCTTAGACATTCTTGTCACATTTCAGCGCTATCATAATAACTGCTCTCTATCTATTATAGCCATCCATCCTGGCCATAGCAATCAAAAAAAATCGCTGCCATAGAAAATCGGTTGCCGTTTGTTCCCTTCACTCCCAATGTCCGTCCGTTAAGTGATAAGGCTAAATCCTAAGCAGGGGCTTACACAAATTTGTCATGGCGTAACGATTCAGCCTTCGGCTTCCTAGTTACGGAATCCGGCTCATTTAAAGTTTGTCTTCGACAAAGAGCCGGATTCCCGCTTGTCTGGATATACGCGTTCTTACGGACTTTGCAGCGAGTGCAAAGTCCTGAGCGGAACGGTTACGTCATGGCACCGACTAACACTTTCTTGACTTGTAAACAGTCCCCTGTTGTGCTAAAATCAGCTCGATAGCTTATTTTTCACACAAAAATTTGTGCCGGAGCCACAAATTTGAATCGCAGAGCCAAATCCGATTATCAGCTCGCGTGCCTAAGCAAACATGCTCCGGCATGGAGGATTCCTATGGCGACATTTTATCAGCTTCCCCGAGACCCCGTTATGCTGTTAAGCTTTGTGAATACACAGCTGCGCGACAAATACACTTCACTGGATGACTTTATCAAAGCTACGCAGGCCGATAAAGACGCGGTCACAGACGCGCTAGCCTCGATCGACTATGTCTATGACAGCGGCCTCAATCAGTTTGTATGACAGTAAGGCGGTATTTCAAAATCTTTCCATGATCGGACACAGCAAATTTGTTTGTCTTTTCTGAGGTTAGAAACCTTATGTTCGCTTGAGCCGCTCCCGCACCCGCCTCCAATCAGGATATAACCTGTCCATGTATCCCCAAAACACCGCGCTATGGCTCGCCTCAAGAATATGCGTCATCTCGTGCACCACGACGTATTCCAGACATTCCGCGTCCTTTTCCAGCAGAGCCAGATTGATGTTGATATGACGGGTCCTCGCATTGCAGGAACCCCAGCGCGTCTTCATCTGACGGATGGTGATGCCGGAAACCTCTACTCCGATCACGGGCTCCCAGCGTTCTACCAAAAGCTGCACCTTTCCCCCAAGCAGGCGTTTGCGCTCGTCTATCTGTTCCCTACTGTACGCGCATGGCTCCGTATCACCGCCATGCTCTTTTTGCCATTGGCGCTGGCGTTCTTTGACCCAGTCAAGATGCGATTGTGCAAACTGGCGGATGTGTTCCCTATTCATGTCGTGCGGCGCAGAAATCTGCACGCTGCCATCCTCGTTACGGATGCGCAGATACATATTTTTCATACGCTTTTTCGTGACGGTTATGATGACATCATCTATTTTGATCTGATACTTCTGTTCTTTCATAGATCTCCGCTGGTTTCCCCGCTCCCTGTCCCCTGTTCTCCCACAGGCTGTCTGACATTACGCTCCGATACTCCTGTGCCCTCATACCCTTTGAGCACTTCCCGCAAAAAGCTCTGATACTGTCCCACGACCCTCGGGGGCGAGATAATTTTTACGGCATTGCCCAGTCCCGTCACCCAGCCGAAAAACTGGCGGCTGACCGCCACATGCACCCGTGCGGCGATATGGCCGGCATCTTCCCTGCGCAGTGCGGCCCCGCTGCCGAAGCGGTCCACTATCACGCCCGTGAGGCTTTCCTCACACAAAAGCGTCACCGTCTCCTCCTCGCCCGCGAACATGCCGAATGTTTTTCTGGAATACGCGGCGATATCAAAATTCTCAAAAAGCTCTCTGCCCTCCCGCTTTTGTTCCGTCACGGAAATATGCAGCATCTTATCCACCCGGTAATGGCGTATCATCTGCCGTTCCATATCATAGGCAATCAGATAATAATTCTCGTCGTCCCACGTCAAAAGCCACGGGCTTACCTCATAGTACTTTCCCCCGTGGCGCAGCTTCATCTCCCGCTCGATACTCCAGTCAAAATACTGAAAACGGACGCACTGATTTTTGGCGATCGCATTGTATACCACATCCACCGAATAATAGATCGCCTCGTTTACGGTTTTGTTGCGGTTTGTCACCACCACCTGACGGTGCAAAAGCTTGCCCTCATTTTTGCTGCATAGCGACTCCAGTTTCCCGATCAGCTCCCTCGATTTCTTTGTCGTGATAAACTTTGACGCCTGCACCGCATCCACGAGCAGTTTGAGCTCCGCCAGCTCAAACCGGCGGCTCGCCAGATAATAGCCGCCGCCCCGCCCTCTGGTTTTAATGATATCCATGCCAAATTCGGCCAGCATATCGATATCCCGGTAAATGCTTTTGCGCTCCGCCTGTATTCCCGCTTTTTCCAGCTCCTCAATCAGCTGCTGGGTGGACAGCGGATGGTTTTCGTCCGTCTTTTCCTCTAAAATCTGCATGAGGTACACCAATTTCAGCTTTTGATTTTCAATCCTCGCCATCTCATCTCCTCTGTATTTCCGCCCCGGAACATCCGTATACTTTGGCAGACGCCGCGCACCTATGCAAGCGAGCAGGGGAATGTTTTTTCCCCTGCTCGCCGCGTCTTAAACTTCCGCCAGATCAAACAGGGACTCAAATTCTTTGCGCGTAATCTTTTCTTTCTCCAAGAGAAGATCGGCACAGGCATCGAGCACCTCCCTGTTGTCCGTTATCATCTGCTTCGCCTTGCGGTAGCAGTTGTCAATAATACATTTAATTTCCTGGTCGATCGCTGTCGCCACCGTCTCGCTGTAGCCTCTGGTGTGCGCCAGATCGCGGCCGATAAACACTTCATCGTCATCATGGTCGTAACAGATCAGGCCAATGTTGTTTGACATGCCATACTTTGTCACCATGTCTTTGGCCAGCCTGGTCGCCTGCTTAATATCCTGTGAGGCGCCTGTCGTGATATCGTTAAAGACCAGCTCCTCGGCAACGCGGCCGCCCAGGGAAACGACAATATCCTGCAGCATCTTACCCTTGCTGTTAAACATCTCGTCTTTCTCCGGCAGCGGCATCGTATAGCCGGCGGCGCCGGAACCGGTCGGGATAATCGAAACCGAATACACCGGCCCGACATCGGGAAGCAGGTGGAACAAAATCGCGTGCCCCGCCTCGTGAAAGGCAGTGATTCGCTTTTCTTTCTCCGAGATCACACGGCTCTTCTTCTCCGCCCCGATTCCAACCTTGACAAACGACTGACGGATATCCCCCTGCGTCACGAAGCCGCGGTCTTCCTTCGCCGCAAGAATGGCAGCCTCATTTAACAAATTTTCCAAATCCGCTCCGGTAAAGCCTGCGGTCGTCTGCGCAATCTGCTTTAAGTCCACATCATCGCCCAGCGGCTTGTTTTTGGCATGTACCTGCAAGATCTCCTCTCTTCCGCGCACATCCGGCCTGCCCACATGCACTTTCCTGTCAAAACGTCCCGGACGCATAATCGCGGGGTCCAAAATATCCACACGGTTCGTCGCCGCCATCACGATAATGCCCTCGTTGGCACCAAAACCGTCCATCTCCACTAACATCTGATTTAACGTCTGTTCGCGCTCGTCATGGCCGCCGCCCATACCGGTGCCGCGGCGCCTTGCCACGGCGTCAATCTCGTCGATAAACACGATACACGGCGCATTTTTCTTCGCTTCCTCAAACAAATCGCGGACACGGGAAGCGCCGACACCGACAAACATCTCCACAAAGTCGGAACCCGATATGCTGAAAAACGGCACGCCCGCTTCTCCCGCAACGGCACGCGCAAGAAGCGTCTTACCGGTTCCCGGAGGTCCCACCAAAAGCACGCCCTTTGGTATCCTGGCGCCGAGCCTGGTATATTTCTGCGGCGACTTTAAGAAATCCACGATCTCTTCGAGTTCCTCCTTCTCTTCGATCAGCCCCGCCACATTGGCAAATGTCACGCGCCTCGCCGGGTCGTCTGACATCAGTCTCGCACGGCTCTTGCCAAAATTCATCATTTTGTTGCCGCCGCCCGCGTTGGCCGCTGACTGGTTGGTCAAAATGATAAAGAAAATGAACATCGCGGCAAAGATGATGAGATACGGGAGCAGGGTCACAATCCAGCTCTCAGTCGGCGGATTCTGGACAATATAATTCTTAAAATTCTGCTCCTTTAAATACTCCTCCACGGCGCTGACGTCGGTAACCGTGTAAACCTGCTTGGAGGCGTCGTCAAAAGTAATGTATACATTTCCTGTCGGCACCTCCTGGTTTGGCACAATCTCGACCTGCGCCACTTTCCCCATATCCAGGGCGTCCTCAAACTGCGCCCTCGTATAAGTATTCGTGGAACTGCTGCCGTCCAGCCAGTACCAGATTCCGATTACCGCCAGTATCAGAATCAAATATATGCCAAATCCTCTGTAACCACTTCTTTTCGTATTCAAACTTCTATTCCTTGCCTTTCTATTCTTCTATTTCTGCAAACCCGATATACGGCAGGTTCCGGTATCGCTGGTCATAATCGAGCCCATAGCCCACCACAAATTGATCGGGAATCACAAATCCCACATAATCCACAGGCACCTCCACCACGCGGCGGTCGGGTTTATCCAAAAGCGTACAAAGCCGCAGACTTTTGGGGTTCCTGGTTTTTAAATTCTCCAGAAGATAGTTTAGCGTCCTTCCGGAATCAATGATATCTTCGATCACAAGCACATGTTTCCCCTCGATACTGCTCTGCAAATCCTGCACAATCCGCACCACGCCGCTCGAGGAGGTTCCCGCCCCATAGCTGGAAACCGACATAAATTCTACCTCCACCGGCGAAGTGATGCGCTTTGCCAGCTCGCAGGTGAAAAACACGGAGCCTTTCAGAATACAGATCAGACAGACGGCTTCCTCGCCGTATAATGCGCTGATCTCCTCCCCCAATTCCTTAATCCTGTTCTCGACTTCCTCTTCCGTAATATGAACCTTGATCTCCTTTATTTTCATTGGTATCTCCATTCACTGAAATCTCTATGACTGCTTTTGTCCCCTCCGTGACCCGGTATGCCTCGCTCCCACGCTCCCCGATAATCCAGAGCACATGGGAATCCTCTGTCAAAAGCCACAGCCCGCCGCGCAATTCCCTGGGTACTTTTTCTGTGATAAAATAATCTTTGAGCTTTTTCTTATGGCATACTCCGCGGGCATCGTGTATGAGAAGATAATCCCCGCTCTTTCTGGTCCGAATCTGCAAACTACCTTTTATTTTATCATAATCATACCATTTCGTATACTTATTTTTTGGAATTTCTTCCATTTTTCCCGAAAATTTGCGTTTTTTCGCGGTAAGGCAGCGACCGTCCGGCAGCCGCACCTGCATCTCCTCCAAATCCGACGGGAACGAAAAAAACTCCGTTGACCAAATACCGGCAGCCGTCTGCTGCCGCTCCTGATAACGGCCGATCAAAACGCCCTCATAGTCCCGGTACGCACACAAACCGTAGGGCAGTGACAACCGCCTGCCGCTCTGCCGCAAAAAAAGCGCCAGCACTGCCTCCACATGCACGCTCCCCCAATCTCTGCGGCTGCCCGCCGCCTCGGAGAGCGTGGTATGAATCACTCTGCGCTGTAGCAGAAGCGGCGCCGCGGCCAACTCCCGCCGCAGGAGAAAACCTTCCGCTCTGCTCTCACGCACAGCGCACAGCAATTCTTTTTCAAGCCCGCTCAGGTAATCGGAGACCTCCCGCATCTGCCTGGCCGCCTCGTTCAAGTGGCCGACGGCCTGCGCATTGATTTCTTTTAACACGGGCATCAGTTCGCCGCGTATCCGGTTCCTGCTGTAGGCCCGATCGGCGTTCGTACTGTCGGTTCGATAGTCCTGCCGCCGCCTTGCAAGCCAGCTCTCGATCTCTCCCCTGGTGACAGCAAGCAGCGGCCGAATCAAAAAGATACCCGGGGCCAACTCCCGTTTGGGCCGCATCCCCGCCATCCCCTCTATTCCGCTTCCCCGCGCCATCTGAAACAGCATAGTCTCGGCGTTGTCGTCCGCGTGGTGCGCCAGCGCTACCTCCACCGGCTCTCCCTCCGCCGCAAGGCGCGCCGCAAGGCGGCGATAACAATCATACCGCAGGACGCGCGCCGCTTCCTCCAGCCCGATTCCCTGCTCCGTCGCATAGGCGGGCACAGAGACAGAAAAACTCTCCAGCGGTATCTCTAAACGCGCGCACAGCTTGCGCACGAACGCCGCGTCGGCGATACTCTCCTCCCCGCGTATGCCGTGCTCCACATGCACCGCCACCACCCGGATCGCAAGCTTCCTGCGCTGCTGCCACAGCAGCAGCAGCAGGCAGACGGAGTCCGCCCCGCCCGACACCCCCACGATCACCGTGGCATGGCGCCTGATTAAATCTTCCTGCGCAATCCAGGCAAGTACCTTTTCTGTCATACTCATCCTCCATGTAAGAGCAGTTTACGGCGATGACACGCGATGAGAAATTCGTATCCTGCTTGCAGTATTGCGATGATCTCATCTGCGATCAGGGCATATCCAAGGCTCTGACGCCTACAGCGGCACAAATAATCCGGGAAGAACGCTGCTTTTGCGTTCTTCCGTGTAAAAAAGAATCACTTCGCGATTCTTTAAGTTGCTCCGCAACTTGAGATTGATGCGTCTGAAGACGCTGTTTCCTATAAAGTTAGACAGGCGCTGTTTTTTGGCGCCGTAGAAAATCTTCGCGAAGCGGCCTCTGCCGCAAGCGATTAGATTTTCTTCTCACACTTCACACTTCACATTTCTGCCAGATACAGGCCGCAAGGATGGTCATGTCATCCTGCACCCTGCCTCCCGTAAAAAGCATCACACGCTCCATGATTTTTTTCGCCAGAATCCCCGGATTGTTCGTCTCGATGCTCTCTATAATCTCCTGCATCGTCTCCTCGGCGTCCGGCACATGTAGATATTCTAGCACACCATCCGTCATCATGACAACAAAATCACCGCTCTTTAGGCTGATTTCCTGTATCTCGATATCGACCGCCGCCTGCGCGCCCACCGGGAGCGTTTGGGAGGCGATGCACTCTACCCGCTCACCGCTCTTGATAAAAGTGGAGGAGGCCCCGATTTTGTAGAGCGTGGCACGGCCGCTGTAAAGGTTTACCTGGCACAAATCCATACTGGAATAAATATCATCGGCCCCTTTCATTACCATCGCCGAATTCATCATGCGTATCGCCGTCTCCACCGAAAAACCAGCCTCCAAAAAGCGCTCGACTAAATCAAGCACCATCTCGCTCTCCTTGCAGGCGGAACTGCCGGACCCCATACCGTCGGAAAGCCCCAGAAGCAGATTGCCGTTATCCATCTCCAGGAACGAGAAATTGTCGCCGGAAATCGCGGCATCCTCTTTTTTTTGCCTTGCAATCCCCTGCACCGTGCGAAATCTGGTATCTTCATAGAAAATAAATTCGGTTTTCTCCTTGGAGATAAAGCTCTTCGTCTCGGACGCCCCCCGCATCCGGCACCCCAGAACGTAGCTTGCCGCGGCTAAAAAAGTTTTGAGCGACACACACCCGCCGCGCTTGCTCCTAAGTACTGCCTCCAGTTTATAATGGCCGTCCACCATGCGGGTCAAGTGCATGTCCTCTATCACAATGCCGCTCTCTTTCGCCCGATAATGAATCTCAGCCAGCGCATGTTTCATTTCCTCGTCCAGAATCTGTTCCTCTCTGGCACAATCCTGCATAATATATGCCATCGCGTCCAACTGCTCCGCAATGACCTGACGGTTTTCCAGAAGGCGGCGATACCACGCGCGGTTTAAGCTGACACGCTCAAATACCCGCACGGCTTCCTCCACCATATCACGGCTTCTCTTACAATACCTGCCGAGCTCGCGCTCCTCCTCCTTCGTCCCGTCCGTCCCGCTTAAGACCGTGGTAATCATTTTCGCCAGGCTTCCATATAAGGGCTCGGGGTCCCGTTCCCAGCAGACGGCACAGCTGTCGCAGCCCGCGCAGATCTTGCTGGTCAGCTCACTCTGAATCTGTCCCACTTCCTCGCCCGCGTCTTTCGCACCCGCCGCGCTCATAGAGTGGAACACTTTCGACAGCCCCAAAAAGGAATCCGCATAATTGAGAAGCTTTTCTCCCTGCGGCCGCTCCTTTTTTTCCGTCCTCGCCGCAATCGCCGGCGGTTCCAAAATCATGTGCATAAATCGATTCAACAGAATCACAGCTCCGAAAATAAAAACGCCTTCCATGAAAACTGCCGCCGCGTGCGGCTGCTCTTTCCATTCCAGCAGACTGCCGCAAAAAGACAGAATCATCGTAGAACCTGCGGCCAGGATGCCCCCCATAAATGCGGGACAGCCCTCGTTTGCCCACTCCACCAGCCGAATCGCCGCCACAAGCACCAAGAGCGCCACGGCATATTTGATCATCGCGGTCATGGGCATAAAAAACAACATACCTATATACATGACTCCCAACAAAAACAGTCCGCTTACATCCTCCAAATAGAGTGCGGCGTACCACGCGGGCACGAGCGGATAACATCCCATAATATTGACCGCACAAAACAGACTCCCCACCAGTCCTAATATCATTTGTTTCGGCTTCGCCTTTTGCATCATCCCATCCTCCTCTTAATAAAACACTCATTTCCTGTGCAAAACATAAACTTGTTATGCTGCGCGAACCATCCTTATGTTTCAACAATGGCACACGGGTGTTTTGAATGACAACGATTATAGTCTTGCCGGGAAGAAATCTTTGTCAAAGTAAGGACCGATTTTCAAAAAGTTTTCGCCAAAATTCCTGTCTCTTTGTCAGTTTGAAGGAGTTCTAACCCATTGAGATTGTTTAAGTATCTAACGCTAAAAGCTGCCGCGGGAACGTTGATGGTTCCCACGGCAGCTTCACTTGAAATCATTTCCTGCACGTTTCAGGCGGCAGTCCTTTTTCACTGATATTTCCTGCGAAACTGTACCGGCGTCATATCATATGCAGACTTGAACAGGCGGTTAAAGTGCTCTACATTCTCATAACCCACATAGGCCGCGATCGACTCCACGGTCTGGTTGGTCTCTTTTAACATCGTGCGCGCTTTTTTCATGCGCGCCTTTTTCACGGCGTCCTGAAAAGTTATGCCGGACTTTTCTTTGATATATTTGGAGAGGTAAGTTTTGGAAAGGTTAAACTCCTGCGCGAGAGAGTCGAGGCTGACATCGGCATAATTCTTCTGGATATAATTCATAATATCCATGATGCGCTCTTCTCTTCCCTCCCTGATATTCTTACTCTTGACCACCTTATTTACCGCCGCAACCAGCGCGTCGATCGAGCTCTTTATGATGTCCTCGTCAATGCCCACGCCCCAAAAATGCCTGCCCTCGCAGATCACTTCGACATAGGAGGCCGCTTTCGAGGAGGAACCCTGCGAGATCGCGTGCTCCTCGTAAGCAGCCAGCTCATAGCTGATGCCAAAATACATCTTCACCGCATTGCTGACCGCATCGAGCCGTCCGTTTCCCGCCGTCTCGATCAGGCGCTTCTCATTCTCCTGCTCAATCGTCACTTTGGCAGTGATACCGTCTCTCTGCTCGAAATGACATTCGGGAATCTGGAATACCGCCTCATGAGCGATATAGTTCTCCTCAAAAATCCGATAGATCTCTTTGGGCGTAAGCTCCTGATGCATACGGTCGGAAACGCCTTTCACCAGATAGCCGACCTCCTCCTGCATCGCTTTGGGGAGCGACATGCCAAAATTCTGTTTTAAGATATAAGCCACGCCGCCCTTGCCGGACTGGCTGTTGATGCGAATCACATCGGACTCGTATTCGCGCCCCACATCCTTGGGGTCGATCGGAAGATACGGCACATCCCAGCGCTCGCCGCTCTTGCCCGCCTCACGCCATGCCATCCCCTTGGAGATCGCATCCTGATGGGAGCCGGAAAACGCGGTAAACACGAGGTCTCCGGCGTACGGCGTGCGCTCATAGACTCTCATTCTGGTAAAACGCTCATATTTTTCCCGAATGGCGGCAATATTGTGAAAATCAAGCCCCGGGTCGACACCGTGGCAGACCATATTCATGGCGAGCGTCACAATATCGACATTTCCGGTGCGCTCTCCGTTGCCAAACAGCGTGCCCTCGATGCGGTCGGCGCCCGCCAAAACGCCAAACTCCGCGTCACTGATGCCGCAGCCCCTGTCGTTGTGCGGATGGACACTGATAATTACATTGTCCCTGTATTTTAAGTGTTTGTGAATATACTCGATCTGACAGGCAAAGACATGCGGCATGGCAATCTGAACCGTGGTCGGGATATTGATGATCGCCTTGTGCGCTTCATCCGGCTTCCAGACATCGAGCACGGCATTACACACCTCAACCGCATAATCGACCTCGGTTCCCGGAAAACTCTCCGGGCTGTACTCGAACGTAAAGTTGCCCTCTGTCTCCGCCGCGAGGTCGCGCAGTAAAACGGCGCCGTCCACCGCCAGCTTTTTTACTTCCTCCCTGCTCTTTTGAAACACCTGCTCCCGCTGCGCGACAGAGGTGGAATTGTAGAGGTGTATCACCGCGTGCGGTGCGCCCTTTACCGCCTCAAAGGTCTTGCGGATAATATGCTCACGCGCCTGGGTGAGCACCTGCACCGTCACATCGTCCGGTATCATATCCCGCTCGATTAACGCCCGCATAAATTGGTATTCGGTGTCGGATGCCGCCGGAAAACCGACTTCAATCTCCTTAAAGCCAATCTCGACCAGCATCTGGAAAAACTCCAGCTTTTCCTCTAAACTCATAGGCTCGATCAACGCCTGATTTCCGTCCCTTAAGTCGACGCTGCACCAGATCGGCGGCTCTGTGATACTGTCCTTTTTGACCCAATCATAGGTGGTCTCCGGCGGCATAAAGTATGATTTTCCATATTTTGCTGCTATATCCATCTCAAATAACCTTGCCTTTCCCTAAAACATGTCTACCAGAATAAAAAAGAATCACTTCGTGATTCTTTGCAAGTTGCTCCGCAACTTAGGCATTGACGCGTCTGACGACGCGATTTCCTATAAAGTAAAAAAAGTGCTTTGAATCTGTAGCCTATGATAGCACAGACGCAAAGCACTTTGCAAGGTGTGATTTTATCAATTATATTGATGTATCTTGTTGTTTTATTCGCAGTCGGCCACTTCTACCTCAAGCCGCACGCCTGTACACTGCTCCGTCTCACAGAGCCCATTCTGTTCCAGCGAATACGGCTCCATGAAGCACACCGTCCCTTTGGCGTACAGTCCATCCACCTGACGGACATAGATCGCGGGAATACGGTGCGCATAGACATTGCGGATTGACGGCTGTTCGTCAAAATACCCCGCTTGCTGGGTTCCCTGGCTTTTATAGGTAAACTTAAAATCCTCGATGCGCACATCAGAAATCCTAGCCCCCTCGTCGCCGCCGATAAACGCGCTCGACTCGGCGTCCATGTATATGTGGTCGAATGTGATATTGCGTATCGTACCGGGCTTTTGCCGACTCTCGAACCGCTCTTTGTTGCGGTAAGTCGCATTGATAAACACCGGTTCCCCGTTTCCCCACCACATGGACGGGTGTCCCTCATGATAACCGTCCGCATATTTGCGCACACTGCCGGTCACATGATGCACATGAATGTTTTCGATCGTGGCGCCGTCCCTCACCCAGATTCCGATACCTCTCGAGCAATCCTTGATGACACAATCGCCCATCACCAGATTGCGGATGTCTCCGTGCGTCTCGGTGCCGATTTTGAGCGCGGAATCATGGGAATAGAGCACGCAGCCTGTAATCGTAATATTTTCACTGGAACCGTAGCGCTCCGCCATCGGTTTCGTGGATTTGACCACGATCGCATCATCTCCCGTCTTGACCAGGCAGTTGCTGATAAGCACATCCTTGCAGCTGTCCGGGTCAATGCCGTCGTTGTTGGCTCCCCGCACATCATTGAGGATGCGCACACCGCTGACCTGCACATGGCGGCATCCCGCCATATGCAATGTCCAAAACGCCGCGTCCCGTATCGTGACATCCCGTATCGTCAAATTCTCGATATCCTCAAAAAACGTCAGACGCGGGCGAAACGCCGTGACATTGAGCGGACACTCATGGAAACCGCCGTCGCTGTCATCGTCAAAAAACACCCGGTCTCCCTGTCCATAGATGGTCCCGTTACCCGAAATCACAATATTTTCGCCGTGGCAGGCAAAGAGAAAACACCCGCCGTCCCAGCCGGTCGTCAAATTGTCATCGTCAAAGAGCGCCGCAAAATCGAGGATATCCGCCGGTTCCAAACTGCTGATTAAAACGGCTCCCATCTCCAGATGAAGCTCTACGTTGCTCTTTAACGTCAATGTTCCGCTCATAAATCTGCCCGCAGGAACTACAACCCGGCCGCCCTGTTTGGCCGCCTCGTCGATCGCGGCCTGTATCGCCTTTGCATTGTTGGTGACACCGTCCGCCACGGCGCCAAAATCTACTATATTGCATGCCATGATTATATCCATTTCTGCGCTGCTTTTTGCGCATAACGAGTTTGTGTAAGCCATAAATGGCTTTGCAGCGCGCAGACACAAATCCCGCGATCAAAAATTTTTATTTTCAATCTTTCTCCTATACCGTCTGCCCCTTTGCGATAAATACCGGGAACGTATCCGTACCCTTGATCTCCTTGCCCTCGGTGACATGTACATTTTTGTCGGAAACCACATATTCGAGTCTCGCGTCGCCCTCGATCACGCTGTCCTGCATCAGCACACAATTTTTCACCTTCGCGCCCGCGCGCACTTCAACGCCACGGAACAGGATACAGTTTTCCACTTCACCCTCTATGATACATCCGTCCGCCACCATGGCATTTTTGACCTTGGACCCGGTAATGTAACGGGTCGGATGGTCGTCACGAATCTTCGTGTAGATCGGGTTGCCCTCAAACAGCGCATCCAGATTTTTCGCATCCAAAAGCTTCATGTTCTCGTCAAAGTAACTCTTCATGTCGCAAATGCGCGCCGAATATCCCTCATACAGATAAGCCTGCACGTTCAGCTTGTCGAGCTGCGGCTCTAAGATATCGCGCTCAAAGTAAATATAGCCTTTCACATAAGCGGCCTCAATCTGCTCCACCAGAAGCTCTCTGCTGATGACATAGATGTTCATGGAGAAATTCTGCACGCCCGGCTCCTTGGGATTGATCTGAATCTCTTTCACGCGGCCGTTGTCTATGCCCAGCGTATACCAGAAGTTCTCGTTCGTGGGATTCGCATTGACCGCTTTCGCCGGAATCTCCTCTTTCGCGTATGCGACGGTCACATCCGCCCCGCTGTCGATATGCGCCTCGATAAAAGAACTGAAATCAAAGTTGACGGCGGTGTTGGTATCCGACATTACCACATATTTTTCTTTCTGGCTCTTTAAAAATGCCAGGATACTCGCTAATGCCTCCACGCGGCCGTGATAGATCTTAACCGCTTTCTGCGCATAGGGCGGAATGATATTGAGGCCGCCGTTCTTGCGCGCCAAATCCCACTCGCGTCCGGAGCCAAGGTGGTCTAACAGCGAATGGTAATTCTTTCTGACAACGATGGAAATATTGTCAATACCGCAATTGACCATACCGGAGAGAATAAAGTCGATCATACGGTAACGGCTCGCAAAAGGAATGGAAGCCATCAACCGCTCACTCGTCAGCTCCGGCAGAAGAGAATCGTAACTGTTTGGGAAAATGATGCCCAGAGCATCCACATTAGAATTTACCATTGTTCTTCACCATCCTTTACATCAGTACTAACCATAGCATTAGGGCCAATCTTAGCGCGCTCGCCTACCTTTACGCCAGGTCCTACCGTTGCCACACCTTTTTCATCGCCCTGCGGCATCGCGCCCACTAGGGCGTTACTGCCGATCTCAACATTCTCCGCCACGATACAGTGGGAAACCACCGCACCCGCGCGTATCACGCTGCCGCCCATGATAACGGCATCCTGCACCTTAGCGCCCTCTTCCACCTTAACGCCGGCAAACAGGACAGAGTTCTTAACCGTGCCGTCAATGCGGCATCCGTCGGTGATCACGGAATTTTCCACCTCGGCCTCGGCGCTGACGCGGTGGCCGGTCATACCGCTGTTGCGGCTATAGATTTTCCAATTGTCGTCAAACAGGTTGATACCGCTGTTCTCCGGGTCGAGCACCTCCATATTGGCCTCCCAGAGAGACGGAATCGTACCGACATCCTTCCAGTAACCGCTGAAATGATATGCGTACATCCTGCGCCCGTCTTTTAAGAGGTTGGGGATGATGTTGTTGCCGAAATCGTTCTCGGAATTGGGGTCCGCCTCGTCCTCAATCAAATACTTGCGCAGCACATCCCAGTTGAAAATATAGATACCCATGGATGCGAGATTGGACTTGGGCTCCTTTGGCTTCTCCTGAAACTCCGTGATGCGGTCGTCTCCGTCCGCCACCATCAGGCCGAAGCGGGAAGCGTCCTCCCATGGAACTTCCATGACCGCCACGCTGAACTCGGCGTTTTTCTCTTTGTGGAACTTTAGGAAATCGCTGTAATCCTGCTTGCAGATCTGGTCACCGGACAAGATAATGACGTACTGCGGATTGTAGCGCTCGATGAAAGAGATGTTCTGGTAAATGGCGTTGGCCGTCCCTTTGTACCAGTCAGAACCGGATGCCTGCTGATAGGGCGGCAGAATATGTACGCCGCCATGCAGGCGGTCCAAATCCCACGGTTGTCCGTTTCCGATATATTCGTTTAATACCAATGGCTGATATTGTGTCAGAATACCTACGGTGTCAATGCCTGAATTCACACAGTTCGACAGCGGAAAATCGATGATGCGATATTTGCCGCCAAAAGGAACTGCAGGTTTTGCGAGCTTCTGCGTTAAAGCGTACAGTCTCGAACCCTGTCCGCCGGCAAGAAGCATAGCAATCATTTCTTTTGCCATAACAAATTACCCCCTCGTATTTTGGTGTATTATGATTATATTCAATTTTACCACAAAAATATATAAAATGATAGTAAAAATATACAATTTTCCCAAATTTTTTGTAACTATTTCGTCTGCGGCTTCACTGTTACGGTTATTGATAAGCCCACAGATTTTTAATCTGCCCTTTCAATGTCTCATACGCCCACAGCCTGCCGCTGCGCGCTCTGCTGTTGGGATCGTGGACTCTTATTTTGCCGTCTTCTATGCCGGTCAGCACAATAAAGTGGCCTGCCGTGGTAAAATCTCCCGGGCGCATACTGCAAATGATCGGATGTCCCGCCTCCAATTCAGCCGCTATTTTGGCCTCGTCCAGCCCGATTTCCTGACCGGTGACCCCCCAGTGGGCCGCTCCCTGTGTGAGAAAGCTCCACGACGTACCTGTCCCTTCGGTATAATATCCCTCCTGCCAAGCGTAGGCAGCGAGCGCGTCCGGCGTCGCCGTATCGTTTGCGGTCAGCGCCAACACCACCATCGAGAGGCAGGTGGGCGCACAGCCCGACATACCGACGCAGCTGCTTCCGTAGGGCACATAGCCCCAGCGCTTGTCCCACTGCATCAGCAGCGGCATCGCCGCCTCTTGTTCCTCCGCCGTAAATCCGCCCTGCGCGTTCTCGCTCCTCTGCGGATAATCCCGCACAAACTCGAGCATTTCCTCATTATTGCAGAGCGCCGCAAGCATTTCCTCTGGATAGCTTTCCATGTTCTCGTATATGAGCTTGTAGTCTTGCGATGACGCCGACAGATCAAGCAGCTTCTCTGCCACCTGCGTATCCGTATAAAGCTTGGGCACAACAAGCGCCGCATCCACCGCCCCATCGTCGGCGTTATCCCGCTGCCCGTCTGTCTGCCACCAGCCCGCATCCCCTGGCAGGCTCAGATTGCCAAGCAAATTTTTCACACCGCTAAAGACAATCAGCAGAATCACACACACGCCTGCCATACACAACATTCGCTTCATCCTGCGTATTCTGCGCTGCAACCTCCTTTTTTTCCGCATACCCGCCCGGCGGCTTACCGGCGCCTGCGGTCTTTCCTGTATCCTATATTGTTCCATGCGCTCCCTCTCTCCTGTGTTAATTTTTCCCGCACGCTTGCCGCCTGCACTACTTTCTTCCAGATTTCGCTGTCTCATCACGCTGTTCCTTGCGCTTTGCGGCATTACCTTTGTTTGCCACACATGCTCTTCGTAGGCTCTCTGTTCTAGCCCGTTCTCTTCCTCGCTTTGCAGCCTTATCCTTCTTTGCCCCACATGTTCTTCGCAAATTCTCTGGCTTGGCTCGCTCTCTTCCTCGCTTTGCAGCTTTATCTTTCTTTGCCACACATGCTCTTCGTAGGCTCTCTGTTCTGGCCCGCTCTCTTCCTCGCTTTGCAGCTTTACCTTTCTCCGCTCCACATGTTCTTCGCAGATTCTCTGGCTTGGCCCGCTCTCTTCCTCACTTTGCAGCCTTATCTTTCTTTGCCACACATGCTCTTCGTAGGCTCTCTGTTCCGGCCCGCTCTCTTCCTCGCTTTGCAGCTTTACCTTTCTCCGCCCCACATGCTCTTCCCGCTTTCCCGGTCTTAGCTCCCAGTCTTTCGCGCTTCGCAGCCTCATCCACGCTCCCGCCGGCATCATCATGTCATCATATGCGATGATATCAATCTCCTGTCTCATACTTCTCCTGTCTCCTCAAATCAAAAACTGTGCAGACAACCTGCCAGTCCATTCAAACCAGCTCCCCTCTGCCATGTCTGCATTTTTTATGTCCCTGCACAAAAAACAATCCCCCTGTTTTGCTTTCATCTTAGCAAAACAAGGGGATTCCTTCTTTCGTTTTTCCTTATCAAAATCTTACAATATTATGAAGTTACATTCCGGAAACAGGAAGCGTGACAAAAAAATATATGGTTTCGTTCTCACTCTGCGCCGTAATCGTGCCGCCGTGCAGCTCCACGATCTCTTTGGCGATCGCCAGCCCCAGGCCCGCGCCACCGCGCGCGGTGGCTCTCGATTCATCGAGGCGGAAAAATTGCTCAAAAATGCGCGATAATTTCTCCGGCGATATCGTTTTTCCTCTGTTGATCATCATGATCTTCACATCGGCTCCCTCTCTCGCCAGATGAATCGTCAGCGGCGTATGCGGGTAGCTGTAGAAGATCGCGTTGCGTATCAGGTTGTCAAACACCCGCTCCAGCTTCTGCGTATCGCAGAAAACCAGAATATCAGGCTCTATCTGATTTTCCCAGGTAAGCTTTTTTTCCCGCATAAGCGGCAAAAATTCGCTTGCGAGCTGTTCCATCATCCGCGATAGATTGACCGTCTCACGCTCCAATGTAATCACGGACAGATTAAACCTGGTAATTTCAAAAAATTCGTTGATCAATCCCTCCAAGCGCTCGGCTTTTTCCAGCGCAATCCCGGTAAACCGTTCCCTCGATGCATGGGGCAGCCGCGGCTCTTCCGACAGCAGGGTCAGATAACCGATGACGCTGGTGAGCGGCGTCTTCAAATCGTGCGCCAGATACACCAGCAAGTCGTTTTTTCTCTTCTCGGCTTCTCTCGCCAGTTCACGGTTGCGCTTTGACTTCTCCCACACCTGATTCAATTCATCCTGCACCTGTTTTAGAGCATCCGGCAGCCGGATGAAATCTTCTTTTCCTGACGCCAACTGCTCCGACGCCGCTACCACTCGCCTCAAATAAAACAGCGCGCGCAGCACAAACAAGAGCGTGATCATCAGCCAGCCCGCCAGCAGTATGATAAGGAAAAAGCATATAATATTTTCCTGCACCCAGTGCAAAAACGGCCAAAAAGTATCTGTCTCATGCCAGACTTTCTTTGACAGCCAGAGATCGGAGACAGCCGCACACACAAATAAGCACAAAAAATATACAGTCGCCGACAACAGATACTGAGCGAGCAGACGCTTGGCCAGATTACTTTTTTCAAAAACGTTTTGATTATGTGCTCTCAATCGTGTATCCCACTCCCCAGATCGTCTTTATATATTTGGGCTTTCTCGCCGGCTCCTTCATCTTTTCCCGCAGACGGGCAATGTGAGCCATCACCGTATTGTTGCCCTCCAGCGAATCCTCGCCCCAGATTTCCTCATAGAGCGTCTCCGAAGAAATCACTTCCCCGGCATGGCTGCAAAGATACCACAGCAGATCAAACTCCAGCGGCGTCAGCGCTACTTCCGCCTCATTGAGCAGGCAGCGATGTTCTTTTTTGGAAATAGAAAGACCGCGTATGCTGATTTCATTGGCATCGTCCGCCGTGTAACGGTTGTAGGTCTTATAGCGCCGCAGCTGCGTCTTTACTCTGGCTATCACCTCCAGCGGCAGAAAGGGCTTGGTGATATAATCATCCGCGCCCAGATGTAAGCCGGTCACTTTGTCCACCGTCTCCACTTTCGCCGTCAGCATAATAATGGGGAACAGATAGTCTTGCCGTATCTTCTTACACAGGGCAAACCCGTCGATATCCGGCAGCATAATGTCAAGCACCGCCAAATCCACCCTGTTTTCACCGATAAACGCCAGCGCGTCGGCTCCGTTGTAAAAGCAGTGCACCTCGTAGCCCTCGCTCGCAAGATAGAGCGCCATCAAATCCGCTATTTCTTTTTCATCGTCCACGACCACGATCGTTTCTTTCATACGAATCTCCATTCCGGGGCGTTTGCGCGACAGAGCGACACAAATCTCAACTATTGCGTATCACGAACAAGTTCGTGCGCCATCCGTGCTATTTGTAACGCCCCAGCACGATATAGCCAACGTGAACAAGTTCACATGTGACAATATCAGCGTTCCGGCTAATTTTTCTGCCTAGCGCCTTTTTGGCATAAACAATAATCCGCCTGCGGTCTTTTCCTGGCGCTCCGTGGATACCTCCAAGAAGTTCTCCATCTCATCCCTCATTCGTGCAAACTGCTCCCTTGTCACCGGATTTTCGGAAGCAAAATGCATCAATTGGCTTAAATAACCTTGTTCTTTTACAATCACCAGGCTCTCTTTATATACCAGTTCATATACAAGGGATATATGACCCGCGAGATGATCGACCGTGGTATGCCGCAGCGCGCGCAGAATCGCGTGATGCTCAAAAAATGCCTGCATCACTTCATCGGATATGACGCTGCTTTTGAGCTCCTCCGTGGTTGTATTATAGATCTCCTCCAAAGGCGTCTCGATATTCACCCGCAGGATATCAATTTTATCCGCATCCCTCAAAATATGGCAAAACTTTGCCTCTCTCTCACTGACGTTTGCAGGAATACGGTATGCGCTGTGCACACGGATTGCCTGCTCGATCAAAGTATCTTCCTCTGCAAACTCTATATAGGTGCGGATGATCTTATCCGTTTCTCCGCCGAACAAAATATCCGCCCCCAATGCGGCATGGTCGATCGAATCGGCGTCGATAAACGTGTGATAGCGCCTAAGCTGTTCAAACCGCCCCACGTCATGCAGCATCCCAAGCAGCCATGCCAAATCCACATCCTCCGGTGCCATCGCTTCTGCGCGCGCAATGCGCGCACATAGTTCCGCTACCCGGTAAGTATGGCCGATTTTTAATCTAATCTTCTCATCGGTGCAGTCATAGTGTCCGACATATTCCTGAAATACCCGTCTGACATGCTCTCTGTCGATTGTTTTCATGATTTTTCTGATTCCTTTCCAGACACAGGCATAGCGTAAAAGGCAAATTTACACTTCACATTGAAAATTTGCTCTCACTCATACTTCGCGTGTGATAAAATCAGCTATCAAGCTGATTTTTCACACTAATCCTCCATGCCAGAGCAGTTTACTGCGATCAAGCTGATTTTTCAACCTAGTATACCTCACACCAATACCAGAAGTTATCACAGATCTTGATTGTATGGGTATAATAAGTGCATGCCTCCTTTTCCTCCTACGTCATGTCCTCCCCATACTGGCTGAGATCATATGCTTTATAGCTGTACTCCCCTACCTCATCCCACTCACTGTAAAATATACTCCAATGACTGGCTGGCCATGGCTGATCCTCCTCCGTGTAATAAATTCCAAAAATACTTCCGTCTCCCATACTAATGCCGCCCAGCACAAATTCTGCATATGCCCAATCCTCCGTATGGCTCCTAAACCTGGCACCCTCCGGGTCATTTTCCTCATGCTCCTCTATGAGCCGGCGAATTTCGTCCTCATGCTCTTGCACATACTCTGTCGCCTCTTCCAGGTAAGAGCGAAACAGGCAGGCACTGTTGAAACAGCAGAGAAACAATAATGAAGCAAACAGGGTTATTTTTTTATGTATCGTGTGTATCTCCCTTGTTTTCATTCTCATACAACCACCCCTCCCATGTCTCTCTCCGTGAAACGTCAACTCACAATTCAATGTAATACGGACAAATATCGGCATATGTCCCGTCCTCACACCGAAATCCCCCGGGAATCGTGCCAAGCTGATGAAACCCGAGACGCTCATACAAATGCCTTGCATGTATGTTTTCCGCCACCACGGCGTTAAACTGCAAAATGCGAAAACCAAGGCGCCGGCCCTGTTCCATGCAGTCTGTCACCAGTTTTTCCCCGATATGACGCCCTCTGTACAGGGTGGCCACCGCATAACTCGCGTTGCAGATATGGCCGCATCTGCCCATGTGATTGGGATGCAGTATATAAAGTCCCACCAGTTTACCTGTAACTTCATCCTCCGCAACACCGCAATAACTCTGCGACGCAAAAAAACTAGCTCCCATGGCATCGTCTAACTGTTCCTCCTGCGGAAATGCCCTACCCTCTTCCACGACTTCATTCCAGATCGCAGACATTTGCTTTAAGTCCTGTTCCTGCCAGGCGCGTATACAAATATGCAAGCGTTCCATAGCTTCTCTTATCCCCTCCGCTTTATCGGCATGTTGATTCGTGACAATCCCCAAAAAATCAAGCAGCATAGTTCGGTTGTGAACGCACAATCCTGGACTCAGATTGGCTATTCGGCATTACTGGCTGCTAACTGCGCAGCAAATGCGCAGTTGCAGGTTGAACTGTTACCATGAGAGACCGACCTCTTACCCCTGCGGCCACGGCAGAAAATGCCTGCACAAAAATACGCCCGCAAGATATGAAAACAAGATCAGATATGCCAGGCGGTCGCGCCCCTGATAGCGCAGAGGCTTTAACTGCGTGCGCCCGTCTCCACCGTGATAACAGCGAGCTTCCATCGCCATCGCCAGGTCATCGGCACGGCGAAAAGCGGCCACGAAAAGCGGCACTAACAGCGGCACCATGCTCTTTACCTTCCGTATCAGATTGCCGCTCTCAAAGTCGGCGCCACGCGCCATCTGGGCTTTCATTATCTTGTCCGTCTCCTCAATCAAAATCGGGATAAAACGCAGCGCAATCGACATCATCATAGAGACCGCATGCACCGGAACACCGACCTTTCTAAGCGGCCGCAGCGCCATTTCCAACCCGGCCGTCAACTGGTTCGGCGTCGTAGTCAGGGTCATGATCGAAGTCCCCAAAATCAGATAGGTCAGCCGTATCGCCATAAGCACGGCATTTTTGATGCCCGGGGCGGTAATTTTAAACTTCCAGAAGGATACCAGCGCCTCCCCCGGCGTCAGAAACAGATTAAAAAATGCGGTGATCAACATCAAAATCACAATCGCCCGCAGACCCTTTACCATAAATTTAAACGGAACCTTAGACACCTTTATGACGGTTACCAGAAATATAGTCGCAAGCGCCAACGCCGTTACGCCCTTAAAACTGAACAGGCTGACAATAAACAACAGCGTGCCCAGAAGCTTGACTCTGGGGTCTAACCTGTGAATCACCGAATTGGCCGGATAATACTGTCCCAGCGTAATATCTCGAAGCATATAAAACCTCTCTCACTGATCTATGAAAAAGTGCGCAGCCTCCCGGAGGGTTTTTATCTTATAGGAACGTTGCTCGCTTTAGTATCTTAAAGTATCACAGTCTTTCCTGATAAGATAAAAAAGAATCCCTTCCTGATTCTTTGCAAATTGCTGCGCAACTTGGGAATTCATGCGTTTGTCAACGCAGTTTCCTATTAATGTCAATAAATGGCTGCCTAAACGAAAGCCTTTAATATGGTATCTTTTGCCTCGGCCAACGTCGTCGCGCGTGTATCCACCGCCAATCCCCGCTCCCGCAGCTCATGCATCAGGTAGGTGACCTGCGGCGCGGCCAGACCCACCGCCTCCAGTTCCCGGTAATGCAAAAATACCTCCCGGGGAATATCGTCCAACATAACGCTTCCCTGATTCATCACAATAATGCGCTCCACATAGTCGGCCACGTCCTCCATACTGTGGGAGACAAGTATCACCGTAATCCCGCGCTCTCTGTGAAGCTCCCTCAAAAGCCGCAAAATCTCATCACGTCCCGCCGGGTCAAGGCCGGCCGTTGGCTCGTCCAAAATCAGCACTTCGGGCTTCATCGCCAACACGCCGGCAATCGCCACGCGGCGCTTTTGCCCGCCGGAGAGTTCAAACGGCGAGTGATAATAGACCTCCTCAGAAAGACCCACGCTGCGCAGCGCTTCAAAGGCGCGCAGGCCGGCCTTTTCCTTGGACAGCCCCTGGTTTTTCGGTCCAAAGCACACATCGTCAAATATCGTCGTCTCAAACAGCTGGTGCTCGGGATACTGAAACACAAGCCCCACACGCGTGCGCAGCCCTTTGAGATCAAAATCTTCCGCATAGATATCCTCTCCGTTAAAATAGATATTCCCGGAGGTAGCTTTGACTAACCCATTCAAATGCTGGATCAGTGTTGATTTGCCGGAACCGGTATGGCCGATTACGCCGATAAACTGCCCGTCCCTGATCTCAAGGTTAATATCGTTTAACGCCTGCACCTGATACGCGGTGCCCGGGCTATATATATAATTTACCTTATCCAATATGATTGACATGCAAAACTTCCCCGTTTTCCCTTTTCTATGCGCGCAGCTTTGCCAACTCCTCCACCGGCTCTTCCCGGGTCATAATCTATGCGCGCAGCTTTGCCAGCTCCTCCACCAGCTCTTCCCGGGTCATAATACCACCTGCCAGCGGCAGTCCTGCCCTGCGCAGCTCATCTGCGAGCAGCGTCATCTGCGGCACGCCCAGACGATAATGCTTCAGCTCCTCCACCCGGGAGAAGATCTCCCGCGGCGTCCCCTGCATCACAAGCTTTCCCTCATCCATGACAAACACCCGATCAGCCTCCACCACTTCCTCCATATAATGGGTGATGAGGATGATCGTAACGCCTTTTTCCCGATTTAACTCCAAGGCCGTGCGAATCACATCCCGTCTGCCCGTGGGGTCCAACATTGCAGTGGGCTCGTCAAGCACGATACACTTTGGCTGCATCGCGAGCACTCCCGCGATAGCGACCCTCTGTTTCTGCCCCCCGGACAGCTTATTGGGAGAGTAGGTGCGGTATTTTAACATGCCGACCGTTCTAAGGCTCTGCTCCACCCTGTCCCAGATCTCGTCCGTCGGGACGCCGATATTCTCCGGTCCGAACGCGACGTCCTCCTCCACGACACTGGCAATAATCTGATTATCAGGATTTTGAAACACCATGCCGGCATTTTCACGCACCGTCATCACATTTTCCTCATCGGACACATCCAGGCCATCCACCCATAGGGTACCTTCCGTCGGCGTAAGAAGCGCGTTGATGTGTTTGGCGAGCGTAGACTTCCCGGAGCCATTGTGGCCAAGAACAGCGATAAACTGCCCCTGTTCCACATCGAGATTCAAATGATCCAGGGCCGTGGAAATGGATTCCACATTGCCCTCCTCATCCCGTCTGATATATTCATGCACCAACTGTCTCGCTTTGATAATTCCCATCCTGATCTCCACTCATTCCAAACGGTTTCCAAAAATAACAAAATGTACTACGCGTCCTCCCATTTCAGCCGATGCAGTTCTCCCTGCAATTTCATATGGTCAAACCGGTTCTGCCGCAATGCCTCGTACAGCACGATCGCCACGGCATTGGACAGATTCAGGGAACGCGTCTCCCCGAGCATCGGTATCCGCACACAGGTTTCGGGATTTTCTTTTAGCAGCTCCTCCGGGATTCCGGCGCTCTCTTTCCCAAACATAATATAACAGTCTGGCTCATAGCTCACTTCCGTATACACATGCCGCCCTTTTGTCGTCGCCATGTAGATTTTGGCACCGGGGGTTCGTTCGCAAAAATCGTCCCAGTTTATGTAGCGGGTGACCTCCAGCTCATTCCAGTAATCCATGCCCGCGCGCTTTAATGACTTTTCGTCCGTGCGAAAACCGAGCGGCTCGATCAGATGAAGCTTTGTTCCGGTCGCCACGCAGGTACGTCCGATATTCCCGGTATTTGCCGGAATCTCCGGCTCATATAAAACAATATTTAAACTTGCCATCTCCTACTCCCAACCTGTACGGTCTGCGCCGCCATCCAAGATGCCGCGGCTTTGCCGCTCTTCGCTGTGTTCCATAACAAATATGTAAAAACTTCAGGGCACTGCCTTACGCCTTCACAAATCATTTTGAATCATCTTGTCCCGATGTTTTATTACTATGAGCGCAGTTGCCGTATAAACGCCTCGATACGGTCAAGCGCTACGCGCAGATCGTCCAGCGAGTACGCATAGGAAATCCGCAAAAAACCTTCACCGCAGGCGCCAAACGCAGTTCCCGGCACAACGGCCACTTTCTGCGCATCCAAAAGCTTTTGCGCAAACTCCTCCGAGGTCATGCCAAACTCTTTGATACAGGGGAACGTATAAAAAGCGCCAAACGGCTCAAAGCACGGCAGCCCCATCTCTTTAAAGCGCCTCATCAGATACTTTCGCCTGGTATTATACTCCTCCCGCATGCGCTGCACGTCCCCGTCCCCGTTGCGCAGCGCGTCGATCGCCGCATACTGGCTGGTTGTCGGCGCGCACATGATCGCATACTGGTGAATCTTTAACATCTGCCGGATGATGGCCTGTGGCCCGCAGGCATATCCCAGACGCCACCCCGTCATGGCATACGACTTGGAAAAGCCGTTGATTAAAATTGTCCGCTCCCTCATACCCGGCAAAGACGCGATGGAAACATAGTCGTCCAGATAGGTCAGCTCCGCATAAATCTCATCGCTGAGCACGTATAAATCATACTTCTCCACGATCTTCGCCACAGCCTCCAGATCTTTTCGCTCCATCACGGCCCCGGTGGGATTGTTCGGAAACGGCAGCACTAAAAGCTTGGTGCGCGGCGTGATCGCCGCCTCAAGCTGCTGCGGCGTGAGACGAAACTCATGCTCCGCCTGCAGCTCGATAATCACCGGCTTACCGTTTGCCAGCAGGCAGCAGGGCTCATAGGACACATAGCTCGGCTGCGGTATCAAAACCTCGTCCCCAGGGTCGAGCATCGCGCGCATAGCAATGTCGATCGCCTCACTGCCGCCAACCGTGATCATGATCTCCCCCTCCGGCTGATAGGAGACATCATAGCGCCGCATTATATAATTGCTGATCTCCTCCCTAAGCTCCTTGAGGCCGGAATTGGAGGTATAAAATGTCCGTCCTTTTTCCAGCGAATAGATCGCTTCATCGCGGATATGCCACGGCGTATCAAAATCCGGCTCGCCCACACCCAGGGAAATCGCGTCTTTCATTTCGCTGACGATATCAAAAAACTTGCGGATACCGGAGGGCTGAATCGTTACGATAGTCTTTGACAATGGGTCTCTCATGGTATCATCTGTATCCTTTCATCAACTTTCGGCGCCGCGATAATCGTGCCGTGCTCTTTGTATTTCTTTAAGATAAAATTTGTCTTGGTACTGATCACCGGCTCTAAAATAGATAATTTTTCCGACACAAAGGCGGAAACCTCGCGCAGCGTTTTTCCCTCCAGCGTCACCATAAAATCAAATCCGCCCGAAATCAGATAGACGGAATTGACCTCTGGATAATTGGCGATGCGCTCCGCAAAATTGTCAAACCCCATACTTCTCTGCGGCGTCACGCGCACCTCGATCATCGCGGTCACTTTCTCAATGCCCACCTTATCCCAGTCAATGATTGTATGATAACCGCAGATGATATTTTCCGCCTCCATCTGCTCCAGCTCGTTCATAAGGCTCGCCTCGTCCACGCCAAGGCTGGTGGAAAGCTCTTTTAAATCAATGCGGCTGTTCTTCTCGATAAACAGTAATATTTTTTCTCTCATATCAATCTCCATTCCTGCTCAGATTTTCTTTTCGGCTCCTACATGATCACCTGATATAATTCGTCCGTCTTCGGCGGCTCTAAAAACCGTCTCTCATCCTCGCACAGCAGGACTCTGTCCTTGCCCTCCGTGGCTTTTCCGATAATAGTCGCCAAAATCCCCTCTTTCTCCAGCTCCCGCACCAGATGATTGCCGTCTGCTGCCGCCATCAGCATACAGCCGCTGGAGATCAATTTATAGGGGTGTATGCCAAAATATTCGCAAATTTCCACGGTCTCCTGACGAATCGGAATCTTTTTCAAGTCAATCTCCAGTCCGACGCCGGATGCCTGCGCCATCTCCCAGAGCGCGCCATATATGCCGCCCTCGGTCACGTCATGCATCGCACAGACGCCGGACTTTACGGCGACTGCGGCCTCCGGGCAGACCGACAGGTATGCATCGAACCCCTTTGCCGCCTCCACAAACGACGGCGGAAAATGTTTCGCAAGTTCCGCTTCCCTCTCTTTGGCGAGAATCGCCGTCCCCTCTATGCCAATCCACTTGGTCACCAGAATGTCCATGCCGGGCCTTGCTCCGCCCGTGGAAATCATACAGCCATCCTTGACCTTTCCCACACCGCAGACACTGATCAGCGTCTGTCTCACCACCGGCGTGATCTCGGTGTGCCCGCCCATCACCTGCACATTTGCCTTGGCGCACGCCTCACTCACCTGGGCCATGATCTTTTTTAGCTGAATCTCTCTGGTGCCCTCCGGCAGAAGAACCGTGAGCATGACGCCGACCGGCTCCGCGCCGGAACTGGCAAGGTCATTTAAGGTAATCTGCATGGCAAGCGAGCCGATATCTTTTGCCGTCCCCGTGATCGGGTCGGTGGATAAAATCAAAGTCTCGCCGGGCGCCAACTTTAACGCGGCGCAGTCCTCGCCGACGCCGGCCCCCATAAGCACCTCCGGGCGCCTTGTATGTAATTGTTTGAATACGGAACGCTGTAATACGTTTTCCGGCACCTTTCCTGTCTGCATACGATCTCCCTCACCGCGCGCCATGATCCGGCCACCCGGCCCAATCTACTGTGTGCGGCGCACGAACTTTATATAGCACAATGAGAAACTCCCACAAAGAGTTTCTCATCACTGCCTTTATATTTTGAATTCTTTTTGCACTTACTGCGGGAGCGGCTCACTCTGCGGCTGTACCGGTTCTGCCGACGCCGCCACCGCCGCGGCGTTCGCCACCGCTGCCTGTATCGCCGCCTCGTCGCCGGAGGCAAGCGCCTCCCCGATCATCGCAGAAATGTTGGGGTCCGGTGAAGCCGTCCCCACATTGACGATCTTAGGCGAAGCCTTGTATGTGCTCTTGTTAAACTGTTCCCTGCTCTGCTCGACGCCGTCCACCGTCACGACTTTCCAGAGCCTTGCCACATAACCGGTGTGTTTTCCCTGCACCGTGTTCATCGTGCCCGCCGGGTCGCCGGTTCCGACATACTGGGTGGGCGGATCGTCCTGGGAGATCACCTCGCTGACAAAGGAAATCTTGCGGTTTGCCGGTCTTGTCTCCGCGCCGAAAATATTAAAGAACAAATCTTTGCCTACCGTATATCCCTCGATGTAGATCGGCGTGTCATAATTGTTGACAAAACGCAAATCCTTATAATCACCGGCAATCGCCGCGTCCATAGACGGCTGCACATAAGTGACAATCATCGAATGGTTCGAGCGCTGTGTGATCTCAAGCTCCGCCAAAATAACTGCGTTATACAAAGTCGTGGACACCTGACAGACGCCGCCGCCGTAGGAATCCACGGTCTGTCCGTTTTCGTAAGAACCCGCCAGCTCATATCCGTTGGAGCCCTCCAGCGGACCGATCGTAGCGTACACGGAAAACTCCTCTCCGGGATACAGCAGGGTGCCGTTGATCTTTCCGGCCGCGACTGCGATATTCGTGCAGCGCCCCGCAGAAGAGGTGCGGTAGTTGGTACTGTACCCGCCGAGCAGGTCCGTGATTTTTGACAGTTCGTCCCTGCTGCCCCGCGGCTCCACAACCTCTGCCACCAGCTCTATGGACGCATCGCCGCCCTCCCACTGCTCGCCGATATAGGAAGCGATCGCCTCCACGGACGCCGGGACATTGACCTCTACGCCCGGTTTTCCCTCTATAAAACGAAACGCACCGTTCTCCCGCACCAAACCGTTGTCCACCGCGCTTTGGTTGAGCGAGCCGCTCTGTTCCTCGAGGAAAGCCGAGACCACATATTTATCCACATCCAGAGAAATATCAAACGTCAGCTCGCCCTGTTCCAGATCTTTTTTGTCCGTATAGCGCTTGATCAAACTGCCGCCCTTGCAGACCTCCATGGCCTCCTCCACGACAGAATCATCCTGACAGAACACACCAATATCCTGCGCGCTGACTTCAATACTGCCGGAGGCCGTCTCAAGGGTAAACGTCGCGCTCTGCAATGTGTTTACATAGTCGGCGATCGCTGCTTTAGCCTCCGCCGCCGTCATGCCGCCCACATTGATCTCTCCGATATAGATACCGTTTTCAATTGTGTCGTCTTCCTGCCCGGCATATACGGAACCGGCCGTAAAAGACAGTGCGCCGAGAAACCCGGTCAACGCCAAAACTCCCAGTCCTTTTTTGATATTCCTCATTCTTTGCTCCGTTTCTATTAATTTATGAGAAGAACGGCTTTTGTGTTCTTCTCGCACTTTTGACCCATTATAGTTGAAAAACAACGGTTTTTCAAGATGCATAACCACGAATATGATTGACTTGCACCGCTTATTTTAGTATATTTTTACATATGAAGCCGCGTCAAACAGTGCGGCTCACAGCGCAGTCAAACCTGTAATTTCGTCTCTTCACGCTCATCTCACACCGCAGCTTTGCCGCACAGGCGTTACAACAGTGCAGCGAGGACTGTTGAGAGCGCCATCACCACAACCAATACAATTACGATTACTGCAACTACTTTATTATTTTTTTTATTACTAAAATTATACATTGTCATCGCTCCTTTTATACTATAGAATAAAATGAAAACCAGAAAGGATTCTTTACTTTATGAGATTTATCGGTTTATTTATTATTGTAATCGCCGTCGTCACCGGCGCGAGCAGAAAATGGGCGCGCAAACAGCAGGACACTACCGAAGCATTCTGGAAACGGGAAACGGACGCCAATTTCGCCAGACGCAAAGATATCAGCGATCTTCCCTATATTACCATACCTTTGGATACTTTTCCAATAGGAATCTGTCAAAACAGTGATCTTTTGGCCTATGAGGCCACGCTGAGGGAACTTGCCACCAAACAGATCTTAAACCTCTCGGGCGAGAGCAACACGGATTTAAAGCTTAAATACGGCGCCGCCAATCTGCCGACACTCTCGGAATGTGACGATAATTTCGCCGCACTCTGCTGCACCATCGCCGCTTACGGCGAATGTCTGCTTGACCTTGGCTACGAGAAGGAGGCGCAGACAGTGCTCGAATACGGCATTTCCTGCGGCACCGATATCAGCAAGAACTATCTGCTGCTCGGGCAGCTTTATCAAAAACAGGGCGACAGCGATGCGCTTACCCGACTAAAAGAACAGGCATCCGCGCTCCGTTCCGTCATGAAAAACGCCATCGTCGGACATTTGGACAATCTTGCATAACCCGCAAGGCACTACTCCGGCATCCGCCCATACCGGGCAAACCAGACATCCCGAAGGCGCGATGCCTCGCTCTTTGTCATGGCCTCTAACGGCTGCGGCAGTGCCAGATGAAAATGACTGGCATACAATTTTAAATATTTTTTCTGAAATTCTGTCGCCGGCGACTGCTTTTTTACCTTATACTGCAAGGGTTTCGGTACAAATTGTCCCCTGTCGGTTTCAAAAAATTGCTGTTGCAGACAGTCAAACAGCCGCGCGGTCTCCATCGCGTCGTCAAGCGCACGGTGACCGTTTTCCCTTGGAATCCCAAAATATATACACAGGTCTTCCAATGTTTTTTTCTGCTCCGGCGGCAGGAATTTGCGCGCCAGCTTGAGGGTATCCACGGCCGTCCGCTCAAACGAAAACTTGTGATTGACCGCCCACTGTTTGAGGAAGCTATAGTCAAATATGACATTATGTCCCACCAAAACGTCCTCTCCGACAAACGCAAAATACGCCGCCATCACGTCGTTGGCATCCGGCGCGTTTTTTGTCATTGCCTCCGTAATTCCGGTCAGCTCCGTAATTTTATCGGACAATCTGCGCTCCGTCTTAACCAGCGACCCAAAGGTTTCCTTTGGCTTCCCCGCCCGCACGCGCACCGCCGCCACTTCCAGGATCGCGTCCGTCTTTGGGTTTAACCCGGTCATTTCCAAATCAATCACCACATAGTCTTCTAACATCTATTGATATCCTCCGCATCCACCTGACCGCAGACTGACGGCTCGGTTCCCTATTCTCTCCGCAATTCGCACACTGGCGGCTCGGTTCCCTATTCTCTCCGCGCTTCACACTGGCGGCTCTACCTCTTCGATGTGTGCCTGATGATCAAGCGGGTCGCGCCTCGTATAATCAAACAGTACATACACCGGCTGCCGCTCTGCGCACGGCAGCGAAGACAATGTGTGCACGGATTTACCGGGAAAGCGGTAGGAAAACCGTTCCAGATGGCTCTGGCTGCCGTTTTTGCAAAAACAACGTGTCTGCCGCTTCCAATCCGCCGGATTGGCCGCCCAGGCGGGCCTGGATTTCGCGTTTTCCCGATAATACAGATCAAAAATCAGACTTTCTTTTATTACGTCTGCCGCCTCACGGTAATTATTTTCCACAAATTCCAGCAAAATCTCGCACCGCCGCAGGCGGGAATGGCTCATGCCAAAATATCCCTGCCGCTCATAAAAATCACCGAACTGACTAAATAGTGCAAAGGCACTGTGGGAACAACATTCCAGCACTTTCATCGTGACCTCAAACTGGCCGCTGTTATAGTAGACCTCCAGCATTTCCTCCACTCTCTTGATGCGCAGGATATCGTCATAAGAAAGCCAGTCCGTCCTAAGCACTTCGTAGGGCGGGCCGGAATGACAGATAACGCCGTACTCTTTGGCATGTTCATACAGATACGAGCCCTTTAGTACTTTTAAAAACCCGAGTTGCAGCTGATTTGGTTTGAGCGCATAGATCTCGTCAAACGACCGCACAAATGTTTTGTAATCCTCCCGCGGAAGTCCCGCAATCAGATCGAGATGCTGATGAATATTCCCTGCTGCGCGTATCCGCAGTACCGTTTCTTTGAGGCGCCCCAGCTCCATCGTGCGGTGAATCTCTGCGATCGTGGCCGGATTGGTCGTCTGCACGCCGATTTCCAGCTGTACCAGTCCCGGACGCATCGCGGCAAGCACAGCAAGCTCCTCCTCGTTCAACAGGTCGGCCGATATCTCAAAGTGAAAATTGGTGACGCCGTTGTCGCGTTCCCGGATAAAGCGCCAGATCGCCAGGGCATGCGCGCGGTTGCAGTTAAACGTCCGGTCTACAAACTTGACCTGCGGCACCCGCTGTTCCATAAAAAATGCCAGTTCGCGCTTTACCAGCTCTATATCGCGGAAGCGCAGCTTTTTATCCACCGAAGAAAGGCAGTAACTGCAGGAAAACGGGCATCCGCGGCTGGATTCATAATAAATAATCCGATTCTTAAAATCCCCCGCCCGCTCATAGCAAAACGGTATTTGATTCATATCGAGCGGCAGCCTTGTCCCGGTGTTACGAATCCTGCTGCCGTCCCGGTATACGAGTCCGGCAACCGCAAGGGGGCCGCTTTCCCCGTCATAATACCGGCACAACTCCAGAAACGTCTCCTCCCCCTCTCCGATCATCACGCCCGTTACCGCCGGATGGCTCTCTAAAAACGCATTGGCCTCATAGGATACCTCCGGGCCGCCGACCCAGATCGGCACCTGCGGACATAATTTGTGAAACTCTTCGATCAGTCCCTCGACACATGTCAAATTCCAGATATAGCAGGAAAAACAAAGCACATCCGGCCTTTTCCGATAGAGGCCGGACAAAATCTGGTCGGGGTGATGGTTGATGGTATATTCCGCCAGCGACACTTCATAGCCATCCTCCTGCCGCTTGTAAGCGCGGGCATACGCCGCCAGAGAATATACCGCCAGATTGGAATGAATGTATTTTGCGTTGACCGCCGTCAATAACAGCTTCATCTTGTACAATCCTCCGGCGGGAACATCTCCGCCCACTTGGGCTGCTCTCTGCCCTCCTGCAAGGCTCTTTTGACTTCGTTAAAAAAATAAACCTTCCGGCGGATATGCGCCAGATCTGCTTCCAAATCAATGAGCTGCCGCTCCAAATCTTTTTCGTGCGCGCCGACGAGCGCGATAATCCGGTCAATATTCTCCGGCAGATTCTCCTCATAATGATAATAGTCCTGCATCTTGGAAATCGGCATCCCCGCCCGTTTGAAGCAGAGAATTCCGTCCATCCGCTCCACATGTTTATCCGTATACAGGCGCTGCCCGTTATCGGTGTGGATAACGTCAGTCAAAAGCCCCACCTCCTCGTAATAGCGCAGCGTCGAGGAGGGGAGCTGATAGCGCCTGGAAAACTCCCGGATTGTGTATGTTTTTTCGTCCATGGTTTACCTCATTTTCTCGTTCTTTCCGCTAAGAGCATACAAATGAATATGTCTATTATACACCGAAAAGGAACTGACCGCCATAGCTGATTTTTTAATATACGAAATCCTTGTATTTGGACAGAAAAGTTAGCATTTTATGATCTGCCATATATCCTTGAACCAAAAATAGTGATATAATATTTTAAGAAACCGCATATACAATTTGTTGAAGCTAACTTCAGAACAGTGAAACTTAAGCAGGAACACACAGCAGAGGATTCCATATGAAACTACTTTTTTTATGCAGCCAAAATAAGCGGCGCAGTCTGACAGCAGAAAAAATGTTTCACGGTTATAACGGCCATAAAGCGCGCTCGGCCGGAACCGAAGCAAACGCCCGCATAAAAGTGACGCCCGGACTTTTGGGGTGGGCCGACATTATTTTTTGTATGGAGAAAAAACATCTGCGGAGAATAAAAGAGAAATATCCCGCGATTCTTGCCGATAAGACGATCATCTGCCTTAACATTGATGATAATTATGAATTTATGGACAGAGAATTGCAGGAACTGCTTGAAAGCCTTGTCTATGATTATATTTCCTAAAAAATTATTTTTTTATTGACTTCAAGTATACTTGAAGTGTTATATTTTGTTATAGAAGTTAAATTTTATTCAGGAGGGATACGAACATGTACATTGCAAACGACAAACGCTATGAAACCATGAAATACAACCGCTGTGGAAACAGCGGACTGATGCTGCCCGCTGTCTCTTTAGGGCTTTGGCACAATTTCGGCTCCAACGGTAACTTTGAGACCATGCAGGATATGATATTTACCGCATTTGACAACGGCATCACCCATTTTGACCTCGCAAACAATTACGGCCCCGTGCCCGGAGCGGCGGAAGAAAACTTTGGCCGTATCCTGGACAAGGGCCTTGGCGCCTACCGCGACGAGATCGTGGTCTCCACCAAAGCCGGCTACGAAATGTGGGACGGCCCTTACGGCAACTGGGGCAGTAAGAAATATCTGGTTGCCAGCCTCGACCAGAGCCTAAAACGCATGGGGCTTGACTATGTCGATATCTTTTACCACCACAGGCCGGACCCGGAAACACCGCTGGAGGAGACGGTGCGTGCGCTGGACGGCATCGTGCGCAGCGGCAAGGCTCTTTATGTGGGCATTTCCAATTACAACAAAGAGCAGACCATAGAGGCTGCCAGGCTGTTCCGTGAGCTCGGCACACCGTTTATCATCAACCAGCGCAAATACTCCATGTTTGTCCGCGATATCGAGACCGACGGCCTGAAAGACTATGCCGCGGCAAACGGCATCGGCATTATCACGTTCTGCCCGCTGGCACAGGGTCTGTTGACCGGCAGATACTTAAACGGCATCCCGGCAGACAGCCGCATCCGCACGGACGGACGGTTCTTAAAGGAAAATGCCGTCGACGAAGCCACCTTAAACAAGGTGCGCGCACTCTCTGCCATCGCAGAGGAGCGCGGCCAGAGCCTTGCCCAGATGGCGCTCGCCTGGATTCTGCGCGACGGCGATATCACAAGCGTCTTGATCGGCGCCTCCCGTGCAAGCCAGATCTTAGATAACGTCGGCATGCTGAAAAATCTTTCGTTCAGCGCAAACGAGCGGGAAAAGATTGAAGATATCTTAAAATAACTGTCAAATCATTCTAAACCTATAAACCATAAAAAACTATAACTTCTAAACAACACATACTAGTCGAACATTCTATTTTCTGACTTGAAAGCGAGTAGGGAAGATGGCTCCTCCCTACTCGCTTTCGATCACTCGCTATCGGTTCATTCTCTCACGGCCTCGTTGTGTTCCTGCACATAAGAAAGCCGCTTTTCCTGCAACGTTTCGATCTCCCCCTCCTTAGCTATCCAGGCGTAGATGCGAATCGACTTCCACCCCGTGACCTTACACCCCCACTCATTGAGTGTCATTTTTTTATTTTGATACAAAACATATTTTTCGTCGACCAGGGTTGCCAACGAATCCTGCTGATTGATGGAACCCAGCGTTATATACAGCCTGTCGCCGGGTTTTACAATATTAAACTCGATCAATTTATCCATCTTGGGCAGAGACGCCTCCTGTTTCCGTCTCGCCGTTTTTTGCATATTGGCCATATCCACCGCGGGCTGCGGCAGACACACATCAAATAATTGCTTTGCCAGATCGCGGCTTCTCTTTTGCATCGCCGCATAGGTATCAAATACGTTGTAGTCTCTCAATGCGATCGCGGCATTTTGCCTTCCCGCATTTTTGTCTTTGTACCAGATGCGCAGATTGCCGATCTTATTTAAGATCGTTCTCGTAAACGTGTCGTAGTCCATGCCGTCGACAACAATATTGTCGGGAAAATCATGTCCCTCTTTTAATACTAAAATATCCTTTTCCTCATTCCGATAATATTTATACTGCGCATTATCGGCTTTCGGCGTCTGCACTAGCAAATGATCGAGACTGAAGGTATCGCTGAAAGAATCTAATAAGGTATACGCCTGGTCATACGATATCTTCGTTCGCCCATGATCGGTTGTCGTTGACTCATAAAGCGCCAGCAGCGCGACCGTGAGCTTTCTGTTCTGTTCAAACGCGTCAATGGAATGGATATCCGCTTTTAATTTTTCGGCCGTGATGCCCTGACGCAAATACTCCGCCGCAATCGCATTGACAACGGTATCTTTCACCACCCTGTCATTGGCGTAGATATCCGTCATGATACCGGAGAACATCGTAATCGCGTCCTTGCTGCTTCTGCCGCTGACCGTCAAAAACTTAATCATAAAACCGATCGTCTCAGACACGATCGCAATCACATCTTCCTTTGAAAGCTTTCTCTCTTTATATTCGATCAAGGTTCTAAGAAACAGCGCCTTGGGGTGCTTGTACGATACTTCCGTAAACACTTTAAAGAAAAAACGGAATTTGTTGTTTTTCACAAGCGCATACGCCGCCTCCGTGGACGAAAGCATATTGTAGAAATCCACTTTATCGTACAGGTCGTCGAGCAGGCGCTTGAACGCTTCCCGCTCGCTCCCCACCTGATAGTACGGCAGCAAGTCTCTGGTGCTGATCGTCTTAAAGTTGTCGATCGTTATATTCTGCCTGTAAAAGCACAAAAACGCTTTTATGTAATTGTACAGGTAATCGTAGAGATTATCATTGGTCTTAATGATCAACTGCCCCCATTTGTCTAAATAAGTGGCATAAGACGATTCGTCGAGTTTGGAAAATATGTAAGTCTTAATGAGATCGATCTCTTCGAGCTTTTTGCCTTTGCTGTTGATGGATTCAAACATAGAAAACACTTTGTTTTCCTTGCAGTTCGCCTCGATTACAATAAACTGCACATGCTGTAAAATAAAGTCCGCATAATCTAAGATTTCAGTTTCATTGGTATCCATAATATGATGTTTTAAATATTGACAGATATGGACAAAATTATTTCTGACCCTCTCCTCAAACCTGGAAGTACACTGGTATCTGCTGCAATATTCTAACAAGCCCTTGGGCTGGTCGTAAGCCGCACAAAATAAATCGTGGAAACACTTTTTTTCGATGCTGTTGAGACTGACAACCGACAGCTCCCTTTGATATTCTCTGTTTACAATTTTCCACAGACAGCTCTTTACCGCATTTAACGTCAAATCGTTCTCAGAAACACCCGCACCGAGCGCCAGAGAATATACCGCGAGCAGTAACAGGGAAAAGGTCGCCATTCTCTGTTGACCGTCAATGATATCATATTTTATAATGGTGCCGTTGATTTTGTCATTTTTATCGTATATGATGATATTTCCCGTATAATATCCCTCTTCTTTATCCTCCGACCGGTACGCCTCTTCTATGTCAAGCAGCAGTACATTGACCTGCTCTATGTCCCATGAATACGGTCTCTGATAGACAGGGACGTCATAAATGGACTTAAATAAATTTTCAAGATTCCACATATGTGGTTCGAGTGTTTTTCTCGGCATCGTTTTCCTCCCCATGTTTCTCTTTGTTTTCTCTTGTCTCTTTCTTTTTAATTCTTGCTGTGAATATCGGATTCCGTAACCACAATCTGCGACTTCACTTTACGTTCACTGATACTGTCCTGCGGCAAAATTGTCCCACACAAAATCGGAGACATGGGGTCATACTGGCTACAGGTTCGCCGCACACGCTCTATACTATCATTGGCATAACAATATATGCAAGCATTTTTGCAGGTATTGTACGCACCAAGCTCCACGCTTTCCACACACCCACATGCGGCTCTTTGATTTTTATCCTTTCCCACCTTTAGCCTGCGGCCGGTAATCTGTTCGATCAGCGCTCTATCTATACAGCAATTATGTGCAATATTACATGATTCAAGATCGATTGTTTCGGCACATGTCCCAATACTTATTCCGCATTTTTTTGCAATTCGGCTCAACTGCTTGGCAAATGCCATCCATTCGTCTTTATCCGGCTGAAACGCATTGATTTGTTCCAGCCGCTTTTTATTTTTCGCATACTGGTCGACAAAACTGATGACACATTTTTGCGTATATCCCTGCAAAGCTCCTGCAATCTGTTCAAATGCGTGCAGATGATATTCCGGTGAATATCGTTGCGTAAAAATGATCGGATCGTATCTCCAAATCACGCGTTCCTTCCCGATCTTTTCAGACAGCGCGCAAAAGGCCGGAATGATTTCTTTCTTTTTATGCGGGATATTCCATTCCATATCTCTGCCATATCCGGTCAATGTAAACTGAAAGTAATATGGATAGGCCGCAAGCTCATCCAATCTTTCCATCAGGGGCTTTGGATTTTTTGTCCAAAAAACAATGCAGTCGACCACCTCCGGCGACAGATTAATCCTGCTGACCTGATGATGGTTCATAGGGTTTCTCACATAGGCATATCCGTCTTTGATTCGGTTCAAAAACCAATCCGCATAGTAATTGGGAATATCGGTTCTGCGGCTTACACTTAAAATCATAGTATATATATCCTCTCTCTGCCTAAAAGCTTTCGGCTTTCTGCACTAGCCATTATGGCATTTAGTTTTTCAAATGTCAAATATGACTGAAAACGCATGTAACACTCGGACAAAGCAAAAGCAACCAACCCTTTCTTCGTTGATTGCCTTTGGCTTCACCATTATTTTGTTATTCTACCGGAAACATTGTTCCAAAATATTCCTCTACCAGTTGTTCCAGTGTATTTTCTTTCGCCGCTTTCGCTGCGTCAGCCTGAACAAAATTTGTCGTTTCAGATTTCAATTGGTCATCGAACCCCAAAATATAGTTTGTCGCTATCAGATAGATGATCCGTGTCGGAGCCATGCCATACACCTGATGCCTCAGGATATGGCGGATACGGCTGTCGTCATCCGAAAATCTTGCTTTCATTTTCGCTGAACGAAACAGCCGCTTGACAATTTCCGTGATATAAAGTCCTGACTTCATATACAAATCTGCAAATGTCTTTGTCGGATCGTCAAAACATCCTGGATTATTTTCTTCCAATTCGTCCACCATCTTTTCTACCACCCATCGCGGTGTAAAGATCTGGTTTGTTTTTTGTGGAGGAATATAATCAAAAATGTCCTCGGTATGTGTTTCATCAAAATAATCTGCTAATTCCTGCTTCTTTTCCCAGAATTCCTTAATGGAATCATCGAATACGGTTTCATCAAACAGATGCCCGGAAAAATACTCTCTTTTTCCGGTTTCCGGGTTCGTGTATTCGCCGCCATCCCGTAGAAAGCAAAAATCGGCCTCGGTAATTCCCGTCACTTCTTCAAACACATCCGCTTCTGTATATTCATCAAAATTACGGAGTGTCAAATTCCCATCCCCATATGCCATGATAAAACTTGGAATTGTCCTTGCAAATCCCCGCAGGTGTGCACGGATAGAATCTTCGATGGATTTCTTTTCCTCCTCTGCCATATGCCTTTCCATGTATTCCACCAGTTCTGCCGGTTTCTCCCGGACGGTATCCCGCACGACTGTCTGCGCTGCATCCGTCAATGCGCGCAGTGCATCATCCATACTGGATTTATATTCTTTCTCCGCTTCCACAGCCTCCGACTCTGTTTTTGCAGTCTGCCACTTCCGGTCAAACTGAATCTTGGCAATGTTTGCCTGCTGGGCATAATCCCCTTGAAGCTGCCCGAGCTTCCGGTCAATCTCCTGTTCCGCCTGCCGTTCCATACGGTTCTGGACACCTTTTTTCACTTCATAGGCTTTTGCCACCGGGGCAACGACTTCCTGCCTGACTTTCTCCTTGACCTGATCCGCTAACTTCTTAATAGACTGCTCCACTGCTGTAAAGCTGCTGCTTTCCGCAAGATTGGATAGCCGAGATTCAAATTCCTCATTCACGTCCTCATAATATTTTTTCCCGAACAGCCCCTGCGCCTTGCCAATAATAACCTCATTCGGGATATTAATTTCTCCGCTTTCGTCCACAGACACCTCAGCAATGCGCTGCAAATTATCCTGATCTCTTTTTTTCGGGTCATCACGCGCCGGGGTGAGTTTTTCAACAATCTCTTTCACAATACCCGGAGCGCCAAATACGTTTCCTATATTCTGAAATAGGAAATTTGACATAAATCCACGCCGGACAACTTCCTGGCTTTTCAAACGCCTTGGAATAGACAAGACCTGCGCTGCATCGAGTTCCACCATATGCCCCTGATCATCTTCGCCCAGTACCGGGAAAAAATTCAGCAGGCGCTGGATATGATCTCTCCTGGCGTCCCCTGTACCTCTGCCGTCCACGGTGTCAAGCGAAAGATTATTTGCAAATTCATCAAAAATAATCAACGTCCGGGCAGGATCAAAATCAAACACATATGCCGTTTCCTTTCTAAAACGCTGCCCGTTTCTCGTGACAATACACGGATTTTGCGCCCGAAATGCCGCCTGCATATAAGACGAAGGACTTTGCAGGCTGCACAGCATAAGCACCCCGCTCCATTCCGGTATCGTAACGCCTACTGTCAGCTGTCCTACGCTTAGCGTGATTGTTTTATCATGGCTGGCAATCGCATTCTTTACCCTGTCAAACGCTTCCTCATCCGTTTCTTCCTCATCCAGTCTGCCGTCCCCAGCTGCCAAAACAATTTCATAAGCGCAGAATACAGGGTCTTTCTTTAACAGCTTGGCCAGTGCTTTTGCACTTGCAACCCTGTTTAACAGCCACAGCGTGTGGGGCAGTTCATCCCGCAGCCGCGGCGTCGAATATGGATATTTTTCATTGGAGGACAACGCATGCAGGAATTTTTCTATTTCCTGCTCATGAATAAAAGTCCCACGTTCATTTGTTGAAAAAAACTCATTCAGGTCAAACGCATAATCCACACTGTCATCCTCCCCGGACAAGTCAATCCCCCGCTGAGCCTGCTCATAAACCATATTCGAGAGCTGGTATGTATACATGGCAAGGCGGGGCAACGGCTCATATGGATTGTAACCGTCCTTATCCCAAGATTCCTTGGCCTCCTGCTCGTTGGCGTAAGACCAATTGAAGATCTGTCCTGCCAAAAACCTTTCGCTCGCCAATGCCTTGAATGGCGTCCCAGAAAGGTATAATGTATATTTCCGGCTGATGTTTCGGAATGCCCGGTCCGTGCGCATGGTGTCCACACCCTCCTGCGCTTCATCCACGATCAGCAGGTCAAACTCCATGCCCTTTTGCTTTTTCCCGGTCAAGTCCGTATATTCTTTCGCCATCCACGCCAGCTTGTCGTATTCTCCGCCAAAATAGGCCGAGCCTTTCAGCCCCTGGAGGGATTCAAATGCTACCATACCCAGGCTGCGGCCCTCCTTGGCATGCAGGATTATCTTCATGTATTCCTCCCTGCCAAGTACGCCTTTCCTGCCCTTTAATGCGTCTGTATCTGATACAAAAGCAAGCTCCCCACGCCAGCCGATGAATTTATGGAAATCATCCGCCCAGGAATTGGCAATGCTGGGGCGGTTGGTCACAATCAGCACCTTGGAAAAGCCCATCTGTCGAATCAAGTCATAGGAAGTCAGCGTCTTACCGAACCTTGGTTTTGCGTTCCACAGAAATTCCGTGCCGCCGTTTCGGAAATATTCCGTCGTCACCCTTACTGCATCCTGCTGTTCTTTTCGCAATTCGTAGCTGCATCGTTCATCAAAGCTCGCCATCGTCCTGCTGGCAAAGTCATTGAAATAGTTCAACAGCCGCCCGCCATCCGCATGAAACCATTCGGTCCCCGGCTCCCTTGGCACCTGCTCCGCTTCCAGATAATCATGAAAATCATGGTCTGTAAAGTACTCGCCGGAACCGTCTTTGAACATGGCATTATCTTTCCATGCCAGCGTCCAGCGTATACCTGCCGTATGTGTCTGCTGCTGTATCCTCTGCTGCACCGACTGTTTCTCTGTATAGCCTACCTTGGTCCATCCTTCGTGATAAGGTATACCCGGCGTATTGTAGGCGTAAATCATCGGAACAACACGTTGAAACGATTGTATTTGTACGGCCATATTATATCATCTCCTTTACATGGGACTCGATAAATGCTATTTCATTATCGTCCAACCCATATTTGCTATAGAGTTGGCGGTCGATATCTGCAATGGGTTTTGACCAGTCAATGTCGGAACTGGAGGTAAAGTTTTGAAGGGGAACGTATTTCCATTTAGGTGCTGGACAATCTTGCGTGATTTTTAAAATACCAAGCATTGCTCGCACAAATTTTGTTTTTATATATTTACTTGCATTGTTTACTTCACCATTGTCATCAAATCCTCCAATTCCAATAAAAGTTTGTGTATACCCAACACCTGGTTTTGCTATTATTTCTGCAGATAATGGCTCACCAAACTTCCCTGTTCCTATTGCTTTAGGAAGCAAAACATTATATTTATAAAGAGTCCCCGAACCATCTTTAATATAATCTTTTCTTACATATCGTTCCGCCCGTTTTCCATTTAACAATCCAATCAAAATAATATACTCATGTTCATCATTAGGTTTCTTTTCATGAAAAATTGGAGCCAATGTCGTAAACGCACTTGTACGAAGTCGATCCAGCAAATCGGGATAATCTTTCTTCATTAAATTAGTCAACGAATAACTTAACGGAGAGTATATAATTTCATCCAAAAAAATTTGCGACAAATTCTTTACCTTTTTCAAAACGGAATTTAGCTCTGAGTATTTAGTAAATGTACCAATTGGCAAAAAATTTTTGTTAGCATCCCAATAAGATATAATAACTCCCCCTTTAATACTGGTATTGGGAAATATTTTATTACTCTCCGATTCATACTCCTGAACTTTAAAATGGCAATCATTTAACATTTTCTCATTCCAAGACTTTGGTGTATATCCAGCATTAAACAAAAAACGAGCCGGTGTAATGAGTTCAACTACAGTTGCTATTTTATAAGCTTCATCCATGAACAAATGATATATCGGTGGTTTCCTTGTACTATCACTCTCAGTTTCTTCTTGGTACGGTGGATTCCCAATCACAAAATCAAACTTCATATTTCTGCCCCCTTTATTCACATTTATATATTCCAAGCTGTTTCCCCGCCGCCAATCATAAATACGACAATACGGCTGCCGGTTTATTTTTTCCTGATACCCTTTATCTGCAATACACTCGAATAAATGAATTTGATGAAATTCTTCCTCAGCTTTGCGGTACGGAATCGTCCCGCTCAGGCCATCCATCTGCCAGATGTTCCATACAATAGTCTTTACAACTTCCCGATATTCAGCCGCAGACGGCTTTCGTTTCCATCGTGCATGAAGATATTCCTCAAAGGTCATCAGAAGATTCACTCTCGCAATCAGAACATTGTCTCCCTGAAATTCGTACCCGTAGGTAGACTGAAAAGCACGGAGCGCCCATTTGACCCACTCAGCCTCATCACATGCGTTTTCGTTTACAATCCGCAGCTTTCTGTCCAAAATGCCTTCCCGCTCTTCCAGAGGAATGTTCTCCCCTGTCGATACATCATAACGGTTCACAAGATATGGTGCCTCTCCACAGGTAATTTCCAGCCGCCTTGCGTCTACATAATGCTGCCACCTGCGTTTTCCCGCAAATGAAACATTTTCTGTTGATTGCCCGTCGCTCTTAAAAAAGGCATCTTTTTTTCCAAACCAGACATCATCCGCATATCTGATCATTTTCCGGCATATCCAGCGCGGCGTAAATACTTCGGCGCGCTTTCGTGTACGATCTGATTGCTGCTCCATTGCTTTCCCAGCGCGTGTTTTGATCACGTCCGAATTCTGCCCGATAATCAATAATACCCGCATCTCTCTGTCCCGATAATATTCAGCCCCTTGTGCCTGATAAGCGTCTGTCGCCCAGATAATATTTTTCCTCGTTGTTTTATCTTCAAGGAGCTGTTTCAGCAGCCCCATGGAATGGAACCGCACAATCTCATCTTGTATTCTGACAATCACATGAATCCTCCATGTCAGAGCAGTTTACTGCGATGACACGCGATGAAAAATTCGTATACTGTTTACAGTATTGCGATTATCTCATCTGCGATTAGGGCATTTCCCCGGCTCTGACTTAAATTGTCGGTTGAAAAACAGCAATCAAGCTGCTTTTTCAACCTAAGCTCTTCCTTTAACCCAGCGGGCAGCTTCTATGGTGTCACAACGCTTTACAAGATGGTGTACGTTTTGGTCATCCGAAAATATGAATCTGAAAATATAGATTTTTTGTGGAAATTCTTGCTTTTTTGTAGTATTATGAAATAAGTAAAAAGAAAGCGGGTACTTACAGGAACGTACACTTTTCTGTAAAATACCCACCTATAATAACCTAGCTTTTTGGTAAACTTCCGCCCGATAACGAAATGTGGACAGTGGCATACCGCAGCTTTTTGCAGCAGCTGTTCCCGTAACTTTCCCGGATTTCCACAATCGGCAGATTTCATGGAAGTTTTCCGGCAGAGGGCTTGGCGGCCTGCCGAAGCGCACCCCTCTGGCTTTCGCAGCCGCAATTCCTTCCGCCTGGCGCTGTCGTATATTTGCCCGCTCGTTTTCTGCCACAAAGGAAAGCACTTGCAGGACAATGTCGCTTAAAAATGTTCCCATCAGATCTTTTCCCCTCCGTGTGTCTAAAAGCGGCATATCCAGCACCACGATGTCGATTCCTTTTTCCTTGGTAAGTATCCGCCATTGTTCCAGAATTTCTCCATAATTGCGCCCCAGCCGGTCGATGCTTTTAATATAAAGCATATCATCCTTTTTCATCCGCCTCACCATCCTCTTATAAGATGGCCGGTCAAAATCTTTGCCGGACTGCTTATCGATGAAAATATTCTTTGCTGGGATATCCAGCTCCCGAAACGCCAGTCTCTGCCGGTCCTCGTTCTGGTCACGGCTGCTAACCCGGATATACCCATATACGTTCACCATGTTTCCTCCTCTCCTGCCGTACCGAAAAACGGCTCCTCTGTGTACTCTTTCCTATCAGGCTTCTATCCGTTAAGCAACGATTTAGCGCTGCTTTTTTCTCGCCTACATCTCATAATGCAACTTGGGAATCGCTATAACATACATCGGCAGCTACACCTATGTAAACTCTTACCACAGAACACAGACATGCCCGTCATATAGAAAAAACCGCAGGAAATACCTGCGGCAGCCATGCTGTTGAATCTATCAATCTTCTGATCATCTCTTACAGTACACTAGGGACCATTGAAAATAAAGCTTTATTCACTTTTTATATTCAGCATACACATGAACAATCGTTCCATCTTTCAAGTCTAAACTCGGTTTGCATGGTATCGGCTCCCTTTTACGGCTCGGCTGCAAAGCGGATTACACAGACACGGGCGCAATGACTGATAGCTCCCCCATCATGTGTTGTAAATTTTGCTATTAAATTTTACTGCAGATCAGATTATATTAATGACAGAAGGAGTGAGACCTTATACCAAACATGAAACCTATTTCCGATTTGCTCAATTACAGGAAAGCAGATAAAAGAATTTGGGGGCTACCAGCGTTCTGATTGAATATGGCGGCGGGAGCGTCAAACGTTTGGGATTATTTGAAAAGGTGAATATGCGCTCGTTAAGCGCAAAAAGGCGGTACAGCCCTTGTAACCGGGGCTATACCGCCTAATCTGAAACTACTTCCTATCGCCACAACTCTTGGACTTTCAAAGGTCGTGGCAATCTTACTATTCTGCTTATAATTATCTCTTGCATAGTTCCAAATGCATAAAATACAGCATTTTTAAGCACTTTGTTAGTTACCTGTCACTTACCCATAAATATTCATGCATTCTCATTTTGTCTAATTCAACTCATTCAAAATATAATTTATATTTGTCAAAACAATTCTGACTCCTCTTTTATTTAATCTGATTACCTTTCTCACAATTCCATTAATCTCTGCTGCCAACTTACCATTTATAGTCACAGGAACTGTATTATTTTCAATCATATACTGGCAATCGATATACGCTTCACTGACCGGACAGACATTTTGAATTAGAAAAGCCCTGTATTTTCCATTTACATATCCGAATCGCAGACCATCATATTCCTTATATCTTTTTTTCTTTTCATCATATAATGCTTTATACTTTTCCGTTTTAGATGATATAGGAACCATCCAAAAACATCCGTCCATTTCAAAACAATAGAAACAAGGTCTCCCATGCACTCCTGCTTCATCCTTATCTTTATTTCCCATTAATCCACAATTAGGAAATCGTTTATAATATTCATCCTTAACAAAATAAAAACTACCTGTATTCAAATTATCTCCTATGTACAAAAGCGCCCCGCTAATCAGCGGGGCACAAATATTTGTATCCCAGCCATTTATTAGTCGCTCGCTGGGTAGCGAAAAATATTTGTATCTGCACCTTTTCTATAAATGCCGATATGCAGTTCCGGCAGAATAATAAGAGGTTCATTTGAACTTCTTACTTATAGTATACTCATTTTCTGATAAATATCTACTGGCATTTTATACAAAAGATCGGGTAGGAGTTAGATAATTATTTTATCTACCGACCTCCCACACCACCGTACGTACGGTTCCGTATACGGCGGTTCCTTAGTTTTCACATACTTTCAGATAAAACTCTGTGAATGTTGGATATCCAAGTTCACGAAGTTTCTTGTTGTTAAATGCAGTCTGTAATACGAAATATCCACCACAATACCAGTTTCCATTCCGCATATTGGCACATATCCATGCCTTTTCTTCTTCCACACCTATCCTCTTTAATTCCCTGAATTTTGTTTTGACTTTCTTCCACTGTTTCCAGTAAATAGTTCTTATCTTAGCCATTCATCGGTTTTACTCATAAGTCCTTTCATATCTGCAAGTAAAAAATAATTTACCCATCCTCTGACAAACTGCGTCAGTTTCATGGCTCTGTATTCATTTCCCCATCCGTTATTCCTTTTTGTCAGTTCTCTGATTTTATCTTTTATCTTTGCTACTGACTTTGGATGTACCCGATATTTGCATTTCCCTTTGTAACGGTAGAATGCGTATCCAAGGTATTTTACCTTGCTGATATGTGCCGCGCTTGTTTTCTTTCGGTTCACTTTTAGAAAAAGAAAAGTAGCCAAAACCGTATGCAGGAGATAACTGCGCTTATCAGTGGGGAGGAACATTCCAAAGTGGATGTGCAGATGTTTATGTGAGAAATCAGACGTTATGCTGCCAATACAGCAACCAAATAAATTAAGCGGAGAGCGGAAGAAATTTAATCGCTTGAGAGTAGTAATATGAGCGTCAATGTGGTAATATTTTAATTGAATCAATCGCAGCTTATGGAGGTACATAATGAAATTAAAAAATTTATTTGGTGCAGGACTGATAGCTGTTTGTTTAATGACAGGCTGTGCAAATTCTATGGCTGCCATATATGATGACGATATAAAAATAGCAAGCAGTACAAATTCATATAAACTTAATAACTATAAACAAACAGTAGAGAACGGACATTTTACAGCAAGCGTTGAAAAAATGGAGGGTATGGACACCATCTGGGTTTTTGACGCAGAGGAAGATACCTCTTTAAATATAACATACGCATTAAATGTTTACTCTGGTAAGGCGAAACTTGTATTGATTCCTCCAAGGGGAGATGTTTCAATCATTGCTGAATGTGACACCGAAATGTCAGAACCTATTCAAAGTACGTTGAATGTAGAAAGTGGATATAATAGAATTAAGATTGTTGCGGGTGAAAACACAAAATTTGATATTGAAATTTCTATTCAGGAGGGAGAACTTAAGGAGTTAGGTTAAATATTAGAATACCTGTCAACCGTTACCACAATCACAACTGAATAAGTTACAGAGCGTCAGAGCGTATAGAAAAGGTCTATGCGCCCTATTTTATTGCAAAAGAGCATATTTTTGAGCAAAGACACTTGCGGCGCCCGCCTTTCAGGCGCGCAAGTATCAAAGACCCCTTGGGAACCTATGGCATCTCCCCGCTTGGAGCGGGGGGTAGTGACTGAGCGTTAATGAAACAGGGGTTCGATTTCTCTTTTTATGAAATCTACCCTGTCTTTCACCCTGGGGACAAATAGCGAAGAAATAGCAACCACAATTTTTTCTTTGGGATTAACATAGATCGCATTTCCGCCGTCACCTAAAGCTGCATACGAATGTTCTGCTTCATCTATCACCCACCACAAATACCCGTACTTTAGATGGCGCGCTCTCCAAACACTTTGTACCTGTGTACTCTCGGCAATCCATTTCCTGGAAATCATCGGTCTGCCGTCCCAATATCCCTCATTCAAATATAACTGCCCTAATTTAGCCATATCCGCAGTCGTGAGGGATAATCCCCATCCAGCCGTGTTTGTACCGTTTGGGTCGGCAACCCAACCATTTGCACCGTTCGATTTATAAAAATCAATCTGTTCTTCTTTGCTTTGAAAATATATATTTTTATCAACCGAAATTCCCAACGGCGAAAACAGATTTTCCTGCGCAAATTCTAAAACGGATTTCCCTGTAGTATGGATAAGTATACCGGATAAAATATCAATTCCGATGATAGGCGCATATCTGAATTTCCCGATTTTTCCACTTCCGCCCAAATAGTCAAGAGAGGATTTTACCCAATCCTTACTGGAAAAATATTTTGGATAAGGGTAAAATCTATACTTATAGGGAGCAGTCATTGTCAGCAGATTGCGGATTGTAACATGCTGTATTGTTTTTTCCCTTTTCTTAATTTGATAATTTGGAAAGAAATTGATTACTTTCTCATCAAGGCTCTTGATGCAGCCTTTATCCAAGGCGATTCCGATTAACATAGAAATAATGCTTTTTGTCACCGAAAAGACATGAATAGGTTCATGACCCGAACACTGATTCAAATAATTTTCGTAAACAGCATGATTATCTTTAAGTACCATGATTCCGGCTATATTGCCATATTCTTTTTTGATTTTACTGTCTAATAACGCTATTTGCTCCTGTTTCATGCTGTTTGATTGACCTCCGTTTCATATCTTTCTAATCGGATAATACACTTCTGTAATCAGCTCCTCTTCCTCCGCAACCTCAGAGGGGTCCGCCACATACACTTCAAACAATGCACCGGTACATTCATACCCGTTCTGTTCCGCCCATTTTGTCTGCTTTGCATATACGGAAGACAACATCGAATAACTTCCCTTTACCACCGTTTTCAGACATAACCCTGCCTTAAAATTTCTTGTTCCGGTTACATATTCTCCAACGGGAATGGCAAATTCCGTGTCTAAACCAAACGGGCTAAATTCACTGCTGTGGAATAAAACCATTGGGGGATTGGCTATGGTTAAATTTTCTTTTCTTATCCTGCCTGACAGTCGCCCGAAGCAAACGCCGTATTCATCCGAAAAATGATCGGTCGGAACCATTTTTCGGACAGAAAGCAGACACATCTGGGGAACTTCCACAAGCTCCACATCAATATCATCTAAATATGACATGATGGGATTCCCGTTTTTTAGTTTTGCTATATCACATTCCAGTTGATACAGGCGGCTTTCCTGCTCCTGTAATTGCTTTTCCATCTCTTCCCGTTTTTTGGTCAGGGCAACATACAGTTTTTCCTCGTTCCATTCTCCCGATTCTATAATGTGCTTTATCTCCTCCAATGAGAAATTGTATGATTTTAGCCGGATAATAAGCAGCATCGTTTCCAACTGTTCCAACGCATAGTACCTATATCCATTTTCCGGATTGATTTCACTTGGCAGAATAAGTCCTATTTCAGCATAGTATCTGAGCGTTTTGGTAGACACTTTGCATATTTTGGAAAACTCACCGATTGACAGCACGATTTCTCACCTCTCTTTTCTTTCTCAAAGTATACACTTTACCGTAAGGGTAAAGTCAAAGGCATTTTTTTGACAGCTTTCCATGAGAAATCTTAACGCGATATAAAATCCATATCAACACTTGCCGCTACAAGAGAGCCCGTCATCCGGTTTGCAAACGCTCTAAGACCCAAAAGATAACCGGCTTAAAAATAACATAAAAGCCGTAACCCAGCGCACCGCCGATCACATTCGTAATCAGGTCTGTGATGTCCGAAGAGCGGTCGAAGAACGGCTGTAAGATCTCGATACCCAAGCTCATCAAAAAACAGAAAAACACCGTCGCACCGAATTTGGCCCTTTTGTCCCGGGTCAGAGGAAACAGGAAACCGAAAGGCAGGGTCATGATAATGTTTAAGCCCACTTGTCTGAAAAAATCCCCTCTCCTCAAAGAAACGTCAATAAACGGCACCAGATTCATGGGCTTATAAGGATGGTTCAGCATGAATGGGATGGATGTGATCACTGGCATCATGGTAAAAAAGAGCACAAACGAGAGATAGACATACATGAGCGTGTTGACAAGCAGGACGGCTCTGCCCCGGTTCCTCCACTTCTTGAAAAAGACAAACGCGTACAGCAAAACCCATACTGTAAAATCTATAACATATTTCATCGGGTACTTCATTGCATCACTCCTTTCCCCTTACCACCATGTCAGCTTTCCGGTTTACCCAAATGCCGATTGCAGGGTCAGCCTGTCTATGCTGCACCGCTGCCATCTCCTACAACTTTATTATTAGGCAAATAGTGCCAAAAACCCTTGAAAATACTGGATTTTCAAGGGTTTTATCAATCTTACTATTCTGCTTGTAATTATCTCTTACTAAACTGCGGTGCACGGCGCGCTGCCTTGAGACCGTATTTCTTACGCTCTTTCATGCGCGGGTCTCTTGTCAGATAGCCTGCGGACTTCAATGTCGGTCTGTAATCGGCATCCACCGTGAGCAGTGCTCTGGCGATACCGTGACGGATTGCTCCGGCCTGGCCGGTGTAACCGCCGCCGCGCACGTTTACCAATACGTCAAATTTATCAACGGTCTCCGTTGCAACCAAAGGCTGGCGAACGATAACCTTCAAGGTCTCCAAACCCAGATATTCATCAATGTCTCTTTTATTGATCGTGATTTTGCCTGTTCCCGGTACTAAATATACTCTGGCAACAGATGATTTTCTTCTTCCTGTTCCGTAATATTTTGCGTTAGCCAATTTCTTTTACCTCCTCCTTAAAATGATAATGCTTCCGGTTTCTGTGCTGCATGTTTGTGTTCCGGTCCGGCATATACAAACAACTTCGTATACATCTCTCTTCCCAAAGGCCCTTTCGGAAGCATACCCTTTACTGCATGCTCAATCACGCGCTCCGGATGCTTTGCAATCATTTCCTTTAATGTAGTCTCTTTCATACCGCCTACATAGTCGGAGTGGTTGTAATAAATCTTCTGATCCAGCTTCTTGCCGGTCACTTTGATCTTCTCTGCATTGACAACGATCACATAATCGCCGGCGTCAATGTGAGGCGTAAAGATCGGCTTATTCTTTCCTCTTAATACTTTAGCAACTTCTGATGCTAAACGTCCTAATGTCATACCTTCAGCGTCAACTACATACCATTTTCTTTCGATGGTAGCCGGGCTAGCCATAAAAGTTTTCATTGATTTTCCTCCTAAAAATGTTATTTCACACATTGGCCCTGTGAATGTCCGGACACATTGCCGCCGTATGTCATAAGACTTCTATCTATAGTTAAAATGCTGTTTCGGGGCTTTGAAACCGCATTTATTCACTATCACAGACTTTAATATTATAGTACACGTTCCCTTGTGTGTCAAGCATTTTCTTGTGGAAATCGTGCCAAAATGGTAACTATTCAGCCTTCGGCTTCATAGTTACGGAATCCGGCTCACAGACTGCAGAATTCCCCGTATGTGATGCCTATCATCGTAAGCCCGTGCGCCGGAGCAGTCGGCCCCGCGAAAGAGCGGTCGCAGGCGGCAAGAATCTCTCGCATCTCCTGGGGCAGACGTCTCCCACTGCCCACCTCGATCAGCGTCCCCGCGATAATGCGCACCATATTGTACAGAAAACCGTTGCCGGTTACCTGAATGGCAATGATATCCCCCGTGCGCATCACTTCACAGCGGCTGACCGTGCGCACCGTTGTCTTTACCTGCGCGCCCAGCGCACAAAAACTCTTAAAATCATGTTCTCCTTCCAGATAAACGGCGGCGCGCCTCATCTTTTCCACGTCGAGCGGATGATGATAAAAATAGGTGTCAAACCGCCTCATCGGCATCGGAAAGGTGCGGTTTAAAATCCGGTATTCATAGGTCTTTTGGCTTTTCTGATAGCGCGGATGCCAATCGCCCGGCACCTGCGCGGAATCCTGCACGACAATATCCTGCGGCAGGCGCTGATTGAGCGCATAAGAAATTTTGTCTGCCGGCATCCGCGTCGCTGTGTCAAAAATTGCGACATTTCCCATAGAGTGGACGCCCGAATCCGTTCGGCTGGCGCCGACGACCGTGATCTGCTCCCCCAGCAGCGCCGACAGTTCACGGTTTAAGACCTCCTCTATGGTAATGCCGTTCGGCTGTACCTGCCAGCCCTTATAATTTGTGCCGTCGTATGCCACAACCAATTTTACCCGTTTTGTTGCCGCGTTTACATTTCTGTCCATCTCAGCCTTCCCTTACCCATCCATAATTTTCACTCAATTCCACTACAAAACATCGGGTTCCTTCCCCCAGTCCAAAAGAGACATCATCGCCTCAGTCTCCTCTGAGCCGCCCTTTTCGCCGCTCCAACAAAATAATAACTGTCAGTGCCGCAAGCAGTTCCAAAACCATAACAATTTCTATTCTGCGCAGCGACTGCAAATAGAGTTCCAGCGTATCCAGCCTGTGATACAGGGAATCATACGCGCAGGAAAGCCCCATCACCGCGACGCATAGGCAGCTGACGTAATGATTATTTTTTTTCCATCTCCAGTTTGCCAGCAATACCAGCGCACAAATTACCAGAATGACATACATCTGACCGGCAAGAAACGGCCCCAGCTTTTCCTGCGTCAGGCCAAAGACAGTCTCACCGACGCATACCTTCCCCGCAAGATATTCATTGAGCACAATTTCGTAGATGCCCAAAAAAGCTGCTGTGGCCCCCGCCAGATATTGCCACCTCTTGTCCCATCCATTGTCGGAATCCAGCGCGATCATCGCCGCCATAATCATTGCCGGCACTGCCAAACGGAATACATCTCTTCCCGTATGATTCTCCAACAATAGTTGCAGCAGCAAAATGCCGGTCATTGCCAATAACACGGCCACATTTTTAACAATCTGCCTCTTTTTTAATCCCCGCAAAAAGTCGATTTGCTTCCTGTTGGCCTCCTTTGCCACCAGCCGGGTATTTTTCATGTGCTCATATTTTTCCCTGCACGGTCCGCAGGCCGCAATATGCTCCTCCACTGCCGCGCATGTCTTTTTTGCACAGACGTCGTCCACATACAATGGCAGCAAATCACAGATAATCTCACATTCATCTTTCATCATACTTTTCCCGCCTCCTTATCAGATTTTCTTTCGCCCGGTAAAATGTCACCCGCGCCCAGCTCTCGCTTTTCCCCATAATCTCGCCGATATCGCGAAAGGAAAGCTCCGCCATCGCCCGCAGATAGACAACCTCCCTCATCTGTTGCGGAAGCTTTTGCAAGTCTTTTAAAACATCCAAGAGTTCATATTTTTTAATGGCAAGATTCTCCGGTTCCTTGGCCCGCTCCGCCTCAAACTGCCAGATATCCGTCGGTATCTCTTTGGCATGTCTCCTCAGATATTGAAACCAGAGATGCTTGGCAATGGCGCAGAGCCATACGCTGATTTTACAGCTATGGTCATATTTATGGATATTTTTCACGGCCTGCAAAAACGTTTCCTGGGTCAGTTCTTCCGCCAGGGCTTCGCTGTGACAGTTTTTCAGGAGAAAGCGGTACACCAGGCCGACATTCTCCTCATATAACTCCTCCACGGTTCCCCTCCCTTCTATTTCTTTACTTATTTATCCATAAAAATGACACTTTGTTACAACATATTTTCTTTTTATCCTCATTTTTTTGAGAGCGCAAAATCCCTATATTTTCTCAACATTCTCGATTGTCAGATCAAGATACTCGATCTCCATCTCCTCCCTGCCGCCGTATGTCTCATCCACCAGCTTTTGGTGTTCCGTCTCATCGACCGGAGCCGTATCTTCATCATAATTGCCGTCTCTGTAAATATAATAGACAAAGCCTGAATCGCTGGTGTCGATATCCGCCGGAAACGGATTTCCCTCATAATCGGCCGGGAACATCTCTTCATCCCACGCGTCGATAAACGCGATCTGCCGATAAGAATCCGTTGTGCCGTCATACCGGTAAATACTATACGGCCAAAAGCCTCCCGCCATTCCCTGATTGTGAGAAATCCCCACGGTCAAATAACCACCCTCAAATAGCATAACAGAAGGAAACTCACTCAGTTCTTCCACAAACGTATCTGTGGCTATATCGTACTGAAAAATGTAAAAAACCATTCCCGCCGTTGTGGAATCACAGTAAGAAATCAGCAGTTCTTCTATGCCGTCCGCGTCAACATCGCAGACGGCAAACTGATTGCCTGAGAAATCATCCTGGCTGATAAAAGAGTCATCCGCCGGGTTTCCGTTTGGAAAAATATGTTCCTGTATCAGTTTTCTAAGGCTCTCCCGGTATTTCTCGCGGTAAATCTCCTGCCCGGACGCATCGGCAGACCGATTCGCTGCCGCATACTCTCTTGCCGCCGCAATCGTAAATTCCGGCAAGCCGGCCGTAGCGTCAGCGCTCAATGCGCGGTCGAATGTAAACATACCGGCTTTATCCACCGCATAATATTTTACCCCATACTCTGCCGTGCCCGTATCTGGGCCGCCCAAAATGTCGTATCTCGTAATTACAATAATATCTGTCAAACCGTCGCGATTATAATCTGCAAAAGCTACCGCCTCGATTTTCTCAAAAAACTTTACAGCGGCTGTATCCGGGTCATCCAACGTCTGAACAACTGCGTCGTCTTTTACAATCTCAAAAAAGGCGTCCCTGCCGCAGGCCGTCGGCTCCTGCGGAATATGGGACAGAAAGCGCACCGTTCCAAGCGGCTGCAAATCAAAGGAAAACGACTGTTCCTCGTCCACCACAAACATTTCTCTCTCTCCGTCGGGCCCGACAGACTCTTCCTCCTCGTCCAAACTGGCAGATTCCTCCGCTCCGTTTACCAAAATCCACTGCACATAGGCCCACTGAAGCTTCGTCGAATCGACGATGTTTTCCCCGATGGGCGTGCCACATTCCTGATATACATAAAAATCTTTTGCGACGCCGGCATTTTCCGGCAGATAATAGCTGCAACCACTCAGTCCGGTGTTGTTCGCCTCCTCATTGGACAGTGTCCCGGCATATGCATATCCGTCCGGCAGCTCACTCACCGGCATATACGGCGCGACATAATCATAATCATTTAAAATGAGCATTGGGCTTACGGCCCACTGGGTATTGCTTTCCACCTGTTTCCGCCCGGCGCACCCGGGTGACATACAAATCAAAAGAACCACCAATAAGCATACTATTTTTTTCACCATCGTCCTCCGTTCACACTGATTTATTCTTATTATAACCGTTCACACATTCCGTTTGCAATCCCTGTTTCGCTCTGTTCAACAAACACAATGACCGCCCATCGCCCGCTCTATTGGGGTTACAGGCGCAAATTCGCCTGTGAATTTTATATTTTACCAACTATTCCGCCTTCGGCTTCATAGTTACGGAATCCGTCTCATTTAAAGTTTGTCTTCGACAAAGAGCCGGATTCCCGCTTGGCTAGATATACGCGTTCTTACGGACTTTGCAGCGAGTGCAAAGTCCTGAGCTGAACGGTTACTACATATTTTGTCGTTTTTTGTCCATACTTGTAAAAATTGGAAAAAAATGGTAAAATTTGTTTTGTGCAGGAACATCAAATATATGTTCGGCATGGACAGTCCGTGAACCATAACGGCATGAGGTTGTCCCAGAATGGAGATTACTATGACAAAACAATATACGGAGCAAAACGTTTATGAAGCCCTGCAGGAGCGGCTTCACTACATCTTTACAGAGTTTGAAAACATCTTTGTTTCTTTCTCCGGCGGCAAGGACAGCGGCCTTCTGCTGAATCTGACATTGGATTTTCAGAAAAAATATTACCCGGACAAAAAAATCGGCGTGTTCCACCAGGACTTTGAAGCGCAGTATAGTGTGACGACCGAATATGTCGAAAGGACATTTGCCAGCATTGAAAAGGACGTGGAACCCTACTGGGTATGCCTGCCCATGGCGACGAGAACCGCGCTCAGCAGTTATGAGATGTTCTGGTATCCGTGGGACGACACCAAAAAAGACGCGTGGGTGCGCCCCATGCCAAACCATCCCTATGTCATCAATCTGGACAATAACCCGATCACCACCTACCACTACCGTATGCACCAGGAAGATCTCGCCAAACAATTTGGGCGCTGGTATCGCATGTCCCATGGCGACAAAAAGACCATCTGCCTGCTTGGCATACGCGCGGAGGAGTCCATGCAGCGCTACAGCGGCATTATCAACCGCAAATACGGCTATGACAACACCTGCTGGATCAGCAAGCTCTTCAAAGACGTGTGGTGCGCCTCCCCGATCTATGACTGGACGCTGAGCGACGTATGGTATGCAAACTATCACTTTTCGTTCGACTATAATCATCTGTACGACTTGTACTATATGTCCGGCTTAAAACCGGACCAGATGCGCGTCGCCTCGCCTTTCAACGATTACGCCAAAGACAGCCTCAATCTCTACCGCGTCATTGATCCCGAAATCTGGACCAAGCTTGTGGGACGTGTCAGAGGCGCCAATTTCGGCGCCATCTACGGCAGGACAAAGGCGCTCGGCTATCGCAATCTGACACTTCCCAACGGGCACACCTGGGAATCCTACACCAAATTCCTGCTGGCCACGCTCCCGACCAGGCTGCGCAACAATTACATTCAGAAGTTTAAGTCGTCGATCTACTTCTGGCACAATGTCGGCGGCGGCCTGGAGGAAAAGACAATCGTCGAACTGCTCGCCCACGGCTACCATATTAAGCGCAACGGCATATCCAACTACACGGTCATGCGCAATTCACGCATTATCTTCTTAGGCAGGCTGCCGGACGATACGGACGACATCAAATCTACCAAAGACATCCCGAGCTGGAAACGCATGTGCTACTGCATTTTAAAAAATGATCACATCTGCCGCTTCATGGGATTCGGCTTAAACAGACAACAACAGAAAAACGTCAATTTATTAAAGGAAAAATACCAACATTTAGGTGAGTTATCATGACAAAGAAAAGTCCCGTATACCAAATCATCTCAGTACCGATCGAGAAAATCGTACCAAATACCTACAACCCCAACAGCGTGGCGCCACCCGAACTAAAGCTGCTCTACGACAGCATCAAAGAAGACGGCTACACGATGCCGATCGTCTGCTATTACGACAAAGCCGCCGATCAGTATGTGATCGTCGACGGCTTTCACCGCTACCGCATCATGCAGGATCATGACGATATCTATAAACGCGAGGGAGGCATGCTGCCCGTTTCCGTCATTGACAAACCCCTCGATCAGCGTATGGCAAGCACAATACGCCATAACCGCGCCAGAGGTTCGCACAATGTAGACCTCATGAGCAACATTATCAAAGAGCTGCATGAGATCGGGCGCTCCGACGCATGGATATCCAAGCATCTGGGCATGGATAAGGATGAGATTCTGCGCCTGAAACAGATCACCGGACTGGCCGCTCTTTTTAAAGATACCGGTTTCGGCAAAGCCTGGCTCCCGGCGGACGAGATGGAGGACGATATCTAATCATTCCTCGCATCGTATCGTCTCCTCCGTATATTTGCGATTCATATCATGCCGGATTTTCCTGTTTTCCACCGTGTCAAAAATAATGGAAAAATCATAATCTGCGGGATACAATTGGGCTGCGGCCACATGGAGCCTGACTCTTTTGTGATTAATCCATATCTTTTTATCGGGCATCTGCACCCTTAACACCCCTTTCTCATTGGCCGGCTCACAGACAATACCGATCTTTTTATCGGGGTAGACCATAACGCTGTCCCCGCGCTGATATCTGGCGCCGATGTCCGTCCTGCTCTTTGCCTTTTTGCTCTTGACAATCCGGTTCGCTGTCCCCCTCCCGGGCACGCTTCCACGGTTTTGGAAGTGATAGGAACCTACAGCCTCTGCGCCATATGCGGCCTCTATCGCAACCCGCAGCATTTCCTGCGGCATACCAAGCCTGTCTGCGATATAAAACGCGCAGCTCTCCCCCGCCTCCCCGATTACCATCTGATAGGCAGGCATTAAGGTGTCTTTGTCAAATGTCATTCGGGCATTGACCATTCCCGGGGTCTTAGACGCATATTCTTTTACCTCCGGGTAATGTGTCGTCACAAGAAACAGCGCGCCGCTCTTTTTAAGCTCCTCCAAAATTGCGACGGCAATTCCCATCCCCTCCGTCGGGTCCGTCCCCGAACCGAGCTCATCCATAATGACAAAGCTGTCTTTATCCAACTCGCCGAGCACCTTAAGCACATTGGTGATGTGCGCGGAAAAGGTCGACAAATTCTCCGCGATATTCTGGCCGTCTCCGATATCGCCAAGATAAGCGCTGTTCATACATAGATCCGCTTCCTGGCAGGTCACATGCAATCCGCACTGCGCCATCATGCAATTGAGCATCACCGTCTTGATCGCTACGGTCTTTCCGCCCGTATTCGGCCCGGTTATGACAATGCCCCGCACGTCTCCCCCGATCTCAAACTGTAGCGGGACACTGATTTTTTGTTCCATCAGCGGATGTCTCGCATCTTTGAAAACTATATACCGTTCCGTGTTGATCGCCGGCTCCACCGCGTCCATATCCATGCTAAGCTTGCCTTTGGAAAAAATGAAATCCAATTTCTCGATCATTTTTATATTTTCATCCATCACGGGGGCAGCGGATGCGACCATCGCGGACAGCGTATATAAAATGTTATACACCTCATTTTCCTCACCGATTTTGAGCATCTGCAATTCTTCGTAAATTTTTGCAACGCCGGACGGCTCGATAAAAAGCGTGCTGCCCGTTGCGGATTTGTCGATGACACTGCCCGCCACTTTCTGCTTACACTCTCTCTTTACCGGTACGCACACCCTGCCGTTGCGCAGCGTGCAGAAATGATCGGCCATACTCGCCTTGTTCGAGCGCATGATCTGCTCCGCTTTCTGCTTCATCTGCTCCTCGCACTTTGTGATTTGACCTCTGAGCTGCGCAAGCTCCCTTGTGGCGTAATCGTCCACAAGGCCGCCCCTTATTTGTCTACCGATCTCCTCCCGCAGGCTATCCACGGCGTCCAGGTTTTCTTCGTAATAGGCCAGCGGGTTTTCGCAGCGCTTCCCGCGGCAAAGATAGTCTCTCAACCGTTTTACCGCCACAAGCGCCGTCTCCACCCGCTCGAGGCAAAACGGCGTCAGGCAGGCTCCCTTTTCGGCCGCCGCCATAATTTCTTTTAACTCTGTCACGCTCTGTAACGGCGGCGTCCCCAGCTTTTCAATCATATTTCTGGCATTTGTCGTATCGCGAAGCTGCTTTTTTAGTTCGCCCTCCTCCAGATAAATCGACACGCCTCTAATTCGTTCCCTGGCCCCCTCCGTCACCGCCAGGTTCTCCCACATCTCTTTTACTTTATCAAATTCGATCTGCTTTTCTGTATTCATCTTAATCCTCCATGTCAGAGCCGTTTCCTGCGATGACACGCGTTGAGAACTTCGTATACTGCTTGCAGTATTGCAATTATCTCAACTGCGGTCAGGGCATCTTTAAGGCTCTGACTTATTATAGCCAACGTGAACAAATTCACGTGTGATAATATCAACTATCAAGCTGATTTTTCAACCTAACCCCCTACGACAGCCAGTTTGATAACGCAAAAAAAACCATGGATGCCCCAACAGCATAAATCCATGGTTTATAAACTTCCAGCCATACGGATACGAATCTGGAAGCGGATACCACAATATAAAGCATTCTGTAAGGCGAAAACAGCGACAGTACACCTGTCGGCAAACGGGCAGACGTTCAGCGCGAAACCGAAGTCACCCCTGCAATATTATTTTGCAATTTTCTCCATTACCACAATGCTTAACATGCAACATCCTCCCGATATCAATTTCTTATATTCTAACCGCTAAACAATACTCTGTCAAGCGGCAGAATAAAAATAATGTTATGATCACTATGCGACGCGTATCATCTGAATCACACCGGGCAGAGCAGCCGCTTTTTTCTCATAATCAGCGCCGCTCATGGAATCTGTGATAAATCCCACCTCGCCTGCAACATCCTCCGCCTCTATATATGCTACCCTGCCAAAAACCTCCTCGACCGCGGCACGCTCCGCCGCCGCGCGCACGAAATAGCGGTATTCCATTTTAGTGGAATCCGCAAGCTCCAGTTTCGCGGGCTGCCACTCGACCGGAATATTATGATCCGCGTTTTTAGCCATCTCCACGACATCCGCCACAACGGCGCTGGCCGTCGGCAGTTTTCCGGCTCCGCTGCCGTAAAACATCGCGTCGCCAAGCATATTTCCGTGCACAAAAATCGCATTAAACACATCCTGGACGCTGTAGAGCGGATGAGACGGCGACAATAAAAACGGCGCCACCATTACCGCATAGCTGTCGCCGGCCTTTTTGCTGGTTGCCAGAAGCTTAATCGCCTTCCCCATCGCTTTCGCATATTTGATATCCACGGCGGTGATTCCGGTAATCCCCTGCGTGGGAATATCCTCGTAGTCCACCTGTCTCCCACATACCAGGGAAGTCAAAATAGCAATCTTGCGGCACGCGTCGTACCCTTCGATATCCGCCGTGGGGTCTTTCTCCGCGTAGCCCTTTTCCTGCGCATCCTTTAAGACATCCTCAAACTCCAGCCCCTCTGCAGTCATTTTGGTCATCATATAGTTGGTCGTACCGTTGACAATGCCGGTGATCTCCTCGATCACATCGGCTGTCAGACAGGAATTTAACGGCCGGATAATCGGAATCCCGCCGCCCACGCTCGCCTCAAACATAAAATTGACGCTTTTTTCTCTCGCAAGCGCCAAAAGCTCGGCTCCCTTGACCGCGACTAACGCCTTGTTGGAGGTCGCCACATGCTTGCCCGCTAAAAGCATCTCTTTTACAAAAGTATAGGCCGGTTCCACGCCGCCCATCGTCTCCACCACAATCCGTACCTGCGGATCTTTTGCGATCACCTTATAATCATGCACGATTTTCTTTTGAATCGGATCTCCCTCAAAATCACGCAAATCCAATACATATTTTACCTCTATCTCCTCGCCCACGCGCCCGGCAATCACCTCTCTGTTTCGCTCTAACACTTCCACCACGCCGGAACCGATGGTTCCATAGCCCATAACTGCTGCTTTCATTTACGACTCCTCCGTTTTTTATTACATTGTGCCTATCAGCCCAAGAATTTTGATATTGTGCCTATCCCAGCCCAAGAATTTTGACGTCGTGGATTCCTTCCTGTCCCTTGATGTGCGCCACCATATCGGCTACATCCAGCGTCTGCGACAATACATCCACGCTGAGCGTTAAGGACGCCATTCCGTTGATCGGGATACTCTGGTGAATGGTCAGAATATTGGCCTGAAACTCCGCCACGGTTTTTAGCACCACGGACAAAATACCCGGCTCGTCATCCAACTGTATCACCATCGTCAGAGTTCTCTCTTTCGCCCTTTCGTGAAAGGGAAAGATGTCCTCCTTATATTTGTAAAAAGAACTGCGGCTGATGCCAAGCTGTTCCGTGGCCTCCTGAACGGATTCCACTTTACCGGCCTCAAGCAGCCGCTTCGCCTCCACCACGCGCAATAAGATATCCGGCACCGCTTTTTCTTTGACTATGAAAAAGTTCTCCTTATCCCTCATCCTTGGCCTCCATTGACTGTTTGTGCGTGGCTTACAAATGTATGTACCAGAAAGATAATACCATAAACATCACGCCCGTGCAAGGAATTTATTGGAAACAACAAGACAACCACCAACATCTCAAACCGGCTGGCCGGTTACACATGACAAGCCATCAAAAGCGCCTGCCGCCGCCACCGTGAGAGCGGCCGCTGCTACTGCGGTGTGTCGTGCTGCGCCCGCTGCTGCTGTGCGACGTACTGCTGCTGGTCTGTATCCGGCGATGCGACGTATGGCTGTTGATGAACTGATCGTCCTTGACGCGCAGTGTCATCCTGCCGGATTCCCGGGGATTATAGCGATACGGGTTAAATTTGATGCGGTATTTTCCCACAATACTAAAAAACACGATAAGGCCGGCTGCCGCTGCGACAGCGGCCGCAACGAGCGCTTCCATTATGGTTATCCGCCGATAAACGGAAACCTCCCCCGTATCCCTATCATAATTATACTGGCCGCCCGGTATTCCGTCGGCATAGGCCCTCCGAACGCCCTCCACCATGGTGTACAGGCATGCGCCGTATTCGCCGCCGCTGATATCCGCATAAGCGTCGTCCAAAATCCGATCGATTCGCTCGTCGGTCAGATAGCGAATCGCTTCCCCGCAGGTGGACATCCAAATTTCCCTGTGATCCATATCAATCAAAACGGCCACGCCGTCTTCCTGTTCGGGCGAATGACTGTCAAAGAAGTCATCGGCATAAGCTTCCGCCGTCTTGCCCTCCGCATCGTCGGTCGTGACCGCAAAAATATGCCAGCCCGTCTCTTCTTCCACGGAGGAGATCACGTCAGCAAGCGATGCGATCTCATGCTCCTTTAGCAGCCCGGCGTCATCATAGACGCCCTCCTGCATGGCCCAGACGGTATGCCCCTGCCCGCAAAAGAGCAGGGCCAGCAGCAGCACACCGCAAAAAAAGCGCGGCATACGCCAGGGATATCCTTTCGTCTTCATAGAAATCCTCCATTCCCGCCACAATCCGGCTTTAGAGTATGTAGCCAACCGCCAATCCAAGCGCCAGGACAACTGCGGCGGCAAGTACGCTTGCAAGCGTCACTTTTTTGTAATCGATCGGCAGCTCCCCGATGACTTTTCCGGTCTGCCCGTTCATCGAATAATAGTACATTTTTCCGTTTCTGCCTTTATATGTAATCGTCCACACGGGAAACAGCACATATTTCCAAAGTTCATACACCGGCTGAAAGCTGGCGCTTCCGATATTGACCGAATTGTAACCCGTGATCGTCTCTCTCATCATCTGCTGCGCCGACTGCTGCATCGTCTGCCGCATCTTATCCTGCACCCGGGAACGCTCGATATCCCTGCGCTCCGCCAGAAAGCCGGAGAGATACGACATATGAAACTCTTTTGCCTTTTCATACCGATAAGGCAAAACCCCCTGTGCCAGCACGTTGCCGGCTTTCATAAGCGCATTTTCCGGCAAATTGCTAAGCGCGATATCTCCCTCGCGGCGCACCGAATAGATTTTCGTCTCCGTGTACTGGGTATTGCCGGAGCGCCAGGAGCGCGTCTTTCTTGCGTCCGCCAAGACCCTGCCGTTTAGCTCCACATCATAGACCCAGTAGGGGAAATAGACACCGCTGATTTTCTCGATCTGTCTCTTATTCCAAAACGCTTTCGGCACAAACTTCTTTTTTCGCACATACTGCAAAAAGCCCTGTACGGCATTTTCCCTGGTAATCTCAAACGGAATCACCTGATCCGGCAAAAATCTGCCCTCCAGTTTCCCGCCGAGTATCACCGGATTATGGCAGTAATAGCAAAAAGTGGCCGCCGTCGTCTCCTCCGTGACGATCTGCGCGCCGCAGGAAGGGCAATTGTACTGCACGGCACTGCCCTCTCCCTGTCCCGTAGCCTCCCCATAATGACTGCCGGACGCCTGCACAGAGGCGGACGTCTGCCCTGCACCTGCGGTATCCGGGCGCATGGCGCAAATCTGCTGCTGTGAAAAGAGTGAGGCACAGTAGGGACACTTGTACTTTTGGGTTGCCGGATCAAACATCAGCTCGCCATCACAATTCGGACATTTGTAACTGATTGAAGCCATGCTCGTTCCTCCTAATCGTTATCGTTCCACATACTAACCCCTAGCTCACGCTCTCTGCTTGCCGCAGTTGCCGCAAAATTTGCCCTGATTGACCGTACCACAGCTACAGGTCCACTCTGTGGCCGGCGCGCTCTTGCCGCACTCACTGCAAAATCTGCCCGTGTTTACAGCGCCGCAGCTGCAGGTCCATCCGGTCTTTACCGGCATCGGCTTGCCGCACTCACTGCAAAACTTTCCTGTATTGACGGCCCCGCACGCGCAAGTCCACCCGGGCGCTGCCGCCTGACGCGCCTGCCCTGCCGCTGCCTGCTGCTGCATCTGCATTTGGGCCAGATTCGTCTGGGAGGCGGTTCCCATCATACCTCCGGCCGCGTTCATGCCCATTCCCATGCCCATAAAACCGGCCATCGCACCGTTGGCATTGGAGCCTGCCGCCTCGAGACCTCTCGCCATCGCGCCCTGCACATATCCCTCGCGGACAGTCGGGTCACCGAGCATTGCGCCCTGATTGCGCATATTGATAAGCTTCTGTGACTCCTCGTCGTAGGAAAGGCTGGCTAATCCCACCGACTGGATTTCCATGCCGCGCATACGGTTCCACTCTTCGTCCAGCGTATCGGCCATATATCTTCCCAACTCCCTCGCCTTGGAGGTCACGAAAGAGATGCGCACGCCGTCGGCAGACATCTGATTGATGGACGCCTGCAATGCCTCGAGGAACTCGGAGATATACTGCTCGTTGATCTCCTCGATCTCCACCTGCTCTTTGTTCCTTGGAACCGCCTCGGCATAAAATTGCAGCGGGTTCGTGATTTTTATCGAATACGTCCCATGGGCGCGCAGAAACAATTCCGCATTGTAGAAATTATCAAAATAATTAATCGGATTTCTCGTACCGAATTTGATTCCCTTGATCTCCTGAAGATTAATGAAATATACCTTCTGCGCCATCGGCGTCTGGCCGCCAAATCGGATGCGGTGAAACGCCTCCTTTAAGGCTTCGCCAAACTCGCCGTTAAACATCGACGGCATGGAAGAATTATCCACTTTATAGTAGCCCGGTTCCGCCGTGTAATCAACCACCTTGCCGCCGTCCACCAGCATCATAAACTGATTGTCGTAAACATGAACGACAGAACCATTGGACACGGTATGCGGCGTCCCTTTGGTATTCTGTCCCCGACGCATCAACACACCGCTGGTAAAGACGGTGTGTTCTCCCATATCGTCCGCTTCAATTACTTCCTGCCACTGATCGGCCAAACCTCCTCCGATCGCCTGTGCGACTGCCCTGATAATCCCCATAATCTCCTCCTGATCTAAACGTGATGATAATCTACCTCATAATACTTCTGCAAGCTCCAGACCCGATCCTGCACTGGCGTCACTTTTGTCCCGCAATATTCGCAGCGCATACTGCCAAGCGCCGTCACGGGCGCGCCGCACTGCGGACAGACGGTTCCCACCGCACTGCTAAGGCCCGCGGCAGAAGCATCCTGTATATACATCAGCTCAACGTTGTATTTTGTCTGCTCCTTTAAATCTTTCCTGCCGGATATTACGCTGCCGTTCTTTTCTCTATAATGAATATGCTCCACCGCGCTCTGAAACACGATCGTGCAGGTTCCCTGCCGCTTCCTATAGTCCGCCACCTCCGTCCGGTGTATCTTAATATTAAGATAATGCTCCCGGACGCCGGACGCACGGTTTCCTTCAATCCGGCTTTTTGCCTGCTTTCTTAGCTCTGGCGATACCGCCAGGGAATCCGGCAGCTTTTCCTCCTGCACAGAAAGCAGCATGGCAGTCAGCGTATTTTCCGCCCTGTTCTTAAACTTTTCCAGGTCAAACTCCGGAAAATCTCTCTGAATCTGCGGCACAAAGATTCTCGTCATGCCCGACACGGATTTCGGCGTCTCTGCCAAAAGCTTTGCCTGCCGCTCGACCCCCTCAGCCAGCGAGCTTGTGCCAAACGCACACCTGGAAAAACGCTTTATCCTGCGCCGTATTATGAGATATGCGGCTGCGCAGCAGCCGAGCAAAACGACGACGGCCGCCAGAAATACGATTGCCCCGTTACGCATCTTCGCCACCAAGCTGTTTCGGGCAGCCGAGTGACAGCCACTTCAGATAACCATTGATAAACAGATCAATCTTCCCGTCCATAACGCTGTCCACATTCCCCGTCTCCACTCCGGTGCGATGGTCTTTCACCATAGTATACGGCTGCATGACATAAGAACGTATCTGGCTGCCCCAGCCGATCTCCGTCACCTCACCGCGGATATCCGCCGCCTTTTTGGCGTTTTCCTGCTGTTTTAACAGATAGAGCTTTGCCTTAAGCATCTGCATCGCCTTGTCTTTGTTCTGAAACTGAGAACGCTCATTCTGGCACTGAACCACAATGCCGGTGGGCAGATGCGTGATACGAATCGCCGACGACGTCTTATTGATGTGCTGTCCGCCGGCTCCGCTGGAGCGGTAAGTGTCGATTCTCAGCTCATCTTCGTTGATTTCGATGTCCACGTCCTCCTCAATATCCGGCATCACATCGCAGGACACAAACGAAGTCTGGCGCTTTCCGGCCGCGTTAAACGGAGAAATCCGCACCAGGCGGTGCACTCCCTTTTCCGACTTTAAGTAACCGTAAGCATTTTCTCCGTTGACCTGAAACGTGACGGACTTGATGCCGGCCTCGTCGCCGTCCAGATAATCAAGCACCTCCACGGTAAATCCCTTGTCTTCCGCCCAGCGGGTAAACATGCGATAGAGCATGGCCGCCCAATCGCAGGATTCCGTACCGCCCGCGCCCGCGTGCAGGGACAAGATGGCATTATCTCTGTCATACTCCCCGGAAAGCAGGGTCTTGATGCGGATTCCCTCATAAGTTTCGACAAAGGTATCCAATAATTCGGAAATCTCGGGAATCAGGGCAGCGTCGTTCTCCTCATACCCCATCTCGATCAAGGTCTCCATGTCCTCAAACTGGCCCTTGAGTTCACGATAAGTCGCCACATCATCCTTCATGCTCTTTAGCTGTTTCATTTTGTTCTGGGAAATCTCCGGGTCATTCCAAAAATCCGGCGCCTCCATCTCCCGCTCTAACTCCTGTATCCGCTGCTCCTTGTTAGCAAGGTCAAAGTGAATCCCTCACTTCCTGCAGCGGCGCCCTGTAACTGTTCAGGGTCACTTTAAATTGATCTAACTCTACCACAAGAATCACCTCTTTTTCTTTGTATAAAATCATTTGATATGTTCGGTTTTATTGTAACGGAAAGCAGACGCACATGCAATCAAAATTTCATGCGGTACACTAGAGCGTGTTTGAAAATTGCTTTCTGCTAGATGTACGCTACAATTTGTGGGAGATTTACGCCAAATGAAGGCGGCGTAGCGGGCTACGTCAACTGAATTTGGCGTAAATATCACGCAAAGTGGGGCGTGCAGATGGCGGGAATGAATTTTCAAACACGCT
>CANONN010000005.1 GCA_947567625.1 uncultured Roseburia sp. | reverse complement strand
CCGTAAGAACGCGTATATTTAGCCAAGCGGGAATCCGGCTCTTTGTCGAAGACAACCTTTCAATGAGCCGGATTCCGTAACTATGAAGCCGATGACTGAATCGTTACCTTCTAAAACTCATGCCAGTGGGCATTTCGCCAAGATGTACTAAGTTTCACGCCAAAAAATGTATTTTCCTGCGATTACTGCACCTCGCTGTAATAGATGTTGCACTGCATATGGGACGGCTCAAGCTCTAAGGCTTTCGCGAAATATTCCCGCGCCGTCTCACATTCGCCCAGCCCCCATCTGCCCAGCGCCATCAGGTAATAGCAGTGCGCCCTGTTGCGCACGGTGTAATCTTCGTTAAAAATCTGAAATTCCGGCAGCGATACGGCAAAATATTCAATCTTCACCTCATCCCACAGATGTTTCTCGCCGTAGTCGATCAGGCGGTAAAATCTCGCCTTGGCTTCGGCTTCCCTGCCCTGTTTTAACCTGGCAAGCCCCTGGTAATAGATCATATCCGCCGGCTGGTCATTGTAGTACATCATGCCCGCCGGTTCGTCCGTACCCACGGCCGCCGCCGCAAAGTACGCCGCTGCCTCCTCCTCTCTTCCCTGCATGGAAAGCGCCAGTCCGAGATGATAATAAATGTGGTTGTCTTTCGTGCCCTCCAGCTTACCCTCGCCAAGATTTTCGGGGTAAACCAGGGCTTTTCTCAGATATTGCTCCGCCTGCCGCGCATCTTTTTTCGCAAGCGCCCCCTTTGCCATCTGCACCAGGGCAAGCGTATACTGCGTGGTTATCTTTCCCTCGCCGCCTTCCCACGGGTGGAAGCGGCGGCTCTGCATAAGGTCGAACGCCTTCTCATACTGTCCGGTCATATTGTGGAGCGTGATATACTCAATAAACAGATCGTCCCGGCCGCCGATTATTTCACGGTGCGCCTCATAGTTTTCCAGCCGCTTCGCATAGCTGACGCGCAGCTTTTTATAAAGCTGGTTGAGCTCCAAAAAGACTCTCACATCTGTGGTATCAAGTGCAAATGCCCGCTCCAGTGCGTCTTTGGCTTCCTCTTTCCTGCCGCACTCATTGTAATAGGCCAGCGCCAGATTGCGGTGTACGGTCGGAAATGCCGGGCATCCGTCCGCCGCACGCTCCCAGAGCGCAATGGCCTTTTCTCTCTGCAATTTGTCATAATACAGATTTCCGAGATAATACGCCGCCATCCCCGCATCGTTCGTTTCGACCGCATAAGTCAATACGGCAATGTCCTCCAGCTTATTCGGGAAGCAATAATCGCTTGGCGCCGCCTCCGCGCGCTTTATTTTTTCGGCCGCCCCGTCGCCGTCTCCCCACTTGGCAAGATAATATGCCTCATAATAAAGCTTCATGGGCGTCTCGGCCGCACACTGGGCCAGCACCAAAAGCGCCTCCTCCCAGGCCCCGAACTCCGCGTAATCGCGCGCGGCCATCAGATAATTTTCGCAGAATCCGCGCATGAGCCCGTTTATCTGCCGCAATTTTTCCTCTTTGTCCGCCGCCATCCATGCCAGCTCAAAGCCGCTCACAAAATCAAACGCGTCCACCCGCAGATTTTCGGCCGCAAAGCGCTTCGCCTCCTGCTCCATGCCAAGCCTGCGCAGCAGATAGACTTTTAACGCCCGCGCCTTGATGTTGTGGGCATTTTTGATCAGCCCCTTTTGTGCCATCTCAAGTCCATGTGCGAAACGCCCGTTCTTAGCGTCCAAAACAGCCAGGTAATAAAACGACATCTCCTGCTGTTCGTTGCTCCAGGTCGCCTTATAAAATGCGTCGTACGCCGCTTCCTCCTCGCCCAGATACAGCTGCGCGAGGCCGAGATTGTAGTATGCCTCGCTGTTGTAAGGATTGGGGCTGTGCTTCGTCATGCGCTCCAGCGCCTTTTTGCAGTACTTTTTGGCTCCGGCGAAATCGCCGCGGCGCAGCAAAAGCGCGCCGTAGGCATTATTGACCCGGATATCGCCCGGATCGCGCTTTAGGGCTTCCAGATAATAGGGGTCCGGCAGATACGTCGCATGGCGGTACTGCTCGATGTGAAGTCCGGCCAGGTAAAGCTCTTCATTGGTGGCAAGCGTCTCCGGGGCGCCGATCGCCTCCGCCGGGTCCGGCAGCTTTGTGATTTCCTGCTTTTGGGGCTGGTAGGAAACCAGAAGCTTTTCTCCCTCAAAGACTTCCACGCGAAGCAGCGTCTCATCCGCGCATGTGACAGGGATGTTTTTCTCATATACCCTGACCGGGGAAACCCAAGCCTCCTCCCGCAGCAATACCTCCTGTCCCAAGGTCAATGTGACCGTGACTTCCTTTTCGCTGGTCGCATACAAAACCAGCGATACCTGTCCGTCCTTTAAGGACATGTGGACCGCCGCGTCGACGGTGGCGTTTTTCACCTGCCCCACCGCCTTATAGGGCATAAAGTACTGTTGAAAGGTCTTTTCCTCAAAGGGCTTAAGCCATGTAAAATCCGGCTGATTGTCGGTGTACACGCCGGTCATCAGCTCCACATAAGGGCCGTCCTCGTCGGTGAGATTGCGGTCCCAGGCCCTGCCAAAATCGCCGCAGCCCCAGGTCCACTGCTTTTTGCCCGGCGAGATATGGTGGTCGGCCACATGCAAAATCCCTGCCCCTTTCGCATAATCATAGCCGCCCACAAAATCATAATTTGATTTTTCCGCCATGTAGGAGGTGGGCACCGGAATATTCTTATAGCGCGAGATATCCACGCCCGCACTGTAGTCTTTTTTATAATATACGCCCGTGGCGATCGGAAATCTCGAGACATCGCGCTTTCCGTGGTCCATCACCGCGTGCACATCGGGCGGAAAGATCGACTGTGTGTTGTCATTGACCGGAACCGCCGGATTGGCCCACCAGAGAAATGTCTGCGGCAGCGGCGTGCGGTTGTAGAGCCGGCCTGTAATCTCGATATAAGCCTTGCCCGGATAGAGCGTAATCCTGGCAATCCCCTTGGTGCCGTACATCTGATCCACATCATGTACCAGCACCGATTTGCTGCCGTCCTCCTCCTCGAGAAGAATATGATCGACCGGCAAAAATGTCGTCGGCCTGTGGTGCTGCGGCCAGTTAAATTCGATACCGCCCGATATCCAGGGACCCGTCAGTCCGACCAGCGCCGGCTTGATCACATGGTTGTAATAGACAAAATCATAATCATTCGTCTTGTCGTAGGCGCGCTGTATCCTGCCGCCGAGCTCCGGCAGCACCATAACTTTCAGATATTCATTTTCCAGATAAACGGCCCGGTACTCTTTGTCTGTCTTGGTATCGCTGATCTTTTCGATCGTCGGATAAGGATAGACTTTGCCGCTGCTGCCCTGGTAGACGCGCTTATCCAAAAACATCGGGTTCTTTTCCGGCTCTCCGATCTCGTAAGTCGGAATCACAACTGTTTCTTCCCATACATTGACTGCTGACATGATATCCTCCTTGTATTTAAATTCTGTATTGTCCCCGCAAACGCTTTTATTATCACTTTCTGCTACTATACAACAGATGAGACCATATTACATTACGGAATTTTGCACAATTATTTAGAAAAATTGCGCTTGTTTATATGGGAATCCAGGAATGCCAATCAGACAAAGAATCCGACAACAGTTCATCCTGCAACTGCGCACTTGCTGCGCAGTTAGCAGCCAGTAGTGCCGAATAGCAGGGAATCCGCCCTTTTGCCGCAACAATCACTTGCCAACCCCGCATAATTCTTATAAACTATAAGCATAGAAATGCTTTACTTTCGATTACAAGCACACACAGACACTAGGTATGCTTTTACCTTCGATAACGATTGAACATAGACACAGGGAAATGAGGATAAAAATCAGCCATGAAATCACAAGAAACACATGTTCGCCCGGATTCAGATTATTATATTTATTCTCCCAGCCAGACGGCGGAATCCACCTTTTTTTATCCGCTCTGCACCGGGCATTTTTACTATCAAAGCGGTTACCGGCAGTTCCGCAGCTCCTACGACAGTTTTCTGATGCTTTACCTGATGTCCGGCGAGCTGACGGTAGAGTATGGCGGCAAAAAGGCGGCCGCTGCCGCCGGAAGCTTCGTTCTGCTGGACTGCTATCAGCCGCACGGCTATCACACGGCCGTCGACTGTGAATGTGTCTGGTGCCACTTCGACGGCCCGATGGCGCGGGCCTACTATGATCTGATCGCCGCCCGCCTGGGCAACATCTTTTCGCTGCGCAACTCGTTTCAGGCGTTGGATAAGCTGACCAAGATTTATCAGGTTTTCTCGCGCAGCCAGCCGGTGCGCGAAGCCGCGCTCTCCGGCTATCTGACGGACATTCTGACCGCCTGTCTGACGGACACGCCCAAAGACGCGCCCAAGGTATCGGTGATCAGCGAGGTTATTTTTCATATACAGGAGCATTTTGCCGAAAATTTAAGCCTTGACGAGCTTGCCGCCAAGGCTTCAATCAGTCCCTATCATTTTATCCGGGTCTTCAAAAAAGAAACCGGCTACACGCCCCATGAATATCTGATTCAATACCGTATCAGCACCGCCAAATATATGCTCAAAAACACCGAGCTGACCATCAAAGATATCTGTTTTTCCACCGGGTTCTCTTCCGAGAGCTCCTTTTGCACCGCGTTCAAAAAGGAAACCGGGTTCACGCCCGTCTCCTACCGCAAGTCGGACGCATCGTATTCCCGGTAACCGCCGTCTTTCCACGCGGAGGCCAGCAGATAGCAGTCCCTGCCCAATAGCTGCTCTGCCGGCACCCGAAGCGGCGCCCCGCGGTAAAACTCGTCTATGAGCAGCGTTTCATCCGCATAGACCTGCATCACGTCACAGGGCAGGTCTATTGTCACATATCCCGTCGTCCCCGTCACTTCGAGCCGATACCACTGTAACGTATTTTCACCGCCGTAATAAAATTCCGCCAGCAGCTCCCGCGGCACGGCAAACGGCGCTTCCTCTATCGCCGCCAGCACACAGGTCGCATCCTCTATCGGATTTTCCAGACAGATTTCCTCATAGATCACACGGCAGACGCCAAAACCGCTATCCGTCGGCATTTCCCTGTCCGTTCCCCGTTCGCCATCCGTCGGCATTTCCCTGTCCGTTCCCCGTTCGCCATCCGCCCATATTTCCTGCCGGAATCGGTAAGCTCTCTGGCTTCCCGCCTGCACCGCGCGCAGGGTATCGTCCTGCCAGTAGAGATCGCAGTGATCGCCGATATAGAGCGCGCCCGCAAGGCGTCTTGTGTACAAGGCTTCCTCCTGTGTCAGCGTAACCAGGCAGCAATCACCGATGACATATCCATGCGCCCTGCCCGCTGTGGCGTCAATCAGCCTTCCGTCCACACAGTACTGCGGCGCGATGCCCGGCTGTTCCACAAAAAAGTATGTATTTCTCATACGGCAAAGCGGCTGTGCGGTCGCCCAGGCCAAATCCATGCTGCCAAGCGGCATGTGTACCGGAAAGAAAAAGGCCGTATCGCCCTTCACATCAATCGCCGGGAATGTCACGTCAAGCGGCGCAAGCACGACATCCTTCACATCCTCCAGCGCATCCAGGCGCTGATAATGGCTGACAAACACAAAGCCCCGCTTCCCGTCGGTGCGCATCGCATAGCGCAGACTCTTCCTATCGTCGCGGCCGACCGCTTCCGCTGCCGGGACAAAACTCATGGCCGCCAGCATCTCCCCGAAATCTTCCACAAACAGATGCAAGAGATTGAGCAGGCGGTAATGCTCCCGCACCTCGCCGTACATGGAGAGCGGCGCCTCAAAATCATACGAGAGAATCGGATAGTCGTTGGGATATCCCGTCGCTTTCGATTCCTGCAGGGTAGAGCGCTTGCCGAGCAGGTTGACGCCGCCGTAATACATATAATACCCGATCAGATTGGTCCCCTCGCAGAGCTTAATCAGCGCGACCGTATAAATATCCATCCCTTTGATCTGATAGCGGCGCAGATAGGTCGACTCGAGGCCGCCGCCAAGCTCACAGGTCGCATGCGGATAGCGCTCGTAGGGCAGCCGCCAGCCGTCCTCCTCTTCGCCTGCCGCAATCAGATCTTTTCCGATCGAAGAGTCGTTGCGCACCCCGGTAAAAAAATAGTGGGACGACGGCGGCAGTTTTTTGACGCTGCTATCCCACGGCGCATCGCAGTAGCCGCCGAACAGCGGCAGCACCTCGTCCACCGGAATCTTAGCCCCCGACGCACGGTTCCAGCCCGTCACCGTATAAAGCGGCGCGATCATGCCGCACTCGATCGCAAGCTGCTTGACTGCGTAGAGGTAATCGGCATTGTCGACATATTCATTTTCTATCTGTACGGCAATGATGCTGCCGCCATCCTTGTAATAAAGGCCCGCAAGCTGCGCCGCAAGCGCCTGAAACCACCGCTTTGTGACGCCGAGAAATTCGTCGTTTACTTCCCGCAGCGGATACGGCTTTTTTAAAAGCCAGTCCGGGAAACCGCCGTTTCTCACCTCGCCGTGGCACCACGGACCCACGCGCATGACAACGTCAAGCCCGAGCTCGCCGCAGAGCTGTACGAAAGCGCGCACATCCCGGGCTCCCGCGAAGTCAAAGATGCCCTCTTCCTCCTCATGGTAAATCCAAAACGCGTAAGTGGCGATCACCCGTATGCCGCCGGCTTTCATTTTGCAGAGGATTTCTCTCCATTTTTCGCGTCTACAGCGCACATAGTGAATCTCTCCCATGACCGCAATCCAGGGTTTTCCCCCTCGCTCGACATACAGGCTGTTGACATCAATCCGCTCTCCGGCCGGGTTGCTGCCGCCGAGATTGAGATGGCCATGTAAGATTTCGGGCGGCTGATAATTTTTAAACTGGTAAATCATATTTTTCCTCATTTCTTCTCTGGCAGGGTAGGTTGACCCCGCGTTCTGTTTTTTTCAACACATATAATAACAAATCTAAAATTATTGCTATCAGCGTAACATCCGTCATTATCCATCATATATGTTTACATACTGCTGCAATTGCGGATACTCAATGGCATGTTCCCGCACATAACATCTTTTAAATGCCGCAAATGCAGATTCCCGTCGCAATAAACTTCGTATTACCCTTATCGCACTTTGAGAGTCAGGATTCTTATGTACTTTATGAAGCTGTCGATACAGGAGATTCATTTCTTTTTGAAGTAATCGCAGACGCTGTTCGCTTGTATAAGTCCGCATCCCTGTATTTTTCAGTGAAAAAGTCTCAACAATCAAAGACGCTGTTCTTTTATGCACCTCATTATTGGAATCACGGACATAAATCATAACAGCATCTTCTTTTATTTGAAATGTCAGATATTTTTCAGGATCAAATTTGCAGCAGTCCAAAATTCCCCTGTCGTATTTGCCGTTGTTCTTGATGCCATTGCAATGCCCGCACGACCAAAAAAGATTTTCCCAATCGAATTTTCTTTGACGGTCCGTCCCATTTTTATGTGACAGTAAATGTTCTACATTTGGGTCCTGCAATTCCTTCATCTCACAAATATAGCATTTATTGTGAAAATCCTCTTTCAGACGCGCGATCACATCCGCCTTATCATATCTTCCGTTCTTTTTCTCTGCTTCTTCTGCTAAAGATGCCGGCGCCGGAAAAGAACGCACCACTTTAACCATCTACATCCTCCCGCATTTTCCACTCCAATTTTAATCTTTCATACTCGGCTGCAACATCAATGGCAAGATAATCAGGGATATCATCTAAATACATCTCTAATTCCGCAATTTCGGTTAATTCATCATCGGAAAGCTTTTCTTGTTTCACAAGACTTTTGTAACGCCAAAACTTATTCTTTAAAATATCGGACTGTCTGTCAGCGCCAAAGTATCCCTCCACAATGCCATCATACGGCACATTATCCAGACCGTGTTCTACTAAAAGATGATTCTCCAAATCATAGATAATCACGTCATTTAAACTGTTTAAAATAAACGGGGAATGTGACGTCATGACAAATTGGATGTTTGGAAAAACAGTTGTCAGCAGCGGCACAATATGCCTCTGCAATTCCAGATGCAGATGTGTTTCAATCTCGTCAATTAATACGATTCCCGGCAGGTTAAAATCAAAAGAACGCCGCGTTTGATGCTGCATCCGCATCATAAGATCGAGTATAATATCCAATACCGCCTGATAACCGCTCGATAATGTATTAAAGTCAAACGGCTCTTTTCCCTGCTGCCAAATATGAAATGCAAAGCTGTCCTCGTCGAATTTTATGGTTACTGTCTCATCGGCAAAAATTTTTTTTAATAGGCTTTCCAAATTCTCAAACCATGCCCTGATTTCGTCCGCTTTCTCTGTATTTTGGTTATTCCTCGCCAACGCCTCTGTCATTTTCAGATCGAGCAAATATTTCACAAATTTTTCTCTGGGATATTCCTGCATCCCATAATGCTCTCTAAATTTTATCTTTTCCACATGCTCTGACGGCTCTGCCCAAAAAATTCTGTCCGCCCGGTAATATGCTAAGATACAATGGTATTTCTCAGCCAGTGCCATGACGCTGTCCGTTTTACTGCTGAACTGTACCTCAAGGCCATTTCTGCTCTTTGCAAAATTTTCCTCTTTCTCACGGACGTCCTGGTCACATTTTACGATTTCCTCTTCCGCTTTATTGCTCCGCACTGCTTTGTCCCTCTCCCTTGCGGCGCAAAATAACCACTCTTGCCTTTTTTCAAAATATTTGTCTGTAAAAACATTATTGAGATACCCTGCCAAAGCCTCTACTACGCTTGTCTTGCCGCTCCCGTTCTTCCCCGTAAAGATCAAATGTTTCATACGCTCTTTTGACAGCGGAACCGTAATATCCTTTAAATGCCTAACTTTTTTAATTGTCAAATTTGTGATAAATAACTGATTCACCCCAACCCTCCAAATTTGTCAAACGAATAAACTTATCTTAATACTAACATTTGACATAAAATTAGTCTACACCATGAATTGACCAAACCAAGATGCTATTATAAACGAAAAAACCTTACCTCATACGACACCGTTTTCCCGGCTCCGGTAATCTTAACCTGATAAACATCGCCGGATTGATAGGAAATATTGTCCGGCCGAAAGATAATACATCCGCTCTGGCCATACCCCGCGTTATTTACATTAAAATACCCGTTCGCTTTCTTCTTGCTGAACACCCACTTTTTCTTATCACGTTTGCGCGTCAGCGTCACCTTCACTTTTGAACTATCCACATCACGCCCCATGCTGATGCTCCACGCCTCACGGCTGTTAAAATACTCCACCGGCATGTTCTGTGCCGGCCAGGCAACGCCGTAATATTTCGAGGCCGGATTAGTTGACGTCACATCGGCATACTTGCGGTTGAATCCGTCAAACGCATACATACCGGAATAGCCGTTCACATACCCAAACCCGGTCTTTTTCATATAAGGGTCTAAGACCCAGCGCCTGTGTCCCAGACGGTCTATGTTGCCCTGATCGCTGTCGTCCATCCACATCCCAACGCTGTACGCGAGGTTTGTCTGCCAGGAGGTATAGGCCAGATTGCTCGAGCCGGCGCCTTCCGCTCCCAACTTATACAATGCCTCCTTCATACCGGACGGCTTTGCGGGATAGTGGGACAGCTGATTGTTCGCCGCGTTAAGCAGCGCAGCCGACTGGCACTTCTTGTTATATCCGCTGTCCAGCTTAACATCCGCCGGAATCCCAGCGATATAGCGCATGGTGTTTAACGCGTTTAAGCCCTCTTTCAGTGACGATTTTTGCAGGCTTCCCGCACTGTATGACCCCGGAGCAAGCGACGGCTTTTTTGCATAGCGGATGGTTCCGCCGGTTCCGAATTTATGCTTTTTGACATAGTTTTTGATTTCTTTTTGCGTATGGTACTGGACATAGATACCTTTCGCCGCCGGCTTGGCCAAGCCAGGCACCGTCGTCATCAACCCGCACACAAAAATGGCCAGAAAAAGCGCCCCTTTTATTTTTCTTTGTATTTTCATTCTAATCTTTCTCCTATAGAAAAAGGAGAATACCATAGAGCAAGCCCTGTAATATTCTCCCAAATCATTCTTAGATATCGTCGTTTTTTATTCCGGCTGTCTTCCAATGTAAGCTAAGATACCGCCATCCACATAGAGGATGTGTCCGTTGACTGCGTTGGATGCCTCGGATGCGAGGAACACAGCCGGGCCGGTAAGCTCGTCCGCCTGTAACCATCTGTTCGCCGGCGTCTTTGCACAGATAAACTGATCGAACGGATGTCTGGAACCGTCAGGCTGAATCTCTCTGAGCGGAGCCGTCTGCGGAGTCTCGATATAGCCAGGTCCGATACCGTTACACTGAATGTTGTACTGGCCGTACTCGGAACAGATATTCTTGGTGAGCATCTTCAAACCGCCCTTGGCTGCCGCATAGGCAGATACCGTCTCACGTCCAAGCTCGGACATCATAGAGCAGATGTTGATAATCTTTCCATGACCTTTTTCGATCATGTGCGGAATCACCGCCTTGGATACGATAAACGGAGCGTTTAAGTCAACGTCGATGACCTGACGGAACTCTGCCGCCGTCATGTCGCACATCGGGATACGTTTGATGATACCTGCATTGTTGACTAAGATATCAACCACACCGACCTCTTTCTCGATCTGTGCCACCATGGCATTGACCTGCTCTTCGTTCGTTACGTCGCAGACATAACCGTGGGCCTCAATGCCTTTCTCCTTGTATGCAGCCAGTCCCTTGTCAACCAGCTCCTGCTTGATATCGTTAAATACGATCGTCGCGCCGTTCTCTGCAAATGCAGAAGCAATTGCAAAACCGATACCGTAAGATGCGCCCGTTACCAGGGCAACTTTACCGTTCAGTGAAAAATTTGTAAATTCAGACATGATTCTTCATAGCCTCCGTTTCTTTTCATTTGATCTAATGATAGCACACATTGATAATTTCTGTCAACCAAAGCCCAAATTATTTTTAGAACATTTGTTCTTTTTCATGTCAAATCAGCATCTGCAAAAAATGTTTACCTTTATCTCGTCAGAGCCTTTGCGAATCCCTCTACACTATTTTACTTTAATCGTTATCGTTTTTGACTTTGAATATGGCTTGTACTTATCGTTTCCTGATACAGTCATTTTCACCTTAATCTTGTATGTACCTTTCTTAGTTCCTTTTTTTACAGTTATCTTTCCAGAAGAAGAAAACTTAATATTTTTATTTTTATTTACAAGTTTGTATTTCACCTTATTACCGGACGTCGATTTTGCTGAAAGACTAAACGTTTGTGCTTTCTTCTTTAGTTTCTTTGCGCTGATTGTCTTTGTTGTAGTGACTTTTATATTTTGAGATTTTTTTGTCTTATTATTGTCATTTGATCCGTCGTTTTCTACTTTTTTAGGAATTACTTCTGTTCTTGTTGTTTTGCAAACCGTACACGTATAAGTTTTTATCCCTTCATTTACTGCAGTTGCTTGTGTTGTAATCATTCCAAAATCCCATGTATGAACATTAGTTTTCTCAATTTCTTCCGTCTTAGAATTTCCACATATTTTACAGGTATATGTTCGCACACCAAGCTTTCCACATGTCGCCTCTGTAGTTACTTCACCCAAATCCCAAGTGTGTGTGCCCGCTTCTTCATAAGATACAAATCCCAGATCTGCCATATTAATATCAAGTCCAAAATTACGCAGCAACAATATATCCCATGTATAAAACGCACTTTGTAATTCTAAATTACAGCTTTTTTGTATTTGATAATTTTCTAATATATTTGACGAAGTCTTTTCAAAATACACCATTCCACCAGCAGTAAACTTCTGAGGCTCGAATGTCGCTGCAGCATTCAGCGAAACTGTTTCATAGCTATAATATACTGTAACCTGCTCGGAACCATTTTCTTCAATATTCATTTTTATCGCTATAATGCCCGTATCGCTACTTATTGTTAAATAATAAAATTCAAACTGCGCAACATCCTCCAAATATGTAATTGAAGCATATTGTTCCGCCTTTGTTCCGTCACCTGCCTCCTGATAAATAAAATATCGATTGCCATTATCATCTGTGAGACCTTTTTGATTCAAAAAAGATTTCAAGAGTGCAAATTTTCCTGTTGCTTCTACACGCTCTTTAACTGGTATAACTGTACCCCTTTGAATTATTTCGCCACATACGGTACACATTTGATCTCCTGTGTATCCTTCCTCGTAACAAGTTTCTTGTTTTTTATTCACAATTTCTGTTACATGATCTTTGAATTCCCCATATTCTTTGTCGCAGATTTGACATTTTGCAAGAGTTACACAAGTTGCGCTGCCGCCACTATGATTATGCTTATATGAAGTGAAGCCTATTTTACAAAGTGAAGAATTAAAATAATTCATCATGTTAAAATTGATAGACGGAACTACAACTTTTGCAAAATTTTCTGCATATGTTACGCACATACCGCCATAATCGCTTGCTGTAGCATCCTTGAACTCAATGCTATAAACATCTGTATAGCCGCTTGCAGCAAATGTTGCATATGCAGCATAAAAATAACCGCTTTTTGATTGCTGAAACTTAATGTCAACTAAATCTGTTTCATAATTATACGCAAGAGTAAAATATTTAAACCATCCATTTTCTTTTAACTTGTACACTGCGGCAAACTCACCTTCGCTACAAGAAAAATTGTACTGGTAATCCAATTTAGCATAATTTCCAATTTGAACTTTAGCTCCCCCCTCTTCTGAACACTCTGTCATTTTTTGAATTAATGCATTACGATGTCCAAAAACATCTACATCATATATACCACCCGCCGCATCAGAAACCTCTTGAGCATTTGTTTTAACTGAAAACATACATAGACTCATAATGATCATAACTATTAGACATACTTGTTTCTTTAACATGAACGTACCCTCCTCATATATTATTGGCATGATTATATCATATGAAGTAACATTTATCCAGTAAATATTATATCTTTCTCACTTTATACATGGAGCAGTATATATTAAATCGTGTAGTATTGATAGCTATTTACGATTTGTTTACATTTTCCTAGCCACCCACCCGCAAATATGCTATACTTGGTCTGGGCAAAATCTAATTTTCTATTAACCATTCTAAACAGCCCAAATCAATGGTAACACTTTTACAGCCATCGGGCTGTGAGAAAGGGAGGGTATTTTTATGCAGCGTTTAAAAGATAAAGTAGCCGTCATCACGGGAGGCAATTCCGGCGTCGGCGCCGCTACAGCCAAATTATTTGCAAAAGAAGGAGCATCCGTCATCATCACCGCACGCAGAGAGGCGGCGTTAAAGGAGATTGCCGACGAAATCGAAGCGGCGGGCGGCACGGTGCTGGCCATCTCCACCGATATCTCCAAACCGGAGGACCCGGAACGGCTGATGGAGACCGTGATGGAGCGCTTTGGCAGGATTGATATCCTGGTCAACAACGCCGGTATCTTAGAGGAGGGCCTAAAACCGATCGACCGCTTTACGGACGAGGATTTGGACCGCATCGTGGACACCAACCAGAAAGGCACGATGCGCTGTATGCGCGCCGCCACCAAGCGAATGAAAGCGGGGGCGAGCATTGTAAACGTCGCCTCCGTTGCCGGCTACGCAGGCTGCGGCGGGGCGGTCTATGTCTCGACCAAAGCCGCATTAATCGGCCTCACCAAGCACACCGCGCTCCGCTTTCAGGCCGAGGGCATCCGCTGCAACGCCGTGTGTCCCGGAACGATCGTAACCCCCATGACCTCCGCCTTAAAGCCGGACGCCCTGGACCAGGATATGTTCGGAGCCATGTCGACCCACTCCAATCTGCGCACGCAGCCGTGCACGGCCGAGGACGTGGCAAATATCCTGCTGTTTCTTGCCAGCGATGAATCGCGCGCCATGACAGGCCAGGCCATCGTAACCGACTTTGGAGCCAGCCTGTAAGATACGAAACGAGGGTAACCATGAACAAGAAAGAAGTCGCGGAGTTAAAACGCCGCCTGAAAAAAGACGCCTGCACGTTTACGAGACTGTGCGGGTGCTATGTGGATGCCGACCACAACAAAATCGTCCATTTCGGCAATACGTTTTTGAACCTGGAGGACGAAGAATTCTACAAATACCTGGAGATCGCCAAAAAGGTCCTCTCCGGGACTGTGGGCAACAACCTCTTAGAGCTTCCGTTTCCCATGACGGAGGAGGAAGCAGGAGGCAGGCAGCAGTTTCTGCTGGGCCTTAGAGAGAGCCTTCTAAAAAATGATGATCTGGTGGACACGTTTTACGATCTCGTGATACAAAATTACAGTTATGTCGGCAATTACCTGATTCTGATTTTCCATGACGCCTACGACGTGATGACAAAAACGTCCGACAATAACAAGCTCGACGAGTCCGAGGAGGTCTATGAATATCTGCTCTGCGCCATCTGCCCGGTGACGCTGACGAAACCGGGCCTTGGCTACCGGGCGGACGAAAACCGCATCGGCCCCCGCGTCCGCGACTGGGTCGTGGGCGCGCCGGACACCGGTTTTGTGTTCCCCGCTTTCACCGACCGCAGCGCCGATATCCATTCGCTGCTGTTTTATACCAGGGACGCCAAATCTCCGCACACGGAGTTTATGCAGGACGGCCTGGGCTGTGACGTGAGGCTTACCGCAACGGAAAAGAAGCTCACGTTCCAGAGCATTGTCAAAGACGTCATCGGCGAGGACGACGAAAAAAGCGACGCCATTTTTATGGATATCCAGGAAAATATCAACAACCGGATTCCCGTCGTCTTAGAGGATGAGCCGGAACCGGAACCGGTCACGCTCACCGCCTCCGCCATCTGCGAAGTATTAAACGAGAGCGGCGTCTCCGAAGAGCAGGCCGCCCTCATCGGGAAAAATTATACCTCTGTATTTGAGAGCGAGCTGCCCCAGGCGAACCAGCTCGTAGACCCCAAATTAGTCGAGGCGAACGGCAGGCGCAAGGAAAAGCTCGAGCTGATTCATCAGGTGGAATCCTTAAAGCAGCAGCTTGACGACACCCGCGCCCTCCCGGTCGAAGAATCTGAGGAAGGCGAAGAGATTCCCGCCACGAAAACTTACGATGTGATCTTGCGCGTCAAGCCGGAGAAGGTCGGTCAGATTCACTCTCAGGTCATCAACGGCCAGAAATGTCTCGTCATCCCGATGGACGAGGATGAACATGCCGCCGTCAACGGTGTGAATACGACAGTTTAAGCAACAGGAAAGCTCCCGCCAAAACCAGTAATAAAAGCACTGGCCTTAAGCGGGAGCCTGCTGTTTTGAAGATAACATTGTCTCATTCTTTTATCTGTCAATCTCTGTCAGATTAACACCGGAAACCTCGAGTAACGCTTTAATCGTTAGGTACTCTTCTTTTAATTCGGCATATGTCCGTTCTGCCCTCTCTTCCCTCGCTAACAACATATACTTCTGAATTTTTTTGAAATCGTCAAGCGCTTGTTTTATCACTTCCATACCTGTTGGCATATCATCACCCGCTTTCTATGTTGTTCCCTCTCATGCCTATTTTTTCTGTTATAATTCACACATGCCAAATTCCACAAGATTTTTACTGGCCCCATAACCTGAGTGGCGGTATGAAAAGTAACTTGTTTTATAATATCAGTATAGCAGATAACGCTTGAACGCGTAAAGTCTATGTTATGATGTTTCCAGAAGTTCCACCTCATATCCGCCGAGTGTCCCGTCAAACTGCCCGCCATGAAGCAGCGATATCCCGCTCACTCCCATCTCCACCGCATCCGGCGTGTGGTTTAACAGCATCACATATTCCCGTTCCCCGGAGCGGCGTTTCACGATCTCCGTTCCGCTCGGATGGGGAAGATACGCCGCACCGGCCTCGTCCGTAATCCTCTTTACCAGCACAGACAGCGCTTCCTCCTCCAGATCACAGCCGACATACCACACGCGCCCCCTGCCGTATGGATTGACGGTCACGGCGGGACTGCCTTTATAATACTCACTGTCATAGCTTACGACCGCCTGCGCCGTCTCGGTCTCTAAAATATCGCGCCACAGCCTGGAGATTCCGAAACCGTCCGTCAGCGTTACCTCAATCGGAGAGGAATCAAACTCCTGCACCGTCACCCCGGCCAGTTTTCGCAGCCTCCCCGGGATTGTCTCTGTGATCATATTGTTGCCGCCGTCTTTGATACCGCTGCGGTAGGTGAGCACAAGTGTCCCGCCGCCTGCCACATACGCTGCAAGGCGCTTTTCCAATTCTTCCGATACGATGACGCAGGCCGGCAGATACACTACCTTATACCTGCCATCGATCATCGTCTCCGGCCCGCACGCCGGATTTGTCCCCAGATGCTGGTTGGCCCTGTAATAGACATACAAAAGCTCCCTGTAATCAAACCCCTGCACATGGGCCTTAATCTTATGGCTCCACACGTGCTCGTAGGACTTTACAAGCAGTACATCGGTCAACGTCTGCGAATCTGCGAAAAGATACGACAGGCGCCCCAACTCCGCACCGGTCTGTTGCAGCTCATAATATCTCCGGCGGGGAATCCCGTCGTGGTCGATGACCCCGAGCCAGTACTGCTCCATGCCAAACGGAGCAGACTTAAACCGGAAATAGAGCATCCCCTCACAGCCGTGCGCCATCGCCTGGTACGTCCACAGGCGGAGCTGGCCGGGGCGCGGCGTGCCGCCAAACTTATCCCAGCCGCACGGTCCCGCCTGCTGCTCCATCACCCAGAAATTTTTATTTTTCACGCCCCGCATCAGCTCGTGCGCCATCGCGGTATTTTCATAGGTATTGTGATTCCACTGATTGTCGATATAATTGTCCCACGACACCACGTCAAGCGATTTTCCCAGCTCATAGTAATCGAGATCAGAAAAATGTCCCATCATATTATGCGTTATTGGGGCATCGGAATATCTGCGGATAATAGCAATCTGCATTTGCTGATACCGCGCCCAGGAGTCCGAAGAGAAACGGTAAAAGTCCAGATCAAGGCTCGGATTGTGCGCCCACAGATCGCCGTAAGTCCCTTCGCAGGAAGTGTATGCCGGGAGAATCACATCATAAAAACTCTCGTACTCCTGGCTCCAAAACACCGTACCGTATGTTTGATTTAAGTTGTCAATTGTGCCGTACCGCTCCGTAAGCCACTGCGCAAAACGATTTTTGCAGTGCCCGCAATAACAGCGCGCACTGTCATGACAGCCAAACTCATTGTCAATCTGCCACGCCGCCACATGTGGATTTTTGCCGTAATGCTTCGCGAGCTGTTCCACAATGACTCTGCTTCTCTCCTGATAGTAACGATTGTTGGCGCAGCACTCCCTCCTTGAGCCGTATCCCCGCACCCTGCCGTACTTGTCCCGCAGGTACACATCATATTTCTTTACCAGCCAACGCGGCGGCGCAGCCGTCGGCGTCCCCAGTATGACCCGTATCCCCTCCGCGGCAAGCGTTTCAACCGCCTCATCCAGCCACGAGAAATCAAATCTGCCCTCGTTTGGTTCCAGCCGTCCCCAGGCAAATTCCGCAATCCGCACAACGTTAAAATTGCCCTCGCGCAAAAGGCGCGCGTGTTCTTTCCACTCTGACTTTTCCCAATGCTCGGGATAATAATCTACGCCAAACAACATTTTTCCAACGTTCCCTTCTGATCTCTTTTTTCCCTGAACGCCTGGTAGAGTTCCCAGTCCGTCATATGATTGTCATTGACCAAAAGTGTCAAAACCCTTCGGTCACAAGGCGCGTAAACCGCATCGCGATACCACAGGTCATGCCCCGCATTGTCCCCCAGCTCGCGCACATAACCCATCATTTTCTCAACCATATAAGCCGTATGTTTGATGTCCGCAAAGCAGTCATTGGCATAAAATCCCCTCCACACACCGTATTCCGCAGCGCGCATCAGACGGTCTGCGCTATAAAAGGCTTCGGCGCTGTCGCCAAACTTCAGAAACGCGTCTTTATACGCCTGTTCCCGGTATTTCCGATATCCGTCCCCAAAAGCGATGACGCCCGCGGTACAATAATAATGGATGGAAACCTGCAAAAAAAGCGTCGCGTCAAAAAGTGTTTTCATATCACCGGAAAGTGCAGCGCCGGCTTTTTGACAGCGCCGATAATACGCCTTTAAATTGGCAAAATTTCTGCGGCAGATATCGGTAAACATCTTGATCTGCTCATCCAACGCGTGTTCCCCCACCAGCCAGTTTAATCTGGCAGTACCGCCGTACTTGCCGTTGAAAATTTCATGGACAAGCAGCCGTACATTTTCGGTATAAAACTGTTCTCCCGCGTGTTCATCCTCCCATGTCCCGTATGGCGTCATCGCGCTCGGATAATCACGGTACATTTCGGCCACGGACAGGCTGCTCTGAAAGTAACATTCCGCAAACGCTCTGCTGTGCCTTACGTCACCGACCGTCTCCCCAAACCATTTTTTGCGTATCGCGTCCAGATAATATGCGTGCGGCCTGATATTGGAACAATTGACAATCCAGTAGTCTGTCATATTCATCTCTGCTACTTCCGTCAGCTCCCGGTCGACAAAATCCACCGAATTGGGCAGCATCGTGATATGGTTGGCGGCCTGCAAATCATAAAAGGACACATGATAATAGATGCCGCCGTGCTCTGTCGGCTCTTTCGGCAAAGAAGACAAACGCGCCGTATGGTTGTTTTGCCGCCTCGTCACCATCTTTCCAAAGCCGTTGTCGGCATATATTTTGATAATATCTTCATGGAGCTTAAGATATCCCTGCTCATACAGCTCCATGATTTCCCCGTACAAATTGGTACAAAGTACCGGATGCTCAACATATTTTAGGACAAGCTCACGCTGTAACTCAATCACATCGCCGATTAACTTCCCACGCTTCTCGGGCGTGTCAAAGCATCCGCTCGAATCATGCTCCCAAAACGGACAGTCTCCCTGACCGCGAAAGCCAAGGCTCCAGATTACGTTGTAATCCTTTTGCGCCTGAATCCCCTCTTCCCACAGCGCATGAAATAATTCCGGCGCCTGCGCATAGTTTGGCTCCCTGTCGGGATAACGGCGCACAAACATTTCCGCACCAAGCGGCTCGGCGTGATGGTGGGTAATCCAAAGCCCCATATCCGCGGCCATCTGCCTGTATATTTTGGAATTTTTATCGGTTCCCGGAATCACCATATTGCCGCCGCATCTTAAGAGCGCCTCAAATACCATACGCCACGGCTGCGCCGGATCTCCGTCTATCTTCCACTTCATGATAAGCACTTCGTCGTTGATAAACCAGCCGCGGTATTTAATGATCGGTTTGCCCGCGCGGTACTGCCCATATTTTACCGGGATTACACTTACTTTGTCAATCTTTTGGTCCATCCAAAACCAAAAAGGGGCGATGCCCAAAAATTTTTCGCTGATAAAAAGAAGACCATATACAAAACCGAGATCATCGCCCGCAAACACGGTCATCTCATCGGCCGCCTCTATGTAAAATTCTTCGCTGCCAAGCGTATCATCCCCGCGCAATACAATTCTGTTCCCTTCCTGCCCGGCAGCTCCCAATTTTTTCCGTAAGTCCCTTCTCAATATACCGACAGCATTTCGGACGGCAACAGAACCTCCTTCATAACAGACAACCGTGTGACAATTGATTTCAAACTCCATTTTGCTCCTCCATACCATTTTTCATACTTTTTCACTTCGCCTATCGCTATCAATGTAACACAAATATAGTAAATATTCCTTTCCCTTCTTGTATAAAACATTGCAAATATAGGCATTCTTATGCTAAAATGAACACACGGATCGTTCAAATCAGCTCTGAGAGGAGGATAGTGTGAGAAATCAGTTTGATCGCTGATTTTTCACAGACAAATTTGTGCCGAAGCGTCACAAATTTAAATCGCATTGCCGAATCTGACATTCGGCTTGCGTTCCTGCGCGATAAATCGCTTCGGAATGGAGGATTTCTATGGCAAGAAAATCGGTTGTAATTTTCGAGAACAGGGATTTTGGCATGGTCCATGATATCGACGAGAATCCACATACGATCAATTTTCAGCTCCACAATCATGATGATCTGTATGAGATTATTTTATTTTTAAACGGCGACTGTGAATTTTGTGTGGAAGGGAACACTTACCGGTTAAATCCGCGCGACATTCTCTTTACACGCCCGTTTGAAATGCATCATATCGTATGTTTAACCGCCAAGGCTTACGAGCGCATGATTCTCTACATCAAGACGGATTATTTTAAAAAGTATCACTGTGAAGAATTTCTCGCTATCTTTGAAAACAGACAGCTTGGGATGGGAAACTGCATTCCCTGCGAGATCGCGGACCGCGCGCTGAAAGATTGTATGACGCGTCTGTACTCCTATTGCGAAGAAAAAGCCTACGATGTCGTCGAACATGCCATCATAGAATTTTTATACCTGATCAATCATTGCAAAAAAAGCACAGCCGATGTCTATATAAAAGATGAGAGGGTCCGCAATATCATATTATATATCAACGAACACCTCTCCGATCATTTAAATCTGGATTTACTCTCCCAAACGTTCTTTCTCTCAAAATACTCTCTGTGCCGCATCTTTAAAGAAAGCACCGGCTACACAGTAAACCAGTATATCAATTTTAAACGAGTATTATTGGCGCAGGAGCTGCACAAAAACGGACAGACGCTGATGCAGGCCAGCCTCAATGCAGGCTTTAACAGTTACGCCAATTTCTATAAATCCTATATCAAACAGACCGGGAAATCTCCCCGGGAAATGGGCTGACAATTGTTGTTTCTTCCCCATGATGCAGGAATCATCATGGGGAAGAAAACATTTGCTGTCTTTTTCACTTACCGCAAACGAATGGTATTACGGGTTTTCCGATGCCGCGTCGCCCGTCACCGAAATCGCCAGATTGTCGACGCTCACCGAGCCGTCGCTCGAACCGGCGCGCAGATAGAGGGAACCGATGCTCTCACCCACGGTGGAACCAACCGTCGTGCTGTAAAAACCGACGTCCTTTACCTCCGCGGCATATCCGCTGTCATTGGTCAGTGTTACCGTCACCTTTTTGGAGACAAAATCCACGTCAGCCTCCATGTGCACCCAACTGCCGAGACAATTTGCGCTGATGCTCTGTCCATTCAGCGTCAGAGTCGTCTTATTGTGCAGCAGGCTGATGATGTGCCCTGCGGAATCCTTCACGCCATAGTCAATATTATTGGAACTGAACGCAGGCGCCGTATCGCCGATCGAGAACTGGCTTTCCCCGGCTATCGACGCCGGGCCGATCTTTAAATCACACGTTATCTTTACAGTTTTTCCCGCGCAGGCAATCTCCGGCAGCAATGTGTAGGCCCCCTGTGATTTGCCCGTAGATAAGATGTTTAAAACTCCGTTATCCGCCGTGGGATACAATTTCCCCGCTCCCGTATTCCACGCCGCCTGGTCGAGCGTATAATTATCAAAATTCTCAAAATAATCATACTGGGCAGCCATATGGAACACAAGCGTCAGTACGGTGTCGGCAACGAGCGTCGTGCTTGTCGTCGATAAAGAAGGATTAAACTGATACACATTTGTCTTTCCCTGCTCATCCTTGCATACAATATCCGCCTGATAGGAATCCGCAAGCGTATAGCTGTCGCCGACATACAATCCTTCCGTTATCACCGTATCCTGTTTGAGCGTATTTCCCTCCTCATCCGTATATTTCACTGTCACTTTCGCCGTCTCCAAATCTGCATCCGACGTCATCGGAACCAAAACCTGCTTTGACTCTAACGCCGGCGTCAATTCAAACTTCATTTCCGCCGTGCGGAAACCGGCCGCAGCCGCCGTGATCGTATAACCTCCCTCGCTGAGCATATATTTGCCCGCATTGTTCGGTTTGATTTCGGCCTGGCTGACGTCGTCGGTCACGGTGATCGCCGCGCCGTTTACCGCACTGCCATCCTCCGCACTGACCGCGCCAATCTCCATCGCGTACTGCGGCGGCGACATGCTGGAAACCTCTACGTTATCGACAAGACATGCCCGGTCGGTATTATTATAATTGGTCTCAAACAGAATCGTCTTGATGTTGTTTGTCGTTTCGCCTAATTTCCCGGAAAACTCCGCCGTGCCGTTTTTCGAGGAAACCGTGACGGTCGCTTTCCCGGATGCAAAATCAAATACGTTCTTATAGTGGGTCGGCCCATTCTGCGCCGCAAAATTGGTGGTCCGGTCCGTCACACTCGAGAGGGCCGTATACCCGGTATCGCCTTCGAGTTTTTCCTCACCGCCGATCATAACGCTGGTATTGGAAGAGGACGGATTATAGGCAGACAGCTTCACGGTAGTGAGCGTATGACCCGCGGAATCCTTTATGGCGTAATTCATCGTCTTAGCGGACAGCTTGCCGTAGTAAATATCAAATTCCACCGTAATCTTACCGCCCTGCGCCACTACAACCGGGCTGTCATAGGTCACCAAAGCCGTGCCTGTGGACGCCGTATTCATCTTGATCCTGCCGTCGTCCGTGCGGGAAGCCCCTCCGGTTACGGTAAACGCGTCTTTGCCGTTGTCGTCGGCAAGGCCGTTTGTGAAGCTCCAGGTATTTAATACCTCATTCACACCGTCATTGTCCGGCAGAATGTTGACTACCGTATTCTTTCTCTCATCGATCGCTGCCTCGCCATAGATGCCGGTTCTGATGTAATAAACCCCCTGTCCGTTGCCGCCAAACGGTATGGACTTGTAGGAGGACGCCGTGACCGTCTCACCGTGCAGATATTTGATATGCTCCGCCGTGATCTCCTCTGTAATCTCACAGTCGGCAATCAGCGCTATTGATTTTTTCCCTTTGTATTCCTGCAAATCGGCCTTGATCGTCATGCCGTCTGTCTCCGCCTCGGTGACCACCGTTCCCCACTCCTTGTAGGGCGCGATCAGCTGCATATTGGCAAAACTGTCAAACACCGTCACCGCGTACGCCACTGCCGAATCAGGCAGAGCAAGCGCCACGGGAACCGTCGTCTCGCTTCCCGCATTTACCGCCGAAAGATCTGCTTTGGCGATCTGCACCGCCGTCATATTGCCTTTGTCGTCATAAGCCGTCACCGCAACGACCGCGCTGCTGTATGTTTCCGTGAGCTTAATCAGATTGACGCTGTCGATCTGTGCCGCCGTTTTGTTTACGGCGCCCACAAGGACATCCGGCTCATAAGCCTTTTTGATCTGCTCTGTTGCGGCCGTATCCGTATACGGGAGCGCCTCTTCCATCTCGGTACGGTAAGTCGTATTATAACTCTCCGGTGCGCCGAAGTAGGAAACCGGCACATCCGTACCGTGCGTGAGTACCATTTTATCTACGACAACACCCGGCGATACCTGATAGAGCCGCAGTGTGTGTTTTCCGGCTGTCGGAATCGTAATCGTCGTGCGCAGTCTCTGCGTATTATCGAGAACGCCTCTGCACCAGGGGTCGTTTTTGTTTTTGGTGTCGCTGCTGACCGTATTTCTTCCGGTGAGAATCACCGGCGTCTCCTCGTCCACACCGACTGCAAATTTCATGCTGCCGCGCTCGTTCAGCGTAGGCATCCGGTAAACATCGAGCGTGTAGGTGCCGCTGTTTTCAAAATAAATATCATAGGTCAGATAAGCGGTATTTGCGCTGCCCGGTGAGGCGACCTCCGCCGCCAGATCGGGATAAGCTTTCACAGAATTGCCGCTTCTGCCGAAATCTTTTTCTACTTTCCACTCACGGGCGTCTTTCGCCACAGCAGACGAATAATGCTCCGCCTCGATGGAAACGGTTCCCCCGGCCTCCACATACAGTTTTGCATCAGAGCCGACCGCCGGATTGGAGACATTTACGGTAATCTCTTTCGCATCGACCGTCATAGCGCCAAGCTTCTGCGTCACGGTAATCGTCGCCACAGAGCTTCCCGCCGGAACTTTGGATGGAGCAAGTTCCACATAAACCCGGTCGCTGCCGTTGACCGTTCCCTCCGTCTTACTGAATGTGATGTAATCCGCATCCGATGACACGGTATAGTCAAACGAGCCGTATCCCTGATTGACGATATCAATAAACTTGCGATATGTGTCATATACCGAAAGCGAAAGCGCATTTTGCTCACCAAGAGATGCCGCCGTATCGACAGCCACTGCAAGCGACGTATAGTCGAGGGAGCTTGGCGTATCGACGGCGAGACTCGTCGTAATATGGGCGTCACAACCTTGTAACTTGGACGGATTATTATTCATCATCTTATCCCACTTACCGCCCCGCAGTGCGTTATACGCCGCCAAATCCGCATCGATCTGCGCCACGGCCGCGGCCGTCTCTTTTGCGTACTGGTACGGCGCCATCCCTCTTCCCTGCGCCGCGTAAAGATTGGCGCGGTCCGTCTGGATGTAATCGATCATCATGTTTTGGAACGTGCGAATCGGATAGAGCGCAAGTTCAAAGAACGCGTCCTTCTTCTCTTCGGCAAGCTTGCCATAGAGCGCTTCGGCCCTCGCCGTAAGGTTTTTGCACCGCTCTAAGAAGCGCCCTGCCTCGTCGCCGTATGCCGTCACGGAAAACTCGCCGCTTCTGATAAATTCCGGGCGTTTTGCATTGGCAAGCTCATAAAACTCATCCATGATGGCGGCATATTCCGCCGCATCCTTGTTGGTCAGGTTAAAATCACGCCTTGCGTTCGCGGCAAATACTCTGCTGACGTCGCGGTCTCTCGTCCTGATATCCCGCGCCAGTCTCAGGAAGTATTCGATATCCTGTTCGGCCGGCTTAATATCGCCGACATTTAAAATCCACATCCGGTCGGCGCCCATATCATAGGACTTGCCCATCTCCTCGCGAATCAGTCCCGGCTGCGTCGTCGTCAGCCATAGATAACTGGTCGGATAACCATAATAGGAAATATGGTAGTATATACCCGTGCGGCCCGCATTGGCGCGCTCGGTATCGTTCGCGTTCTGACGCACATAACCAAAGTTATCGTCCGTCCACATGATCGTAACGTCCGCGGGGATTTGAATGGACCCCTCGTTATAATATTTTAAAATATCCTTGTACGGAATAAATACCTGCGGAATATCCGTGATATCCCTGCCCGTCTTGTCGCAGATCTCCTCTTTAATAATCTTTCTCTGCACATCAATGATTTCCTGCAAGGCCGTGGCGTAATCCATATTGGTCTGGAATGAACCGTCGTGGACGCCGCGCATACCAAGCGTATACACATTGTCGTATCCGCCGTAAGAGCGCACGCTCTCTCTCCAGTATGCCTCGAGGAACTCCTTGTTGTCCACCGGATTATTGTTATTATCATGGTCGGTCCAGTAGTATGCCACAGATTTGCCCGACTCGTTCTTCAGCGCCTTGTAGAGCGTTTTCCCCGGATTGTCCGCCTCCCATTTGTCCTGGAACGCGTCAAGCTCACCCAGGTTATTGCGCATGAGCGGTTCACAGTGGGACGAACCCATAATGATTCCGTACTCGTCGGCCAGCTTCGCATTTTCGGCGTCGCTGTGGAATGCGGGCGAATATGCATGCATGGCAGGCCACAGGAAATTTGCTTTCATACGCAGCAGCAGTTCAAATACTTTCTCATACGTCTCGTGTGACATCGCCGTGCCGTCGGCGCTTTGCGACATCGACCACTGATTCAGATTGAACTCGTCGTTGATAAAAATACCGCGGTATTTGACCGACGGCTCTCCCTCGGTGTATCCGCCCGACGGCAGATTGATATAGAGCGCGTCCGCATGGACAGGGTCTACATCCGCCCACCACTTCCACGGAGATACACCGATTTTTTCGCACAGGTCATACACGCCAAAAATTGTGCCGCGCTTATCGGAACCTGCTATGACGAGCGTATTGTCCACATTCTGTATCGTAAAGCTCTCCCACTTATCTTTGATTGCACTGACATCCAGTTTGCCGCCGCTCACAAGCGCGTCCACCGCCGCGCTCTTCCCGACGGTTCCAACGATAACGGAAGCGCCATCTGTGCTGCCGGAGACGGGCGCATCATTGTGAATCTGCGGCGTTATCCCGGTAACAGACGCGATATCCTCCGCCAGATTAGAGACTGCGCGCGCCACACTCTTGTCGTCGTTCGCGTCGACATAGATTGTCGTCGTCTTACCGGACGCTGCCAGTGTGAGATCTCCTTCTGTTGCCGACACATAGCCAAATAGGGCTTTGTTTTCTCCCTCGTTTTCGGGCTCCTCCGTGTCCTCTGTCTCACTTCCTCCGGTCGTCTCGCTGTTTCCTCCGGCTTCGCTCCCTCCGGTCGTCTCGCTGTTTCCCCCGGTTTCGCTTCCTCCGGTCGTTTCACTGTTTCCTCCGGCTTCACTGCTTCCCGTCGTCTCGCTGTTTCCTCCAGCTTCGCTTCCCCCGGTCGTTTCACTGTTTCCCCCGGCTTCGCTCCCTCCGGTCGTCTCGCTGTTTCCTCCGGCTTCACTGCTTCCCGTCGTCTCGCTGTTTTCTCCGGTTTCGCTTCCTCCGGTTATCTCGCTGTTCCCTCCGGCTTCGCTTCCCCCGGTTGTCTCGCTGTTCCCTCCGGCTTCGCTTCCCCCGGTCGTTTCGCTGTTCCCTCCGGCCTCACTACTTCCGGCTGTCTCGCTGTTCCCTCCGGCTTCACTGCTTCCGGTTGTCTCACTGTTCCCTCCGGCTTCACTTCCCCCGGTCGAGCCGCCGTTTTCTGTAACCGTTATCGTACATGACGCTTTCTTTGCATTGTTCAGCGTCTTTACGGTGATTACGGCCGTACCCGCAGCCAATGCCCGAATATTGCCTTTTGCGTCGACTGTCGCAATGCGTTCCGCCGAGGATGCGTAGCTTGCCAGCTTACACGTCGCATTGGCCGGCGCAACCGTTACACCCAATGAGGTGCTCTCCCCCACCGCAAGACGCATCGCCGACTCATTCAGCGCAACGCCTGTCACCGGCACTTTCGGAACGATCACCGTAAGCTTGAGCGTCAGATTCTTTTGACCGGCTTTTTTCTTATTTTTAATCGTAAGCGTCGTCTTGCCCGCTTTCACGCCTTTTAGTTTGCCCTTCTTCGTCACAGAAGCGATCTTTTTATTCTTGACCGCATATGTATAGCCCGCCACTTTCGCGCCCTGCGGAAGAACCGACGGCTTCACGGTGATCGTTTTCTTTGCGTCAACCGCCAATGTCTTACTCACCGCATCCTTGACGACAATGGATTTCGCTTTGGGCGGCGTCACCGTAACCTTACATATCGCCTGAACGGATTTCTTTGCCGTCGACACTGCCGTAATTTTTGCCGTGCCTGCCTTAATTCCGGTCACCACCCCTTCTTTTGTGACCGTGGCAACTTTCTTATTGCTCGTCTTATACGTCACTTTCTTAGATGCATTTTTCGGTGTCACGGCCTTTACCTTCAGGGTAAACTTCTTTCCCACTTCCACCGATTTTTTTGTCGCGCTGAGCGTAATCTTCGTCGGCGCTTTGTCTGCCGCCAAAACCTCTGCGGCAGGCCCCCCATAAAAGCTGCCGACCGTCAGTAAGACCGCCAGTGCAAACGCCAACACCCTTTTGTGTGTTCTCGCTCCCCATCGTCGTTGCCTCATACCGTTCTCCTTTCACTTTGCATGAACATTGGCTCTTGCTGCCATCTTTCGTAAACGAAAATCAAAATTCTTGACATTTACGATAATTACTTATTTTATTATATCTGCTTTATTAGCAATAAACATCTAAGAAATTGCCATATTCATTGCAAAACTTGCCTTTTCACGATCGACAAAGTATGTTACTCCTGGGCGGTTTTATTCTTTTCTTCCTCATAAAATTTCAAAAACTCAGCACGGTTTTTGTCAAACAATTTCTCCAGCTCATAGGACAGCACAAAAGGGTCGTAGGCGCAAAAAACATTGGGTATGTACTGATAGAGCCGCTCCGCCAGCTTTTCCACGTGTTCAACGTCGACCCCCTCCACAGAAAACGTCTTTTTCCCGGTAAAAATCAATAACCGGACAATAAAGGAGGACGATCCCTTGCGGCCAACCTGGGCGCAGAGCCAATATATGTGTTCGCGGGGAATTGCCGTTATTTTACCCATCCCGTTGCCTAGCAGCAGATAGGACGGGAGCAATACAACTCTTGCTCCATAGGGTTTCTGCCCCTGCGTGAATTTATAAATATATTCGTCAAACAAAATCTTTCCTTCCGCCGCTTCCCGGTTAATCAAGTGGGCTGCCTCCTCTTTTGTACGTTCCGCAAATGGCAGCAGCAAACTTCTGCTGGCGTCCGCCACTGACCGGATGGACGCAATTAACCCGATTACTACGGAAATCAACATAACGCCCGACAAAACGCCCAGACAGACAACTACTTTTACCGTCCTGACATCATCAAAATCGAGCATATCCTTCACAGCGAAACATACCGCCGCCATAAGAACAACATACACGATCGTCAATACCGAAAAAAGTGTTTTGTTTTTCTTGCTCGCCGCCTTTGCCTCCTGTTCCAAAAATCCCTGTTCCATATTTTTTCTCCATTTCTGCATTGCGAACGATGTTCGCATTAGCTTTATTGCGCATATCGAGTTTGTGTAAGCCATAAATGGCTTTGCAGCGCGCAGACACAAATCTCGCGATTGAAAATTTTAATTTTCAATCTTCCTCCTCTTTGCCAACATAAGCGGCATGTTCTCCCGTCATGCGCATAACAGTTTGGCCTTCGGCTTCGCTGTTATTGTAAGACAGCGGCCACCGTATGACACAAACATTCATTTATTAAGAAAACCTTACAGATCTTCGATATCACACGAAAATCCGTAAGGTTTTCTTTGTTTCTAAAAATTATTTCTTACCGTTACGGGAATAAAAATAGTTACTCTGCCGTATAGCGGATACCGAAATTGTCAAGCCGCTGCGGAGACGCTGAATATCCATACTCCGCACTCAATGTCGCAAGGTTTTCCGCTGACGTGATCGCTGTCTCCTGAATGGCAGTCTCAACGCCCGTCGCCAGATTTACAATGGTTCCAGAAATCGTTTTTGCCTCAAAATCAATGGTGAGCTTGACGCGTATCCATTCATTTACATTGCCTACGTTGGTACTCGTCTCTTCTGCAATCGCATTTACTGCGTATGTCGTTGTTTTCGTCGTATTTTTAACACCCTTTCCAAACAGGGAAAATACAACATTTCCATTAGAATCTTTTAGATTAAAGGTAGAATATCTGCCTTTCCCCAGCTCTGAATCGCTGCACCAATCAAAACGAACCGTAAGTTTCTTCGCAGATGTAATTTTCTCATCCAGGGTTTTCGTATCCGGTTTATCCGACATGGAAGTCGCCTGATAAATGCCCAGCGCACCGTCCTTTAAAACGATATCGCCAGATCTGCCAGCAACAAATCCCCAATTTTCAGGTGTCAGCGTATCCCCGTTAAAATCCTCAAACTCATCATAGATTCCATCCAGTTCAAACACGAGATCAATGACATTCGTGCCTTTTGCTCCCAGCGATTCTATCGTTGTATGAACGCTGGCTTCGCTGTCATACAGATACACTTTCGTGAGCGCGCCGTCGGCAATTTTGAACATCTGCCGATACGAATCCGCAAGCGTAAACGGCTGTTCTTCGTACAGTTTGGCGCCGTCCACTTCCGTGATGATCAAAGCATCCTTGCCTTCGATGGGATTGCCGTCTTTATCTTTAAAGTTTACGGTGACATCGGTAGCCGTACCGACAATAAATTTTGCTTTTAAATCGATATCCCGATAAGCCCGAACCGTAAGTTTCATATTGGTAGAGTACGGCGTATCGCTGCCGTCCATAAACCAGCCGATAAATCCGCCTTCGCCCTGTGGCACCGCCTCAACTGTCACCATCGAACCCTGCGCTACGCTTGCCGTCCCGGTCTCCTCACCGTCTATCTTCACGGTGCCTAAACCAGCCGCTTCATCGGTCAGCCCCGCTGTCACCGTCACCTGCTTGTTCACGGCAAGCTTCGCCACGGTAAGATTAGACAAACGCGCATAGAAAGTCGATCTGTTTTCTGTCTGCGTAATAACAAAATTCTTATAGGTTTCTACACCCACTTCACCCAAGGTCGAAAATTCCGCAATTTCTATGATCTCTGTCTCCTGACTGCCGACCGTAACTTCAGCCGTTCCCGCATCCATATGGAGCACATACTTCACATGCGTCCACTGATTTGGCGTCAGTTTGGCAGAGAGCGCCTTTCCGTGTGACGTCAGCACACCGCCGCTGCCGATGGTCAACACATCCGCCACAGCAGTTCCTTCCACGATAAACGGAGAAGTGTTCTTCATCTCCTGAACCATAGAAAATCTCAGATTGCTGCCCGAAATAAAATTAACATCCATCTCAATCAGATAGTTGCCGGTATTGCCGGTTCCGATGTTATTGCCGCTTGCATCGGTTAGATTCTCCAACGCACGCCACACAAACCAAGAACCAAGCCTTCCGTCCGCTGTCTGTTTAGCCATAAGATTGGTATATGTCCTTCCGTCCGCCTCTTTTCCAAGTGTCAAATCATTTCCGCTGCTTCCGCCAAAGGTCCATTTTTTGCCTCCGGTCAGCTCAGTCTGAGCAAAATAGTTAAAGTCTTCCACATCATCCGACTCGCCCGGCAGCAGATAAGTGTCAATCTCGGTCCGGTCAGCTTCGGTAAACTCAGCCGAATACGCAATATTTTCCTGATCAGGAACAAGCGGCTCATTGCCTTGCGCGGCTTTCATTACTACAGCCACATACGCATCACCTTCGGCAAGCTTAATATCGGCTGCGTTTCCGGCTGCGTCTACTCCACGGAAATTGGTAATCGTTTGTGCGCCATAGCCCGTCGAATTGTCGACCTGATCTACCGCATAAAGAATCCCTTTTAGATTACCGGACGCATCCTTTATCGTCACAACGATAATCCCGTAAGCTGTCATCGCCGTCTGTGCCTGCTGTACGTTTACCTTGACAGTGGTGAGATTTCCTTCCGCATCAAACCGCACGTCTTTTACAACCACCGGATACTTCTCGTCTACCGGCACGTTATATACCGGCCATGCGCTGTTTGGCGCCGGTCCAAGGTCGGTGATCTCCTTCGGCACAAGGTTCGGCGTCTCATCGCGCATAACGTCTATCAGACCGGAAAGAACTTTTTTCTGCGTTTCGTCTGTGACTGCCTTTGCCGCCTCGAAGAAACAGTAAGCCAGATTCTCCGCCCCCGCGTCATTCGGGTGGGTTGCGTCCGTGGTGCCGCCCGCCAATGTACAGAAGTAGAATTTGATCATATTAGGATCGTTATTATTGTCGCTCGTGATCTTATTGTAAAATTCATAACTCGTTTTGTTCAAATCCACAAACGCGATATTTGTCTTGCCCGCAGCGATCTTCTCCTGCACATACTGCTGTCCCGTTGCCGCAAAGGCATCCAGCGTGTGCTTGTATTCATTATCCTCGAATGTGTTAATTCTTTCGATGGGGCTTACAATCAGGAGCTTCGCGCCTTTTTCCTCGCAAACATTAAAATATTTATCGAGCGCGCTCTTGTAGCCCTCCGGCCCGTCATTTTTGTGGTTATGGCCGTACTCGACATACATCCAGTCGCCCTCTTTGATTCTGTCTTTGACAACATTAAAATGATTGTTGTCGGCCGCATTTAATCCACCCTCGCCCTCATTGACCATGGCGATATTACTCGGCAGATACTTTGTGAGTCCTGTGCCGACGCCGGTATAATTCTGAAGCCGGAAAAACGGAAGCGTGGTATTCCCGTCCGTCACAGTCGAGTCGCCGAGTACCCACAGCGTCGGCGCCGTCTTAATCTGTTCAATTTTAAGCGCGGCAAGCGCCGTATTGTCACCCGCCACACATACATTTACCATGCCGTCCGCGATCAAGCCTTTCGGCTCGGATTTCTCGTAATAGATCGGCGTTACCCGGATGGTAAATACCTCTTCGCTCGTCTCTCCGGCCGCAATCTTTCTATCCGTATAGATCGGATGTTTTCTCTCCGTATAGAGCGTCGCCGTAGCATCCTTTGTGGGATCAAGCGTAGTAACAGTCGCCGTCACCCGGTAATACGTCTCATCCTCTACCTTCAAAGCAAAGCGGGTAGGATAATATGCATCGCCCAGCGGGTCAAGCTCTGCCGGCTGCTGTCCGTCCAGCCCCAAGATGCCTACGCACCCTATCGCATCGTTTAATCCGCTTCCGCCGCCAATCCGCAAATCCTGCACCTGGCCGGGCTGGTTTCCGAAACCGTCCAGGCGGTTACTGATTTTGTCAGAGTTCTTATTGATACCTAAAAATCCGTATCCGTCGGTGTTATCGTCCGCATAGTAATCCTTATCCGCCGTCACCGCCGTGTAACCTGGAGCGACATCCTCTGCCGTACCAAAATCAAACTTCCACGTTTTAATTACATTCGGGTCCGTTGTTTCAGAATCACCCGTCTCGCTTCCCAGCGTCTGCGTATCTCCTGTCTCGCTCCCCGGCGTCTGCGTATTTCCCGTCTCGCTTCCCGGTGTCTGTGTGTCTCCTCCCGGCACCTGCGTATTTCCTGTCTCGCTTCCCGGTGTCTGCGTATTTCCCGTCTCGCTTCCCGGTGTCTGTGTGTCTCCTCCCGGTGTCTGCGTATCTCCTCCCGGTGTCTGCGTATTTCCTGTCTCGCTTCCCGGTGTCTGCGTATTTCCCGTCTCGCTTCCCGGTGTCTGCGTGTCTCCTCCCGGCAGCGGCGGATTCGGCGCCTCGGAGCTGCCCGGCTGCTGCGAATCAGCAGACGTTCCCGGAACAACTACTGACAGTTTTAATGTAAGCACTTTGTCGCTCTTCTTCTTTTTCTTCGTCTTGATCGTCAGTGTCGTCTTTCCGGCACGCACTCCGGTCAATTTTCCCCCGCTTGTAACCGTCGCCACTTTCTTATCTTTGATCGAATAGGTAAAACTTGCCGTCGTCACTTTCTTAGGGGAAACAGTCGGCTTCAGTGTCATTGTCTTATTCACATCCACGGTCAAAACACCGTTTACCGCATTTTTTACGACAATACCCGCTACCGTTACCGTACATGTGGCCTTAACGGATTTCTTGGCCTGGGATGTGACAGTAATCTTGGCTTTGCCAGGCTTGATGCCCTTTACCTCACCCTGTTTTGACACCGTCGCAACCTTTTTGCTGCTGGTCTTAAAAGTCACTTTCTTAGAAGCCGCCTTGGGAGTGACGGATTTTACTTTGAGTTTAAACTTCTCCCCCACCCCAATCGTCTTCGTCTTCGCGTTGAGCGTAATCTTACTTGGCGCCTTGGCAGCTGCGGAGACTTCCGTCGACGGCGTCATAAACAAGCTGCCGGCAGTCAGCATGACAGCCAGCCCAAGCGATAACGCTTTTTTACATATTCCGTTCCTCATCCATGCTCTCCTTTCCTTATCCCTATGGCCGCAATCCCAGGAAACAGCCCCCAACATATGTCATGGCAGACTTTTGGTTGATTTTGTATTTATGTATCATTGCAGCCACACCTGTTCTGCGTAAATTATACATTATTTTTCACACAAAGTACACAATAAAAATTTGCTAAACTATTACAAAATTATCTTTTTCCACAAAATGGCGCCCTTTACTTCCAGAAACAATTTCTTTTCTGACGAAATGCTTCTGCTCCCCCGTGCGCCACACGGCGGCACGTTTCCTCTGTACGGGGCTGTGCAATCGAGTAGGAAGATTTCCCCCCTACTCGCCGCGCGGGGTGCATGCAGCAAAGCTGCTAATTTCCTTATGCAACCCTGTGCATAAAAATAAGGCTGTCCGCTTCGCAGACAGCCCCGCCACGTTATAACCAATATTCTATCACTTACTCACCTGCAGCTGCTCCCTGATATAAGCCTCCATCTCGTCCTTGGGAACCTCCAATGTCAATGACAGTTCATTGTACAGCTCATTCTCGGCCGCGCGCATATAGCGCTCGTCCAGCGCCGTGACCTTTTTCCCCTGCGCCAGGCGTTCCCGCTGTCTGACGTGCAGCGTTTTTACCACGCTGACCCAGGAACGGTAATCACCGGACTTGAGCGCTTCCTTATACGCCGCCTCGCGCTGCTTGTCATCCGGCACCAATAACAGTTCGATCTGCGGCATCTCCCGAATCAACTGTCTTGCATCTTCTTTGGTGATCACCCTGCGCATCACTACTTTGGGGTTGTCGGTGGGGGCATAGATTCTGCCACCGGCATCTCCGTGTTTTTCCATGACATAATAGAACCTCTCCCGATCCGCTCCGGCTATATCCAACTGCGCAATATCGACGATTTTACATACACCTTTAGAGCCATACACTACATACTCTCCGACTTGAAACATACACTCCCTCCCATCTCTTCTTCCAATATTGTCTTTGACTATCTTTTGCACAGGGCACATGAAATACTTGCCCTGCATCCTGACCGACGACTGTGTCCGTTCTCACCGCTGCCTCTGCGAACGGCCTTATCTGTGATTCACAACACAATACCATAAAAAACCTGATATAGTATATAGTTTAACACAAAATCGCCAAATATGTCAGCAAATTTAATTTTTTACTATATTTTGTGTGATTTATTACAAAAAACCTCCCAAGGTATTTGTGCATTTTGATGCCAATAAATCTTTTCGATGTCGGAGCAGGCAAAAGAAGGTTTCGCCAAAAAAAGTACCTGAATGTGCAAAACACATTCAGGTACTGAGTTTGTTTATTCGTAACGCAGCGCGTCGATAACTTCCATCTTGGATGCCTTGTTGGCCGGATAGTAACCAAAAAACACTCCGGTCAGCATCGAGAAAAACAGGGACAGCATAATCGCCGTCACAGACGGGTGTATCTCCATAATGATGTAGTTGGAATACTCCGCGTACATATTCTGTATCACAAATCCCGCTACTTTGCCGAGCAGCGCGCCGATTCCCACGCCGATCAAGATACCGATCATCCCCCCGATCAGGCACAGCACGATCGCTTCTATGACAAACTGCATCTTGATCGTCCGCCGCTTGGCGCCAAGCGCCATACGGACACCGATCTCGCGCGTCCGCTCCGTGATCGACACCAACATGATATTCATGACGCCGACGCCGCCGACGATCAGCGAAATCGCCGCAATACCGGACACCGCGATCGTGATGACATTGATGACAGTATTGATCATTCCCATATCGGATGCCATATTGTATGCGTAGATATGAAAATTCTCGTTTTCGGCATACACTTCGTCAAAATATTCCAGCACATGGGAGGTCGCCAGCTCAACATCCGCCAGCGGCTTCAACAGCAGATTAAAATACTGGTAGCCGGCCTGTTCCTTTCCGTTCAGCTTAAAACAGGTCTGAAGCGGTATCATCATCTCTGTCACCCTGTCTTTGGCCGGTATGGACGTATCCACCTGGCCGAACATAGCCTGATTGTATTTGTAGACTCCCACCACGACAAAATCGGAATAGCCGCCGTCGGCCAGGGCGACAGATACCTGCTGGCCGATCGGATTTTCCCCGTTAAAATAGTTCTCCGCCATCGTATCCGCCACGATACAGACGCGCTTTTTCCCGGTATTGTCCTCCGCGGAAAAGTTGCGCCCGCGCACGATATCCAGCTTCATATAATCTAAGTACTCCGGTGTGACACCGGTAACATTGACATTGGCATAATTGTCGGAATCGGTATCGTCCGAAATCTTACCGCTGCCATAATATTCCTGCGCCGCAACCCCGGTGACTTCGTCCGGGTATGCCGCGATCAGTCCGTCGATCATCTCCTGGGACACATAATCATCATCGGTCATGTCGGGATACACCCAGGTCTCCCACTCCTCTTCACTTTCCGGATAACGCGCCTCCACATAGACAGAAATCGTATTGCCGCCCAGTGAATTGAGCGTGGAGGTGAGCGTACTCTGAATCGAGCCGCCGATCGTGGTAATGATGATCACGGAGCTGATACCGATAATGATTCCCAGCATCGTCAGAACAGAACGCATCTTATTGCTGAAAATACTGGTGACAGCCTCTTTGATATTTTCAAAAAACACTACTTACCACCTCCGTTATCTGCCACGATCTCCCCGTCAAGCAGCGTCACAATGCGCTGTGTCTCGGCTGCCAGCTCCTGCGAATGGGTGATGAGCACGATCGTCTTCCCCTGGTCCTCGTGCAGCCTGTGAAACAAATCCATCACCATGTGGCCGGTTTTGGAATCCAGCGCGCCGGTCGGCTCATCGGCTAAAATAATCGCCGGATCATTAATCATCGCGCGCGCGATCGCTACTCGCTGCTTTTGTCCGCCGGACAACTCATTGGGCCTGTGAGCCGCGCGGTCCTCCATCCCCACCATTTTTAACATCTCCATCGCGCGCTCTTTCTGGTTCTTTTTACTCGCCGTCGCATACATCAGAGGCACCATGACATTCTTCATGGCATTGGCCCGGGGCAGCAGATTAAAATTCTGAAATACAAACCCGATGCGGCGGTTGCGCACATCACTGCGCACCTCGTCCGTCATCTGATTGACATCCTGCCCTTCCAGATAATAATTGCCCGCAGTCTGTCTGTCTAGGACACCGATAATATTCATCAGCGTACTCTTGCCGGAACCGGACTCTCCCACAACCGACACAAACTCTCCTTTGTTCACCTTAAGATCAATGCCATGTAAAATTTCCAGCTCATTGGGTTTTCCGACATAATACCGCTTGATAATATTTTCCATACGGATTACTGGCTCACTCAATTTACCATAACCTCCGCGCCAGTTCCTGCGCCTGACATGTCGCCGTCCATACCCATAGCGCCAAACTCACTCATGTCAAACGCGCTAAAAGTATCACCGTCATTTAATGTGCCCGCATAGTCGTAAACGAGATAATCTCCTTCTTTTAAGTCGCCGCCCAAGATCTCGGTATAATAATCGACCTCTTCCCCGGCCTCGATATCCACGCGCTTTGCAAGAGCCATACCGTCCGCCTGCTTTTCCGCCGTCAGGACATAGGCATTGCCGGATTCGTCGTAGCGGATCAGATCATACGGTACCGCAAGCGCCAAGCCCTTATCTTTTACCATGACTTTGGCCTTGATTGCCATACCGATCAAAAGATCCTTGTTGTTGACGGAAAGCTCCACCGAATAACCGCCGCCGCTGGTATCCTGTGCCGATGGCTGCGCTTTGACACGCACAACCCTCGTGATCTCTCCCTCGATCTCCTCCTCGCCTGTCGCATCTGCGGTGAGAACCGCTTTCATGCCCTCCTGCAGCTTTAGGATATTGGCCTCGGTCACGCTGGCAACCATCTTTAACTTGCTGGTATCCTCGATGGTCATCAGGGTCAGTTTATCTGCATTAATGTCGCCGACAGACACGTTGATGGCCGTGATCACACCGCCGCACGGCGCTTTGATTTCACAGTCCTCAAGCTGCTCTTTTAAGCTCTTTAAGGTATCCCCGCTTTTTGAATCGTCACTCTGATAGCTGTCCATACGCACGGCGTTCTCCGCACTCTGAATCGCACGCGTCGTACTCTCCACCACAGAATCGTAGCTCTTGCGGGCCGCTTCTACCGCGCGCTGCGCCGCCAGAAGCGTTGGAAAATCTGCTTCCCCTCTGTCATACAGCATCTTAGTCCCGTTATAGCTCTCCTCCGCATGTGTGATTTCCAACTGCGCGTCCGCCAAGGCCGTCTCCTGATCTTTCTTCGCCTGTGCCAGCGCATCCCGCGCCTGCTTGCTGTTGAGGTTATTGATGGCCGATGTATTTGAGATGGACTTCTCCAGATCGGTAATCTGCTCCTGAATAGACGCAGAGTCCAGCGTACAGAGCACATCTCCTTTTTTGACGACATCTCCCAGCTGCACATTGACAGCCGTCACCTCGGAAAACGCCTTTGATGTGACATTGACGGAACTGATGCCTGCAACCGTCCCTTTCAGGGATATCGTATCCGACAGATCGCGCTGCTCCACCGGCGCAATCTCGATCTGGTTTGTCATGGTCTCAATCTGTTTGGAAGCGTTTTGGGCTGAAATTACAAGCCAAACCACCACTAACGCTGCTACAATAAGTATGAGGAGCAGCCAGATTTTTTTCTTTTTCCTTTTTGCTGCCGCCGGTGTCACAACCGGGGCACTCCCCTCTAAGCGATCGTCAAATTTTTGTTTTCTGCCCATTTTCCAAAGCATCCTTTCTGAAATCTTCTTTTCACTTACGTCGAAATTAATTTGCCGTTTCTTAATAGCATATCTATTCCGGCACGTTCCCATTGTAGCACATATATTTTTGAGATAAAGGGGTTTAAGGTAATTTTAAGAAAAAAAGAAGTCTCTGTTAAGAAAAGTTTGACTTGAATACGCTCATCATTTCCCGCGTTAAGCTAAGGCCCTCCGTATCGTCTGGAATGTCCCCGGCCTTCACCCACTCGGCCACGGACAATTCACGCTCGTCCAGATGTATCTCCGGCTCACCGTCCGTCTCACAAAAAAATCCCATCAACAGATTCATGTCAAATCCCCACGGCTGGCTCTTGTAATAGCGAATATTTTTTACCCTTATCCCCACCTCTTCCATAACCTCCCGCTGTACCGTTTCCTCCGCCGTCTCCCCGATCTCCGTAAATCCGGCGATCAGCGCATAACGCTTGTATTCTCTCCCGGCATATTTTGTCATCAGCAGCTTATCGCCGTCTGTGACCCCCACGATCACGGCCGGGGCAATCTTCGGAAAAACGATATTGCCGCAGTCCATGCAGCGCAGCATGCGCTCGCTCTCACCGTGTACCAGCATACGCCCGCATCTTCCGCAAAACCTGTTATCGCGGTACCACGCGTAAAGGTGCCACGCCGTCGCGGCCGCAAAAACCTCCTCTCTTGGCGCCAAGCGCCTGATATCAAACATCCGCACAAATTCATACCCGTCCTGCCGCAAAGCCGCAGTGTACTCCACAGGCAGCTTTGCCAAAAAATAGGCCGCGGAACCGACAGAAAAAAGATAGATCATCTGCGGGTCTGCCTCATTCTTTTGCGCGCACCAGCGGCGCAGATCGCCGTAAAGCGGATACGTTATCATCGCATTGCACCTTAAAAGTATTTTGTCCGCCGAAAAACACATCAAGCGATCCGTATCGCACGGTTCCTTCCGCTCAAACATATTTCGCATCCGCTGTGGTAAAATATCCTGTATCATCATTCCCTCCATATCAGTAACGGAAAGGACCTACTGCTGCTGCAAATAGGCCCTTTCCATGTAAAACAACTGCTGTCTTATTTGTAAGTAACTTTCTTACCCGCTCCTTTGCTGGTAAATATCTTCTTGTAAGAAGCTTTCTTTCCGCTCGGTGTTTTGATTACCGCTTTCGCGTTGATTCCCTTAAAGGCTTTGCTGCCCACCTTGCCCGCTTTCAGCTTCTTCGTCTTAACGGTGATGTTCTTTAACTTCTTACATCCCATAAACGCCTGACTGCCAATCTTTTTCACTTTGGCCGGAATCGTCAGCTTATTCAGCGCACTGCACTTATAAAATGCCTTCGCACCGATCGTCGTCACACTCTTGCCGATCGTCAGTGATTTCAGTTTCGTACAGCCTGAAAACGCGCTGTCGCCGATCTCGGTAACTTTACCGCCCATGCTGACCGTGCTTAGCTTCGTACAGCCCGCAAACGCGGATTTACCGATTTTTGTCACGTTGCTGCCGATCACTGCCTTGGTGATCTTTTTGTTATTTTTAAAGGCATTGTTGGCAATCGCTGTCACCTTATAGGACTTGCCGTTAATCTTAACCGTCGCCGGAATATTGACTGTCGTGGAATTGGTCTTCGTACCCGTATATTCCACGGTCGCCTGGCTACCTGTCTTTGTCACTGTATAAGTCGCCTGGTTGTCGTATACCGCGCTGCCGTTTGTAATATTTAGTTTTGGTATCGCCACCGCAGTACCCGGTTTGCTCGTTCCGCAATTGCTGCAATGGATGGACTTGCTGCCCTGCTCCATAGCAGTCGGCTGTTTGTCAACCGTAAGCGTCGTCTCCCACTTGTGACCCAACGGCTCGATCACATGCGTTCCTTTCTCGCCGCAGACACTGCAAACCAAGCTCTCCGCCCCGGCCGCCGTACAGGTCGGCTGCTGTGTGACTGCTCCCGGCTGCCATGTGTGCGGCATCGCCGCAATCGTCTCGCCTTTCTTCACCAGCGTTCCGCAGAGATTACAGTAGGTATCTCCCGTATATCCCGCATGGCTGCAACTTGTCGTTGTGGCATTGCGCACCTCTGTATCAGGATGATGGTTCGCATCGAGCGCGCCGTAAGACTCCCCGCACCGGTCGCATACAGCAAGTTTGGTACAGGTAGCTTCGCCTCCGATATGTCCGAGCGCCTCCGTCACCTCCATGGTTCCCTCATTGATCTCACCGCAGCGGTTGCAGACAATATACTTTCTGCCAATCTCTGTACAGGTCGGCTCTTCGATTGTGTACTCGCTGCTCCAGTCATGGTTGAGCGATAACAGCTCCACCTGCGCTTCCCTGCCGCACCGCTTACACGGATACACAGCATAACCGTCCTCGGTACAGGTCGGCTCTTTTTTGTCGAGCAGATGCGCCGTATCTAAATCATGGCCCAGCTCCGGTATCACTTCACCCATCATGATAAACCTGCCGCATCCCTCGATCGCACAGTAGGTATCTCCGGTATATCCCTCCTTGGTACAGGTCGGCACTTTGGCGTTGCGGTATTCTTTATCGCCGTCGTGCTCACAGGCCGCGCGGATCACGGTCACGGATTTCTCTTCGTGTAAATAATTGCCCACACCGCTGTCTTCCCCTTCGTATCTGACTTCTATCGTCACAGGGGACAGCTCATTGAGATCCCAGCCGGCCTCATACGATTTGGGTATCCAGCTTTGCGGCCAGTCGACCTCGTAGATGCCTTTTACGGCAAACGGCACATGAAGCGTATCCTCCGGTGTCAGCGGCGGCCATTCCGCCGGATTTACTTTCACCGTCATCTCGGTCGTGATCGTTTCATAATCAATGGAATCATCCGGCGTAAAGATTACCGTATAAATGGTTTTTTCACTGTCTTTCACCCAGGGCTTTTCATCCTCTAATTCCCACCGGAATGTTCCGGGCACTGCGACATCATAGCCCACAATTTCCGTGTCCTCGCTGTGCCTTACCAGACCGCCGGTAAATGTGGCCGCAGAAAGCATGTCGCCGTAGGTAATCGCTGCCGCCTCTGGCTTCTCCACCAGATAAGGCAATGCCTTTGTCGTGGTGAGTGCAACCATCTTCGTCACCGGCTGATAATTTGTTATGTCATTGGGCGTAAACACTGCCGGGTACTCTGTCTTATCCACCGTCGGAACGGTAGCGCCCTCCTCCCAGCTCCAGGTTCCCTCGACCGTCACTTCCTCCTCTGCCACAGTCCAGGTGCCGTTATCGCCAAGAATCCTCACGTCCTTTTCCAGCGTTCTCGTCGGATTGTACACACATTCATTGCCTTCGTCCGGGCTGATGGTGGCAGTTGGCGTTTCCAGATTCGCAGAGGCGCGCTCAATGATAATCGGCAGCGACCCCCTGACCGGCTCACGGTAAGTCTCGGTATCTTCCAGGACATACTCCCAGTCGGCCGACTCCGTACCCGCATCAAAAGCCTCTCCCGGGCTGATCCACATCAGCTCGCCGGCAACCTCAATACCGGTCTCCGGGTCCTCGTCCTCGACAAATATGACCGTATCGCTGTTTAATACCAGCTGATCAAGCCTGTCACCGTAGACCAGACTGTTGCCGCCCACGATGCGCACCGGATTTGTGCTGCTCTGCTTTACGTTGATCTTATCACGCCATTCGATGTGAAGCAACGCAACGGCCTTTTTGTAATTCTGCATTAAATATTCTATCGTTATGTCTGCGCCCAGCCCAATCTGCGATTCCTCTCCTCTGTTGACTTCATAGGTCAGATTGCCGTCGGCATCCACTTCCACCTTGCCGTCTTTGATCATACCGTAATCGTCAACCACTTTTGTCACGGTGCAGGCCATTGCCCCCTTATCCTCCGGCACTTTCTCGTTGAGGTCGATCACCACAGGCGCATCCTTAGACCCCGCCGCGTATACATATCTGCGCGTCTCCGGGGCAATCTCCTGGGCATCTCGTTTATTGACCCTCACTTCGATCGCTTTGTTGACGGTTCCGGGCACTGCGAAATAGTTCTTGGTCTCCGGCAGGGAAACCCTGATCTTTGCTCTTCCGGCGCCTAAAATATCCACATCGCCCTTGGCGAGGACGTCGATCACCGGATGCACATCCGCCTCTCCCGGTGTCTCCGGCGTCGAATTGATGACCTCAAACTGTAAAACGCCGTCCACATCCGTGTTGGTGTGCTCAAGTCCCTCCAGGGCAAATCTGCCGTCTCCAAATACTTTCACATAGGACGCCGTGCCGATCGTAATCACCGGAGTCGCCTTCGTGATCTCAATCGTGCCGTTCACAAACGTCACATCATAGTTGCGGCTGGTGGAAGCGCCCTCAACGGCATAAGTACCCGCATCCGTATCTTTGTCTGCGCGAATGGTCACATGGATGCTCAGATCAGCCACCGTATCCGTAACTCCGTTTCTTGTCACATAGATCGGATTGTAGTCGCTTGTGACGCGGTCCTGACATGCCGCGGCAATGCTCTCCTCGGGAGTTGCGCCGGTCATCGCCACGCCCTCGATCTTAATGGTGGTCATCTCTTCCCCATATACCTTGGTTACGTTCGGGATGGTAACTGTCACCGGCCGTTTTATGACGGTAGGCTGCACGGACACCTCGATCGTCTCATATTTGGCCGTGTCATCCGGCGTATACACGAGCGTAATCATCGGAGCCGCCTCGTCGTTGACCTGCAAAATTGCCGTATTGGCAGACGTCGACGGATCTTTGATCGACCAGGTACCCGTCGCCCCGTTGGTGCTGGTGATATCCTCGGTCTTGACCTCCATATCCTTAATCATCGTTCCATAGACGCCGCTCCATGTCGGCTGTTTATCAAATTTAGGTATAATTTTTAAAGTTTTAAAAGGCACTGCTTTTACATCGAGAATTTTATTTCCTGCTTTATCTTTCGCTGCAATGTAGAGAACATACTCCGTGCTCGGTTTCAAATCTTTCAGGTTGATAAAATTCTGGTAGGAATCCTGTGAACCGCCCGACATCACGCCCGACGTACCGTTTGCAATCACCTGGTCTACGGTCGGCGCATTTTCGCCGCTCTCCTGCACGGTATAGTAAAATGTACCGTATTCGCTCGCCTTAAACTGCACGGTTGCCTCGACATCCAGCAGCGTACCGTTGGATTTCTTCGGCTCTATGACACCCACAATCTCCGGCGGAATCGTGTCGATTGTGATACCCTGCGTACAGATATAGCCGCTCTTATTGCCCGCATGGTCTACCGCGTATGCGTAAACCACATATCTGCCGTCATTGGTAATGCTAAACTCGCCGACATTCTCCGATGCCTCGTAAAACGTAATCGCATCCAGCTCCTCCTTTGTCAGCGGCTTGATACTGTCCTCCTCGCCCGTATACACATAGACATAATAGTAACAGGTTGCCACGCCGGAAAATTTGTCCTGCGCCTGCACGGAACCCGTCAGTGATTCGGTGTAGATTTCACTGTCGCGGAACGTAATCGTACCTAACATATTGTTGGAAGTCGTAACCGTCTGATTTCCAATTTTCAGTCCGCCTCCGATAAAGCTTGGCGCATTCAGGTCAATATTGAAATCCATATCGGCCAGCCCGTAGGTGCCGTCGTCTTTCTCCATATAGTAGATATACCCGTCACCGTCCTTGAGATAGAACTGGACGTTTGTCGTTCCCTCCGTCGTGATATCAATATAAGCGGAACCGACGGCACTGTTATTGCGCCAGATCGTCATCGTCTTTCCAGGCACCGTACCCGGATAGATTCTCACTCCGCCGGTATACCAGTTTTCCGTATAATCCACCACGGTTCCAAGGCACTCGAGACGGTAGAAATCACTTTCCGGCAGCGTCTTCGGCTTGATCTCAAACTGCATACTCACCGAGCCGCTGTAATTATTCTTACCGGTAAACGTCACGGTTGCCGTACCGATACTGGTATTGTCGCGGTAGGATGCCGTATAATCGTTGGTCGTCAGGGACGGCTCCGCACTGGTATCAATATCCGGCCGAATCTCCATTCCCTTATAATACTGGGTGACATCGAGCTGGAACATATGCACCGCCAGCGGCTTTGGCGTGATCGTAAATGTGCCCAGAGCCACGGTGCTCGACAGGTAGTTATCGCCCTCCGCAATCACCGCGACTACTTCATAAGTTCCGGCGTCCTTGGGCTTTCCGTCGATATAATTGCTGGAACCGGATTTGCGGTATCGGATTGAGAGTTCTCCTAAGCCTTCGACGCCGCCGTTTGGCTGAATGGTTACTTCTTTCTCTCTTCCGTCAAACTCATAGGAATCCGCAAACGACGTCGTATTGTACAAATCCTTGGTCGGTTTGATCTTGTTGATGGTAACCAGCTTGCGCACCGAAGACTCTTCATAGTTGCCGGTTGCCGAACTTACCGTAACCACCAGCGTATATGTGCCCGCATTTTTGGGCGTCTCGGTATTGCCCAGCCGCTCGGCCTCATCTAACTCTCCGGTCGTCTGGTCGCCTCGGTACCATGCGATGCGCACGGTCGCGTTGGGATCGTCTTTTTGATTGTCACGGATGATCTGCGCATCGGTCGGGGACGCAATATTATTCCCGCTATAATCGTAAGTGAGCGGATAGCTGCTGGCAATGCGCACGCCCGCGTCCGCCTTTGTAATCGTAAAAGTAATGTCTCGGGAACCCGTATAATCATTGATACCTGTCACCCTCCACACCTTATCGCCTGCGCTTGCGGCGTTGTAGGGATTGGGGGAATACGCCTCAAACCTGTAATCGGTTCCCTGCGTCAATGTGCGCGAACCGTCGCGAACCGTAATGATCGGCGTCACATCCTGACCGCTGTACGGAATCTTCGCATCCGACGGGTAATTGAGCGTAATGGTAAGCCCGGTAATCTCCGGGTCCAGAGCAAAGGACTTGGAGGTTACCGTAAACATGGTATAACCCTGGGCGTCGCTGTAATTGAGCGCTCCCTCCATGGTTGCCAGAATAAAATAGCTTCCCGGCGCAAAGGTAGTACAGTCAAACGTATCGTAGTCGCGCCATTTGTTCTCATCCGGCATACTGCCTGTCGCCTTCTGCACGGAATAGTAAATCTTCGGATTTCCTTTTACGTCCTCCGGCAGCTCCACATGTACGACATCCCTGTTTGCATTGTTGAACGCGTAATTCTTATTGACAAAGCAGGACGCGATATCCAGATAGCGCTTGTTGGAATACGTTTTGTCGGTTGTACTGTAGTATACGACGCCGCTCTCTTCATACCACACCGGATACGCGTCGATGCTGCCCATATCAATATTCTGACGCCAGATCGGTTCGCTCGTCTCTCCCTCGTTGCCCTCGTTTAGCGCCCAGGTAACGGAACCGTTGGCAAACTCTTTTTGTGTCTTTCCCTCCGGATCTGCCGAGGAATCGTCCGCATCAAGGAAAAAGCTGGCCGTATAGCGATTATTACCAGACACTTTCAACGGTCCGCACAGTGTGTAGCTGTGATTGATCGTCCCCAAATTTTCATAAACCATACCGCCGATCGTCTGCGCCATACCGCCCTGCTGCTCTACACTTTTGTCCACATAACAGTAGTCGATGATACCGCCTGACGCTAAACTGCCTGCAACCGTTCCGATGGAAACTCCCGTACCGGGATTTGTGTATGCGGCCCCTGCAAGATGCAGATTTTTTACCGTACCGCTGACGGACCCGAAGAGTCCCCATTTGTCGCCCGGTTTATCGGTACTTCCGCTGTCGATATTTAACCCGGTTACGGTCTTATAATTACCGTCGAATACGCCTCTAAATGTATGGGCCCCCGTCGTGCCGCTCTTGCCAATCGGCACCCACGGATGGCTGATCGTAATATTTTCCTGCAAAATTGCGCACGCATTTTCCTGTGCACCGTCCTCAAGCTCTCCGTTTATCAACGCAGCGAACCAAAACATCTGCTCTTCGGTAGAAATCTGATACGGTTTTTGCTCCGTACCGCTTCCCTTGGTTGGAGCCTTAATAATGACACCGTTGATTCTGACGGGATTGAGAATATATCGTGTCGTGCTAAGCTCCGGCTCATTGGTAAAACCAATACTGGCGGGAAGATCGATTCCGCCCGTATAAAGCTGGTTTGCACCGCCGACATGGGAATCTCCATACTTCTCACCGCTCGCCTTATCGACAATACTCTCCGAGCCGACAAGCAGCCACTTCTGTGAGATACTGCCCGAGCTGCTAAGCAGCGCGTCAGCGGCCACGTCCACGGCATACCACGCGTCGGTGTCGTTCATATATACATAATTCCACATATGCGCCTGGCCATTTACGGTTCCCTCCGTGATCACGCAGGGAATACCGGCTTTGTCACAGAGGACCTTCAATGCCTTTGCATAGCCGATATCCGTCGGCACCGCGCCGTCGGTATTTCCCGCTCCCATGATGGGGGCAAGGCTCTGGTTTGCATAAAAGGAGGAACCTGCTCTCGACTCGCAGGCATAATTTGCTTTTTTAATCAGCTCTTCCTGGAAAGAAGCAACCTTATGGGCGTCATCCTGCGAGGCATATTTGCCGACGATAGCGCTCACCTCGGTATTAAACTTATCAATCTTGTTTGTCAACAGTTTACTGGTCCCGTCGTCAATGTCTATATAAGCGCTGTCCCTGATATCGTAGCTGCGCTTGTCACAAGATGTCATAAGATAGTATGTATAGGTATAACCGGATGTATTGCTGCCGCTCTCTTCACGGTAAATCTTCGGTTCGCCAATCAGCCAGAACACTTCCGGGTGGTCCATCTGCAACACGTCAAAGGCCGTGCGGACGCTCTGTCTAATATTGAGGTCTTCCGGATCGTTGTCCTCCATCTCCGCGCTGCGGTTGATGGTTGTAATCCTCTTTGCATAAAAGATACCCATTGAATTATTCCGCAATTTGTAGTCCGCACTCTTTAAGGCGGACTCATAGATCAAATACCTGCCGGCCAAAATATTCTTTTGGTAATTGCTGGCCGACTGTACGGACATATACAAGTCCCTCCCGTACTGCGGAAGATTGATCCTGTCATACCAGTCTGCCTCCACGGTTGGCCTAACCTCCACCCCGCCGGAATCAGATACCCCCGCCGCCGCAACCTGCACCGCACCGGCGTCGCCAAAGGCCAGCGACGTCACGCTCATCAGAAAGACAAGCAGCCACGCAACAATCCTTTTACCCCTCAGTTTCCACTTCTCTGCCATAATATTCCCTCATTTCTTCTCTGAATCGAGAACGACACAAGGCGTTTATGAATCATCACAAACGCCTTGTACAACACTCACTTTTTCCTAAAAATCAGTGCCATGTTGTACTTACTGCCATCCCGCCGCCTCAATGCAGCAGGCGTACCCCCGTATCTCTACTCACTTATTTCTCTACAGACGATCTCACAGTCACTTTGTCTAAGTGCCAGATATCGTCAACGTATTCCTGAATGGTACGGTCCGAAGAGAACTTGCCCGAATGTGCGACGTTTAAGATCGCGCTTTTCGCCCAGTTCTTTTCGTCCATATAGGCTTCCATCACACGCCTCTGCGCCTCTGCGTAAGACCGGAAGTCTTTCAATATAAAGTAAGTATCTGCATACTGTGTACACTTTGTATTCAGCAATGAATTGTACAAATCACGGAACATCTCCGGATCACTCGGTGAATAAAATCCGTTGATCAACTGCATCAGCACTTTGCGGATGTCCGGGTCACTGTTAAAGATCTCCATCGGGTCATAACTGCGGCTGTGTTCATAGGCGATCACCTCGTCGGACGTCAGGCCGAAGATAAATGCGTGCTCAATGCCGACTTCTTCCACCATCTCCACATTGGCGCCGTCCATCGTCCCGAGCGTCAGCGCACCGTTTAACATAAACTTCATATTGCCGGTGCCGGACGCCTCCTTGCTCGCGGTGGAAATCTGCTCCGATACATCGGCGGCCGCAAAAATCCACTCCGCATTGGATACCCGGTAGTCCTCTATAAACACCACCTTGATCTTACCGCCGATACTGCGGTCATGATTGATGACATCGGCGACGCTGTTGATCAATTTGATGGTAAGCTTTGCATTCTTGTAGCCCGCCGCAGCCTTGGCGCCAAAGATAAATGTTCTTGGATAGAACTCGATATCAGGATGCTCTTTCAGCTCATTATATAAATACATAATATGCAGAACATTCAAGAGCTGACGCTTGTACTCATGAAGACGCTTTACCTGGACGTCAAATATGGAGCGCGGGTCAACCTCTATATTGTTGTGCTCTTTGATATATTTGGCAAGCCGCACCTTATTGCGGTACTTGATATTCATAAACTCCTGCTGTGCTTTCTCGTCATCCGCGTAGATTGCCAGCTTTTCCAGATGTGAAAGCTTCACGATCCAGTCGTCCCCGATATGCTCCGTCACCCAGTCGGCGAGCAGAGGATTGCCGTGCAGCAGGAATCTCCTCTGTGTGATACCGTTGGTCTTGTTGTTAAACTTTTTGGGGAACATCTGGTAAAAATCATGCAGCTGTTCGTTCTTTAAGATCTCGGTGTGCAGCCTCGCCACACCGTTTACCGAGTAGCCCGCCGCGATCGCGAGATTGGCCATTTTTACCTGGCCGTCATAGATGATCGCCATCTTGGCGATCTTATTGTTGTCGCCCGGAAAACTTGCCTGTATCTGCAACAGGAAACGTCGGTTAATCTCCTCCACGATCTGATAGATACGCGGCAGCAGACGCGAGAATATCTCAATCGGCCATTTTTCGAGGGCTTCCGCCATGATGGTATGGTTGGTGTAAGCGCAGGTCTTAGAGGTGATCTCCCACGCTTCCTCCCAGCTCAATCCTTCCTCATCCAAAAGAATCCGCATCAGCTCGGCCACTGCCACGGTCGGATGCGTGTCATTCAACTGAAACGTCACTTTCTCGTATAATTTATTGATATCGTCATGGTTCTTTTTATATTTGGCGAGGGCGCGCTGCACGCTCGCTGAGATAAAGAAATACTGCTGTTTTAAGCGAAGCTCTTTTCCTGCCACATGGTTGTCGTTCGGATACAATACCTCCACGAGATTGCGCGCGAGATTCTCCTGCTCCACAGCCTTGTGATAATCGCCCTTGTCGAAAGAGTTGAGCTCAAAGCTTTCCTTTGCCTCCGCATCCCAGATCATCAGGGTATTTACCATGCGGTTGCCATAACCGATAATCGGCATATCATAAGGAATCGCCATCACGGACTGGTATCCTTCGTGCACAAACTTTGTGATACCGTCCGGCTCCTGCTGCGCCCGCACATAACCGCCAAATTTCACCTCATAGGTGTACTCCGGCCTGCGCAGCTCAAACGGATAACCGTTCTTTAACCAATTGTCCGGGACCTCAATCTGAAATCCGTCTTTGATCTGCTGCTTGAACATGCCATAGCGGTAGCGGATGCCACAGCCATACGCCGGATATCCCAATGTCGCGAGAGATTCCATAAAACAAGCCGCCAGTCTTCCAAGTCCGCCGTTTCCAAGCGCCGGGTCCGGCTCCTGATCCTCGATCACATCGAGATCCAGACCAATCTCCTCAAGCGCTTCTTTTACCTCCTTGTAAGCCTTCAGATTGATCAGGTTATTGCCCAGTGCACGTCCGATCAAAAACTCCATGGACATATAGTAAACCATCTTGGGGTCTTCACTGTCAAACGTCTTTTGCGTATCCAGCCACTGATCAATGATCTCATCTTTGACCGCATACGAAACCGCCTGAAAAATCTCCTGCTGCGTCGCTTCGTCTAATGTTTTACGGTAAAGGTTTTTTACATGATCACGCACCTCCGCGATAAAGGCTTCCTTGTCAAACAAACTAGAACTCATTCTTCTCCTCCTTAGATCCTATTCTATAACCACAAAATATATTATATGATATTTTAATCATTTGAAAACGTCATATTTGCCGTCAATTCTATAGCGGCTGCCCGCTATGGATACGGTCTGCTATCGCTGTCTCTTTACGCCCAATACTACCTTCTCCCCGTTAATATTCCACTCCTTCGTGAAAGCGTCCGCAGGGATATGGGCAGATATAGACACGCCCAAAACATCCGCCATAATCAGATCACCGCACTTTGCAAAGATATCGGCCACTTTGCCTCCGGCCTCATAGCCAACCGTGATCTGGTCCATCACCTCAAAGCCCGCTTCCTTGCGCATGGTCTGAAGCTTACTGATGATCTCACGCACAAAGCCCTCCTCGATCAGTTCGGGGGTCAGATTGGTGTCAAGGACGACCGTTGCGGTGTTATCCCCCTCCGTCACATAGCCCTCGCTCTGTACCATGGTGATGAGCAAATCTTCTTCCATAAGTTTTATATCGTCATTTATTGTCGATAAAGTAATATATCCGGCGGATTTTAATTCGGCCATGGCGGCGTTACCGTCTATCTCTGCCAGACATTTCTGAATCTGGCCCAGGAACTTGCCGTATTTTGGTCCCACGGTGCGCAGCTGCGGTTTCAAGATATAGGTCGTGTACCCGCTCACGTCGTCGGTAAACGATACATCCTTGACGTTTAACTCGTCCTCGATGATTTCGACAAAATACGCCGACAGCTCAAACGGCGCCTTGACATACATCTTGCCGATCGGCTGACGGTTTTTGATGTTTGCCGCGTTGCGGCACGCACGTCCCATCACCACAAGCTTTCGTACCTCATCCATGCTCTTTTCTAATTCTACATCTATATATGCCTCTTTGGCAACCGGAAATTTGCACAAATGTACGCTTTCCGGCGCTGATTTGTCAATCTCGCATACCAGATTGCGGTAGATATCCTCCGTCATAAAAGGAATCAAAGGCGCCGCGCATTTACAAATTGTGACAAGTGAAGAATAGAGCGTCATGTAGGCATTGATCTTGTCCTGCTCCATGCCCTTCGCCCAGAAGCGCTCCCTGCTTCTTCTGACATACCAGTTGCTCATATCGTCCACAAACTCATCCAGCGCCCGCGCAGCCTCCGGGATGCGGTAATTGCCAAGATGGTCGTCCACTGCTCTGACTACGGTATTTAGTTTGGAGAGCAGCCACTTATCCATGACGGATAGTTTATCATAGTCAAGCGTATGCTTGGAGGCGTCAAACTGGTCAATATTGGCATACAGCACAAAAAATGCGTAGGTATTCCAAAGCGTGCCTAAGAACTTGCGCTGTCCCTCCTGCACCGCCTTGCCGTGGAAACGGTTCGGCAGCCACGGCGCGCTGTTAATATAGAAATACCAGCGGATCGCGTCTGCGCCGTAGGTTTTTAGCGCCTCAAACGGATCTACGGCATTGCCCTTGGATTTGCTCATTTTCTGTCCGTTCTCATCCTGCACATGGCCAAGGACGATCACGTTTTCATAGGGCGCCTTGTTAAAAAGAAGCGTGGACTCGGCCATCAGCGAGTAAAACCATCCCCTTGTCTGGTCCACTGCCTCCGAGATAAACTGCGCCGGGAACTGCTGCTCAAAAAGCTCTTTATTTTCAAACGGATAATGATGCTGCGCAAACGGCATCGCCCCGGAATCAAACCAGCAGTCGATCACCTCGGGAACTCTCTTCATCGTTCCCCCGCAGTCCGGGCAGCAAAACGTCACCGCGTCAATGTACGGCCTGTGCAGCTCGATCGCGGCATTTGCCGGGTCACCGCTGCGCTCCGCGAGCTCGGCGCGGCTGCCGATCGACTCCTGATGGCCGCAGCCCTCGCACTCCCATACGTTGAGCGGCGTGCCCCAGTAGCGGTTTCTTGAAATTCCCCAGTCCTGGATATTCTCCAGCCAATCGCCGAAACGCCCCTTGCCGATCGACGCGGGAATCCAATTGACCGTATTGTTGTTGCGGATCAAATCATCCTTTACCTCGGTCATTTTGATAAACCAGGACTCGCGCGCATAATAGATGAGCGGTGTGTCGCATCTCCAGCAATGCGGATAGTCGTGTTCAAACTTCGGCGCGTCAAACAGCTTGCCCTGCGCATCGAGGTCCTTTAAGATCACAGGGTCCGCTTTTTTGACAAAGGTGCCGGCATAGGCGGTCTCCTCGGTCATCTCTCCCTTGCCGTTTACAAACTGCACGAACGGCAGGTCATATTTTCTGCCCACTTTCGCGTCGTCCTCACCGAACGCCGGCGCGATATGCACGATGCCTGTACCGTCGGACATGGTGACATAGTCGTCGCAGGTCACGAAAAATCCCTTTTTATGCTGCTTTGCCGCCACATCCGCAGCACAGGCAAACAGCGGTTCATACTCTTTGTATTCCAAATCCCTTCCGGTAAAGGTTTCGAGTATCTCATATGCCTTTCTACCCTCGTCCTCGTTCGCCAGTTTACCCAAAACCGCGTCAAGCAAAAGCTCTGCCATATAGTAGGTATACCCGTCCGCCGCCTTCACCTTACAGTAAGTATCTTCCGGGTTGACACAGAGACCCACGTTAGAGGGCAGCGTCCACGGCGTCGTCGTCCACGCGAGAAAATACGCATCCTCACCGACCACCCGAAAGCGCACGACGGCGGAACGTTCTTTTACCGTCTTATAGCCCTGCGCCACTTCCTGCGAGGAAAGCGGCGTACCGCAGCGCGGACAGTACGGCACGATCTTAAAGCCCTTGTACAACAGCTTTTTATTCCAGATTTCCTTGAGCGCCCACCACTCGGACTCGATAAAATTGTCGTCATAGGTGACATAGGGATTGTCCATATCGGCCCAGAAACCGACGGTTTCCGAGAAATCCTCCCACATCCCTTTGTATTTCCACACGGACTCCTTGCATTTCTTGATAAACGGCTCCATGCCATATTCCTCGATCTGCTCTTTGCCGTTTAAGCCTAAAAGCTTCTCCACCTCAAGCTCCACCGGCAGACCATGTGTGTCCCACCCGGCCTTGCGCGGCACATACTTGCCCTTCATCGTCTGATAGCGCGGAATCATATCCTTGATCACGCGCGTGAGCACATGCCCGATATGCGGCTTGCCGTTGGCCGTCGGCGGTCCATCGTAAAATGTGTATGTCTCGCCCTCCTTGTGGTTCTCCATGCTCTTTTCAAAAATATGGTTGTCTCTCCAGAACTCAACCACTTCCTTTTCGCGGTCAACAAAGTTTAGGTTGCTGTCTACTTTTTTGTACATCGCTGTGACTCCTTTCAAATATGCTTCGGTGCGTGCGTCAATCGAAAAAAGCTCCCGTCCCGTAATAGGACGAAAGCTGTCTGTTCGTTATACCACCTGTTACTGCTGTACGATCTTCATTGCTGAAAATGATACCCGTTTCTTTAACGCAGAAAATACGTCAGCCTCTACTTGGCCAATGCCGTTCGGACTGCGACTTGGAAGGGATATTCCCCTGCGGATACTCGTACCGGCTCCCACCTGCTCCGGCTCTCTTTGCCTTTCCCCGCAAAGTACTGGCTTCGTCATCGTCTTTGATACTTTTTAACTGGTTTTTAGTATAGCGGCAAATGCCTGTTCTGTCAAGCGGCCGCGTGAAATTTATCTATTTTTGACCGCTTCAATCACCGCAAGAAAACTCTCTTTCATCTCGTCCTGCAAGATGGCAAGCTCTGCCTCATCGCCGGAGAACGGAACGAAACCGCCCGCCATTTCCGCATGGCCGCCGCCGCTTCCGCCCACTGCCGCGAGCGCCTCATGGACGATCTTTCCCGCATCGAGAGCCGCCAGCTCACTGCGGACGGATAATTTTAAACCGCCCTCCTTGTGGGAGCAGACGACAGAAAACGACACCTCTTTTAAGGCGAGCATAAAATCCGAAACATTGGCGATAACCGGGCAGTCTTTGCCGGCGTCGGCAAAGCCGATGTTGTCAAAGACTTCCACGCTCGAAATGGCTTTGGAATACGCGAGCAGGTCGTCAAAACAGAGCGTGCTGTTTTCCAGAATATGGATGATTTCGTAATCACATTCATCATACAATTTGTAAATCATATCCACATCCAGCTTCGAGACGCCTCGTGAGAGGTTATTGGTGTCAATGCGGATGCCGTAAGTCAGCGCCGTGGCAATATTTTTGGTGACAGGCACGTTGTTCTCAAAAAAATAGTGGCCGATAATCGTTGCGCAGGCTCCGATCTCCGGGCGGATGTCCTTAAAACGATACTGGTATTTTTCATTTTCCGGGTGATGGTCAATACAAATGATCTCGTCGCCGGTCATATCAATAATATTGGAATTGCCCTTCTGGGCATCCACCAGGATCACCTCGTCCTCCTCGCGAAGTATCGAGGCAAGGTTTTCAATGTGATGGAGTTCTATCCCCAAAAGCTCTCCCAGTTTTGCCGTGCTGTAGCGGTCAATCTTGCCGCTGTAACAGATTGTGGAGGAGACCCCTCTGGCCCCAAGCAGGGCCTGTAAGCCGTATGCGCTGGCAATGGCATCGGGATCGGGGAAATTATGCGTTTGAATATAAACATGTTTGCGGTAAATCTTTGTCAATAACTCATCCAACTTCGTCATAGAGACCTCTGGCGTTTCTTCATGCGGAAACGTCTTCTCCTTGCTATTATTTATTTGAAACAAACGGCAGCTCCATCTCCACCAATTCCCGAAAACTGCTGATTTTAGGCACCGGCACGTTTATCGTGCCAAAGCCGTAGGCGGCGTGGACAAACGAGACTTTCGCCTGTACACTGGCTTCATAATCCCCCTGAATATCGCCGACATAAACGGCCTGCTTGAGCTGATTGCGCTCCGCGATCAGGCGTATATTCTCGCCTTTTTGTTTGAAGTTATTGCCGTAACACTCGATATCCTTAAAATAGCGCCAAAAATCATAATGGTCTAAAAATGCCTCGACATATCCCGCCTGACAATTGCTGACAATAAACAGCGGATAACGCTTTTGCAAAATTAAGAGCGTCTCCTCCAAATCAGGATAAAGCACACCGCCGTGGATGCGCAGATATTCGTTTTCCGCCATACAGCAGTCCGTCAAAAGCGCCATCCGCTCTTGTTTGGTTAATTCGGGGAATAAAAGGTCTGCGATCACATCCATCGTTTTCCCCATCACCCGCTGGATATCCGCCGTAGTCAGTGTTTTGGCCAGCCTGCCGTCCTTTTGAATCGCCAGATTCCATGAGACTGCCACATTTTCGGCGGAATCCCACAGCGTCCCGTCCATGTCAAATATAATGCCGGTATTTGGATTAAAACTGCTCAAAATACTCCTCCTGCCTATCTCTTTATCTGGCCTCGTCGATCGCCTTACCAATGTCGTGGCGCATATATTTGTTGGCAAAATCCACCCACTCGACGGCCTCGTACGCTTTGGCCCGCGCTTCTTTCAAATCCTTCCCGGTAGCCGTTATCCCCAGCACGCGGCCGCCGTTTGTCACAACGGCGCCCTGGTCGTTAAACTTCGTCCCCGCGTGATAACAATAATAATCGTCTTTCCCGTCAAACGCATCCAGCCCTTTGATCTCATACCCTTTCTCGTAGGAAACCGGATAGCCGTCGGAGGCCAGCACGACGCAGACGGCCGCGTTATCCTCAAACTCCAGCTTGATCGTATCCAGCTTCCCGTCCACACAGGCTTCCATCACCTCGATAATGTCATTTTTCATGCGCGGCAGCACGACCTGCGCCTCGGGGTCGCCGAAGCGGGCGTTATACTCTAACACCTTCGGCCCGTCCGCGGTCAGCATCAGGCCAAAAAAGATAACGCCGGTAAACGGTCTGCCCTCGGCCGCCATAGCATCCACGGTAGCCTGGTAGATATGTTTTTTGCAGAATGTATCCACTTCATCGGTATAAAACGGGCTCGGCGAAAAATTGCCCATACCCCCGGTATTCAAGCCCTGATCACCGTCCTTGGCCCGCTTATGGTCCTGAGCCGAGGACATAATCTGGATGGTCTTTCCGTCCACGAACGAGAGAACGGAAACCTCACGCCCCGTCATAAACTCCTCAATGACAATCGTATTGCCGGCGGAGCCAAACTTCTTATCCTCCATCAGCTCCTTGACGCCGGCCCTCGCCTCCTCTAAGGTATTGCAGATCAACACGCCTTTGCCTAGCGCCAACCCGTCCGCTTTTAGGACGATCGGCATTTTGGCCGTCTCAAGATAGGCCAGCGCGTCCTTGGCGGATGTAAAATTCTCATACGCCGCCGTGGGGATGTCATATTTTTTCATCAAATCTTTGGAGAATGCCTTTGAGCCCTCCAAAATGGCGGCGTTCTTGCGCGGTCCAAACACGCGCAGGCCCTTAGCCTCAAACACGTCCACGATGCCTCCCACCAGCGGGTCATCCATGCCGACGATGGTAAAATCGATCTCATGCTCCTTGGCAAAAGCAGCCAATTTGTCAAACTCCATCGCGCCGATCGGCACGCACTCCGCCAGCGCGGCGATCCCTGCATTTCCGGGTGCACAAAAGATTTTATCTACTTTGGGGCTCTTCGCCACGCTCGTGACAATCGCGTGCTCACGTCCGCCGCTGCCCACTACCAATACTCTCATGTTCTATCCTCTCTTTTTCCTCAAAAATCATAATTATCATCATACAAATCCTGCCCCCTGACAATGCCAATCCTATCTGTAATAACGGTTCGTTTAGAATATAGCAATACAATCGGCAAAACCGCAACAACATCTGGCCTTTTGAATATTCGCCTTTGAAAAAAGCTACGCAATCACAACCCTGCCATCCTCCACATTCACCTTATCATTGGCAATCAAATCAATCGCCCTGGGCAGTATCACCCACTCCGCCTGCTCCATCACACGCCTCTGCAGGATTTCGGGAGTATCCCCCTTATGCACTTCGACGGCTTTCTGCAAAATGATAGGCCCCGTATCGGTTCCCTCATCCACAAAATGTACGGTAGCCCCGGTCACTGTGACCCCGCGGGCGAGCGCTGCCTCGTGCACTTTTAAACCATAATAACCGGTGCCGCAAAACGACGGAATCAGCGACGGATGAACGTTGATGATGCGATTGCGGTATTTGGCGATCATCTCCCCCGGAATCACTACCAGATATCCGGCCAGAACCACCAAATCCACTCCATACGAATCCAGCGTCTGAAGCAGAGCCTGATGAAACGCACCGCGGTCGCCATAATCTCTGGGCGAGATGCTAAGCGCATCAATGCCATGCTTCTTCGCGCGCTCTAAGGCATACGCATTACGGTTGTTGCTGATGACCACTTCCACTCCGGCGTTCGTGATCTCTCCCCTGTCCATTGCGTCCAAAATTGCCTGAAGATTGGTGCCGCCGCCAGATACAAGAACCGCAAGCTTTAACATAAGGTCACCCCTTTGTCTCCCTCTGTGATCTCACCGATCTGATAGGGCGTCTCGCCGGCCGCACGGATGGCTTCCATCGTCTTGTCCACATCAGACGGGGCAACCGCAAGCACCATGCCAAGACCCATGTTGTATGTGTTGTACATCATCTTTTCCTCGACCTTGCCCTCGCGCGCCATCATCTGAAAGATCGCCGGAACCTCATAGCTGTCTTTTTTGATTACGGCATGACGTCCCTCCGGCAGCATACGCGGCACATTCTCGTAAAAACCGCCGCCCGTAATATGGCTGCACGCCCGCACGCGCACGCCGGCTTCCTTTATGCTCTTTAACGCTTTGACATAAATCTTGGTCGGCGCCAAAAGCGCCTCTCCCAAGGTTTTTCCAAGCTCGTCGTGATATGTATCAAGCGTCGGTCTGTCCATCGTAAAGATCTTTCTCACCAGCGAAAAGCCGTTGGAGTGTACGCCCGAGGAGGCTATGCCGATCAGCGCGTCGCCGGCCTGCAGATCGGCGCCTGTTATGATATCTTTTTCATCCACAATACCGACGGAAAATCCCGCCAGATCATACTCATCCTCCGGCATCAGTCCCGGATGCTCCGCAGTCTCCCCGCCGATCAAGGCGCATCCCGCCTGCTTACACCCCTCGGCCACGCCGCTGACAATCGTGGCAATCTTTTCTGGATAATTCTTGCCGCAGGCGATATAGTCCAGGAAAAACAACGGCTCGCCGCCCGCACAGGCGATATCGTTGACGCACATGGCCACACAGTCGATACCGATCGTATCGTGCTTATCCAGCAAAAACGCCAGCTTTACCTTGGTGCCGCACCCGTCCGTGCCGGACACCAGCGTCGGATTTTCCATATTCATAAACGATTTCATCGAAAACGCGCCGGAAAATCCGCCAAGACCGCCTAAAACCTCTGGACGCATCGTGCCCTGCACATATTTTTTCATCAGTTCCACCGACTTGTACCCGGCTTCAATATCCACTCCGGAATTCTTATAATCCATAGTATCCTCATTTCTGCGCACGTTTTTTGCGCATATCAAGTTTGTGCCAAGTGCGCGCAGACACAAACCTTGCAGCAGCTATTTTGTGTAATTTTTATATCCCACTTCCTGTAACCTGGCGTCTTTGGCCTGCACCTGTTCTTTTAAGTTCTTTGCATAATCCTTTACCCGCTGCAATAACTGTGCGTCGGAAGTCGCCAGTATCTTTGCCGCCAAAAGGCCGGCGTTCGCTCCGCCGTTGATCGCCACCGTGGCTACCGGTATCCCCGAAGGCATCTGTACAATCGAGTACAGGGAATCCCTGCCGCCCAGCGATGTCGTGTGCATCGGAATACCGATCACCGGCATCGGAAAGATCGCCGCGCACATACCCGGCAGATGCGCCGCCATGCCCGCACCGGCAATGATCACCTGAAACCCCTTCTCCTCCGCAGATTTGGCATACTCAAAAAAAACATCCGGCTCCCTGTGGGCGGAAATAATCGTCATCTCATACGAGACACCCAATTCCTCTAAAATATCCGCCGCCTTCGCCATAACCGGCATATCCGAATCACTGCCCATCACAATTCCCACTTGTGCCATATTATCCCTCCATTCTTGATGCGCCTGCAAATTTCGCCGCACATACACTTATCTATGATTTTTATTCTGTCTCTTCCCTGCGCTGTCTTTCACCCATTACTTACTCTTAATCAAACGGACGGTTCAATTCTTCCGTCCCCGGCAGAACAAATCTGCCCGCCGCGATAATATCCTCGCTGCTTCCATCCGCACGCAGCGCCGTCACCCGGTCAAGCTCGTCATACGGTATCGTGATATCGGTGTGGCAGTTAAAATATGCATGTTCCGCATCTGTCTTATACTGCATGGATATCTCGTTTGCCCGCGCCACAATCGCCTTGCCGTCAGGATTGTAGGTCGTCAATTCCTCCTCATGGCTGTAGCAGGTGTCGCCCACCGCAAAGTGCGGACCTGTTTTTTCGGCAATCAAAATCGGCAGCTTGTCCGCAATCTGATAATCCCTGGCCATCCGGTACGCCGTCGTGTTGGTGCCGATGGCAAATTCTCCCATCGGCAGCATATCGTGGTGCATCAGCACATTATCCCTGATATACTGCCTGTTTTCCTCCTCACTTTCAAAATTTGTGCATGTATAATCCGTCGTCTTACCGTCCTTAAAATCAATCTCAAGATTCTTAAAACAAAGGCCGTTCAAATAAACCTGACTGACAAACAGCGTCCCAGATGTTCCGGAGAGCACCGGGGAGGTAAATACTTCCCCGACCGGAATATTGACGTCCGCCACACAGTTTTCAAACGCCGTCTCCTTCGCTCTGTCCGCAAGCGGATAAATCTTTACATACAAATCCGTCTTGTTTCCGTTTCTGCCGGTAATATGCACACGCTCCGCCGAATCGAGCACGTCGATGATTTTCTGCTGCATGTCGCGGTACAGATTATAGTCGAGCGTATTGATCTTCATGGTCTCCCGGAAGATTTCCTCATACCGGCTGCCAATCTCCGGTAACGGAAAGGCAATGATCGTAAAGCTGCGCTCATCCCCTTTGATATATTGGTTCGTCAGCTGTCCCGCCGCCCCCATCTCATAGACGCGCAGCTGCTGTTGTTTCCCGCTGTAGCGGATCGCCTCTTTTTTCTGTTTCGGAGCAAAGGGTTTCTCCCCAAACACCTCGATCACCGCAGGACCCGCGTGTCCGGCGGCCATTTTTTTGTTTTCCTCAAAATATGCCCGTTTTACTTCGAGGCAGCGCTCCACATAAGCCTTGTCAAAATAGTAGGCGCGGTCTTCTTTATGGTCATAGTCGTACTGCCGGTTCGGCGACACGCTCTGCGCGGACATCGTCGCTTTCAGGCCAAGCTTTTGCAGATTCTCAACCGCCCGGCGCACCATGCGCTCAAAACCGATCGGATAGCGAATCTGCGCCGTTTTCTTTTTCCCCAGGTCTTTCCCTGTCACTTCAAAACCGATGCGGTATCCCTCTGTAAACGTGTCCGCCATTTTTACGATCTCTTCCTCGGAAAGAGATCTAAAAAACGCTGCCGTTCGGCGCTCATTTTCCCCGATAAAGGCGCCATAGAAATAGAGATAACGAAGATCGGCAAGATCTGCCTCCATGACGATACTTGACTCGAAATCCTCCCCGGCATCAATCAGCCGACGAATATTTTCTTCCTCGAAGATCTCGCTGTAATCGTGAAAATAAGAACAGATCGCAGCCCTAACTTCCTCCTCTTCCCCGTTTTCCAAACAATTGTAACTCTCAATCAGCAGTTCAAACGCGATCGTAAGTCTCTGCCCGTTGCCGAGAAACGCGCTTCGGATGCCGCCTCTGAGATGCGCGTAAAGAAGCGAGAGCGCCTTTCCAAGCTGGCCAAGCCGCTGCACCGCGTAAGCGGGATTCGCAAAACTTTGTTCGTACTTTTCTTTCTCTGCGATCTCTGCATAGAGCGCCTCATTCCACTGCTCCAACTGCGTTTGGCTGCACCCTGCCAGGGAACCGTCCAACTTCTTACGATAAATTTCTGCAAGCCTGCCGCACAACACAGCCGCTGAACGAAAATATTCGCCAAGGGCTCCCGCCGCCACCGCTTCGCGTCCCATCTCTTCGATACGTCCGCACGCCAGCGCAAACCGCTCCTCCGTCGCCTCGTTCGTCTCCCTGTATATGTCCTGATATCCCATATAGACCCTTCCTGTCCATGATTTTATTGTTTACAACAAAAACTTTATTTGTCGTTTCCTATAATAAGAATCCCACCACATATAAGGCAATCCACACCCCCGTCACCAAAAAAGAGGATAATGTGGCAAGGTAGGGGAAAATTTTAAAGGAATTCTCTTCCCGAAGACTCATAATCGCGAGCACAAAAGCCAAAACGCCTAATAACATCGACGCAACTCCGGCGCTTCCCAGATAAAGATTCACACTTCCCCGGCTCCGGTAAGCGCACCACACCACCGCGGCAAAAATGCCCGCGGAAATACACGCCAGAATAAACGAAAAAATCCCCCGCACAGACTGCTTTTTTTCTGTAAACTTGTAACCTCTTCTACGACGTGCCAGCTGTTTTCCCTCCTCGTTAGTATATCTATTTTGTCATAAAATCATTTATCTTTCCCGCGTTTTTTCCGGTGGATATAACTGTAATACACGGCATATCCGCATGCGGCGCCGATGGTGTTGAGCAAAAGGTCATCCACATCAAAGCTGCCCACTTTTGAGACGAGCTGCACCAGCTCCACGCAGAGGCTGAAATCAAATCCCAGCAGCGTTGTGCGCCAGAAACTTCTCGCCCGTTTAGAAAAAATCGGCAGAAAAGTGCCATACGGCACAAAGGCCGCGACATTTCCCACAATATTCATCAGGACAACCCCGATTCCAAGCTTTTTCCAATAGTGTAGGAATCGCCAGATTTCCTTGAATGGAACCAGGTTGTAATGATATTGTCTCTCACTGTATGTCCTTCCCATCTCCTCCGAGAAAAAGAGAAAATAGCAGAGCACAATCAGATATGCGGCAAACAGGATGCCGGCCAGCACCCGCTTTTTTCTAATTGCAGCCATACTGCTTATAATATTCGTCAATTGCAGCTTTGATTTCATCATTGATGACAACGCGCCCCTGGCATGGGCGATTGTACAGATGTTCCACAACCTCCTCCATCGTAACAATTGCATTGGCGTCAAAGCCGTATTTTTCCCTGATCTCCTCGAGTGCGCTCTTCTCCCCGCCAAGCCCCTTCTCCATGCGGTTTAACGAAACCATAAGCCCTAAAATGGTAACGTCTCCCTGCGCCTTTACGATCGGAAATGTCTCTTCGATCGACTTGCCGGAGGTGGTGACGTCCTCGATAATGACGACACGGTCCCCGTCTTTTATTTTGCTTCCCAGTAAGATGCCTGCATCGCCGTGATCTTTCGCCTCCTTGCGGTTGGAGCAATAGCGGATCTCCTTTCCGTATAATCTGGAAAATGCGATCGTTGCGGCCACGGAAAGCGGAATCCCCTTGTACGCCGGCCCAAACAGCACATCAAAATCCGCCCCGTAGCGCTCATAAATCGCCCGCGCATAATATTCCCCGAGACGCATCAGCTGGCTGCCGGTGACATAAGCGCCCGCGTTCATAAAGAAAGGAGATTTTCTGCCGCTTTTGAGGGTAAACTCCCCGAATTTTAAGACATCACTCTCCACCATAAATTCAATAAATTCCTGTTTGTATTGTTCCATGTTCTGTTATCTCCTTAATTTTAAGCATTTTCATTTGCTTTGTTCTTACCGCTCCCTCCTATTGCTTCACACCGCCAAAAGGAGTCCTGTGCGACATGCGCACACAGATCTGTGGAAAGCTGTAATTATGTATGATAGCACAATACTGCTCTTTCCGGTTCGTACTGAAACCCAAAAATATGTATAGATATAATATGTATAGATATACTTTTACAGAGTATCACAATTTCCGCTTTTTTTCAACCGCCAAATCACCCGAATTCCCGTTCTGTTTTTGCACAATAAAAGAGCAGAAGATCAAACTAAAATCGTTTCTCCTGCTCTGATAGGTTAAATATTTTGTTCGGTTGAATTGTATTTACTACTATATAAATTGACATATAAAGTAAATCTTACCAGTTTTTCTCGCCATATCCGATCGGATATACAACGTCACCATATCTTGTTCTCATATAAATCCCTCCTAATCCTAATATCGTTTCTGTTATGGTCAGTATAATATATTCAATAATATTTGTCAACTTGACAAATATATACAAACAGTGTAAAATGACTACCTTTTCTGCAATACAATAATTGCGCCATTACCCGGAAGAATCCAGTCAAGAAATCTTAACATACATCCGGTCTCCGTTTCCACCACTCTCTGTCTTTGCGAATTGCCTGTAGACATAAACCCAAATCCTTCCATCAAAATTTTATATTCCATCGGGGCGTTGTAATGGATGCAAAAATGTTTACAAGCTTTTCTGATCTGGTAAGTATAAACGATATCGTCAATCGCAACATAGGTATGGTATTCAAAATCAATGTCAATCTTATCATGAAATGTAAATTTCTTTTTGTTTTGTTCGATTATATTGTCAAACGAATAATGTTTTGAGTAGGACTGCTGCATGGTATCCCTATTTTCTTCCACGGTAACCTGCCAGTCCGAAACATCCTGCTTTTCTCCATTTATGATAAATTTGTCCAATTCAAACACTTCTAAATGATCGGACGGAGGTTCTAAGAAAGTATTGATGGGCGATTCTAAAATGGTTTTATCTTTATTGACAGTTTTGGCTGTAAATGTATGGCGAAACTTTTTTCGTATAAATTTTTTCCCCTCATATTCAATGACCGCCACATCAATATAGATAATGTATTCTTCAAAGTAGTAGTCGCGAAGAATATTATCCATTTCATTATCAATAATGGTAGAAATATTATTCTCTTCATTTTGGAGCATGGGGGCATTATACATGTATATATTCTTAATCAGTGCGGACTTCAGTTCCATTTTTCGATTGATATCGAGAACCTTAATCACTTCATCCTCCACCAATATTTCACACATTCTTTTTCTGGTATAATTGACATACCCAAACCATTCCATAAATAAAGAACCAAGTGAAACGGTAATCATCAACTGACCTATGGTATTTAGTGTATTTTCTACATCAGGGACATTTTTTGAAAAGGCAATCAGAGTTATTCCTAAAATTACTCCAATGATAGAGATTGCATATAGACCAAACTTGTTAAAAAAACGTTCATTCTTTTTCATAATTTCGTTTCTCCCCATATATCACAGTCTATATTATATACGAATTAACTGCACGATTATAGACAGAACATCTGTTTTGGCACATTTTCTCTATTTTTTTCATGGAACAGATCTCCCGCCATGAAAGCCCAATCCGCTCCAAATTTTGCCATTTTTAATCTAGCCGCCGCGCCGCCGGCTTGCTATAATAAAAGTAACGAAACAAAGCACACGCAAACGCTGTTCGCCGTGCAGAAATGAGGTCTGTTATGACAAATGATATACAAGATGAGCGCTACCATGTCGCAGATGAAGCCATCTATGACGCGTTCTTTTTGGTACTCAGGGAAAAAGATATCGATAAAATTACCGTTTCCGACGTTATCAAAAGAGCCGGAATCGTCCGCAGTACGTTCTACAACCACTACGAAAACATTCCGGCTCTTGTGAGCGCCATCGAAGATAAGACCATAAAGGATATCTTCTCCCTCATGGAGACTTTTCACCCCAAAAGTGATAAAGAAATTTGCAAATCTTACTTTCTGACGATCTGTGAGTACACCACAACGAATCTGTTTTTAGCCAACCTCCTCAAAAATCCGGGAGGCGAGCCGTTTTTTGAGAAACTCATTACCATGTTTCACCGCTACGTCGCCAGGGTGACGCAGGATACCACGCCGCCCCGCCACAGCAAAGAAGCGTTCTCCTATATGATCGCCTGCGTGATCGGCAGTACGATCGGCGTGCTGCACAAATGGAGCACGGAGAATTTTCAGATTCCCGCCAACGACGTCGCCGATCTTTTAACCCAATCCTTTATGGCAGTCATGCTCCCTTTTATCACATAGAAAGATTTTTGTCACATAGGAAGCGGCTCGTCGATCAATGCCTCCTGCCGCTTGATCTTCTTTGTTGAACTGCGGATAAACGGATTTTTCCGCACAACAAGCCCTGTTATCTGGCGGTAGGTGGGCTGGGTCTTATTGTACTGATCCAAAAACTCCTGGATTCCGGCTCTGACAGCCTCTTCATCCAGACCCTTGGCCTGAACGACTTCCATGTCAGGATAGATCCTCGCCGTCAGTCCGTTGTTCTCACCTGTGACGATCACCTCGCCGACCAGCGCGCCGAGCGAAAGCTTATTCTCGATCTCCTCCGGCGAAATATTCTCGCCGTTGGAAAGAATAATCAGGTTCTTCACACGCCCGTTGATAAACAGGAAACCGTCTTCATCGAGATATCCCTTGTCGCCGGTATGTAACCAGCCGTCCTTTAATGTCTCGGCAGTCTCCTCCGGCATTTGATAGTATCCTTTCATGACGCTGCTTCCTCTTACCAGTATCTCCCCGTTGTCAAATGCGATCTCGGCGTTGGCGAGCGGCCTTCCGATCGAACCCGGCTTGTGATCTCCCGGCATATTGGAACTGATGACCGGGGAACATTCCGACATGCCGTATCCCTCGTAGATATTCACGCCGTATTCCGCAAACTGCTCGATATAATAGGGGTCAAGATGCGCGCCTCCGGTAAAGATAATCTTGAGCCTGCCGCCAAATACATGCGCGGCCAGGGCCTGTTTGGGTATTGCCGGGTCAGCCGCCGCAAGCCTTTTATAGATTGTCTCCACCATCATCGGTACCATCAGTATCACTTCCGGCTGGAAGACACTCATATTTTTCACAAGATGCAGCAGAGAATCGTTGATACACACGGTAGCGCCAAGCGAAAATCCCTTGAGCCAATCCATCACCAGACAAAATGCATGGTGAATCGGCAGTACGCTCAGCATAACGGTGCCGGGGTCGGCCGTGTAGTTGACAGCGATCACGTTGGCCGCCAAGTTATTCTGCGTCAACATCACTCCTTTGCTCTTTCCGGTCGTACCCGACGTAAAAATAATGGTCGCCACATCATCGGCAGACGGCCTTTCCGCGTCAGCCTGGCTGTTTTCTCCCGCTTTCTTTAACTCTGCCAGAGAGGCCACTTTTTCATCGACAGCTTCCGCCTTTTCCTCCTGAAGCATCCAGATCTTTCTAATCTTCGGACACTCTGCCAAAACCGCATCCAAAAGCGCCTGATTCTTCGGGCTTAAAAAGAGCGCCTCCGCATCCGACCGATTGATCAGATCGATCAAATCCTCGCCCGAAAGGCCCGCATCGAGCGGCACCGCAACCGTATCACCGGTAATAACCGCCAGATAGCTTTCAATCCATTCCACGGAACTGGCGCCGATCAAAGCGATATGCTTTCCAGAGAATCCCTCTTTGAGCAGTCCCTTTCTTATCGTCACCACATGTCCCGCCAGCTCATGGTAGCTTCTCTCTAAAATGTCCTTTTTATGCAGCCACTTTACCGCCTTGATTTCGGCGAACTCTTTTTCACTATTTTCCAAGATATCACGAATCAACATTCCCATTTTTCCTTTTACACCTCCTGCTGCAACTTATCCAATAATTCCAGCGCCTGCGCGATCGTGACAACCTGCAGCGCATGTTCCTCCTCGAGCTCAATGTCAAACGTATCTTCCAGTTCCCCCAGAAAAGACATAAAGTCAAGGGAACTAAAGCCCAGATCTTCCCGGAATCTCATATCATTTGTCATTTCCTCCGGTTTTACCTCACAATACTGTGCTACAATCGTCTTAAACTGCAATTCCTGATCCATTTTTTCCTCCTATTTTAAGTTCCGCATCATCCCTATTTATATTTGCTCCATGATTTCCCCGATGGTCATATCCGGTTCGGCGATTCCTTTAAAGAGAATCCGCATCATATAATAATACAACAGCTCCATATCATGTTCTTCCAGATGAGCGGTCTGGTAATGATAAGAAAAGTTCATGCCGCCGTACTCCGTATGGGAGACGGTCAGATACATTTTCTTGGTAGCCGCCCCGTTGGCAAACCATTTGGAATGTTGCGCAATACTTTCAAGATGTGGATTGTCCATCTTAACCGGCATCGGCTGATAGGTCAGATAACAGCTCTCGTATGTGGTGTGCTCCGGCGTGTGGTAGCGTTTCCTCATCTCCTCCACAATCAGCGCCGGGTCATAATTGCTGTGCATATAGATTCTGTTCTGCACATTCTGAATCTCATACGCGGCCGCCAAAAATTCCATCTCGGGAGGAATCACTGTTCTGCAGGGGAACATGATCGTTCTGCTGCCGCCCGATGTCCACTCGTCATGCGTCGACCGCCGTGAAATAAAGTTTTCGATCGTAATATCCTCCTGCCCGTTATTGACTTTTGACAGATAAGTCCTTATGCCAAGCAGCAACAGGTTGGTCATGGAAAGCTGATGGTTCATGCAAAATGCAATCAGGTTTCTCGTGGGCTCCGGCTCTAACACATAATCTTTCACCGCCACAAATAAATTTTTTAACTCGATATCGGCGGCTCTTAGGTTTTTGTCGCCGTGCCGCTTTCTGGCCTCCTCGAGAACAGACGGCCCCTGGATGTCCGAATAAAGCGGCTCCCCCAGCGCGTCTAACTGGTCGTCCCAAAACTTTTTGTCCTTGGCCGCGCGCTTTTCGTTGCCCGCCTTTTTCAGGTCTTTTTCGAGCACCATCTCAAAGTCCGCCAAATCCTTCGGGTATTCGGAGCCAAAACGATAATGCGTGTACAGCTGCATCAGGTCGTTGATCATCACTACCAATCCGCAGGAATCGATCAATCTGTGGTCCATATGGATAAAAAAGCCGTTGTAACCCTCCGCAAGCTTTACCATGGTCACATCGCACAATGGAATATCATCCCCGTCAAACGTCACATACGCCCACTGCTGCATCAGATTGTCCGCCTCAGCCAGGCTCATGCCCGACAAATCCTTAAGCGGAATATCCCTGGTTTCCTTTTCCACAATATACTGTTTTACTTCCCCGTTTGCATCGGGTTTGGTAAAACGGATTCTCATGCACCCATAGCGCTCAAATTCCAACTGGATACATTTTTTCAACAGGCCAAAATCAAGCGCTGCTTTCAGGGATGCCACAACGCTGACCCCCGATACCTGCTGTGTCTTGTAATCCAAAATCCAATTGTGATGCATTTTTTGTGCCGCTGTCAATGGATAATATTCTCTCATGCACGACCTCCTCTTTTTCTTTCTGATGAGAACCTAACACATTTTGATTCTGATTTCTACCCCCTTTGGGACTTAGCAAACAGTTTACCCAAAATTGACCGAGACTTTGCATCACTTGTTATTTTATTTGCTTTCTATCGTTTCAAAAAATCCCATTAATTTTTCCCGGTACAACTGGGGTTCTTCGTACGCGCTGCAAAGATGCCTTGCTTCGGGTATCACGACAAGCTCTTTCGGCGCCCGGCACAAAGAATAATTGTAGAGCGAATTCCCGGGGTCTACATACGTGTCTTTGGCGCCGTGGAAAAACAATACCGGCCTCTGGTTGGTCTTCATCGCCCGTGAGGTATCCGCATCCCTCATGCGAAATCCTGCAAACAGAGCGCAAAACAAATCAAGGCGCAGCAGCAGCAAACCAATCCAGTGGAGATGAAACCAATTAGCGGCCATATCCTGAACCTGCCCCTTCATCGAGCGAAATCCGCAGTCTGCAATCAGCCCTTTCACATCCTGCGGCAGACTGTGCCCGGATGCCATCAGCACGGAAGCCGCCCCCATTGATTCCCCATAGAGGTAAATGGGAAGGTTTCTATCGTTGCGCTTGGCCAGATAGTACGCCCATTTCTGTACGTCATACTGCTCCATCGCCCCAAAAGTTATATACGCGCCGCCGCTCTCCCCGCAACACCTTTGGTCAAGAAAGAGCAGGTCGCAATGGTTCTCATGGAGGAAGCGTGAAATATACGCAAAGTCGCCGAACCCGCTGCCTTTATATCCGTGGCTTAAGAGCACAATCCTTCTGGCCTGCTCTGCCGGCAGATAGGAAGCATGCAGCTTTAAGCCGTCTGCGCTCTTGATATAGCAGTCACGCATTTGCTGCCGCATGCACCATGCTTTTCCCTCCTCATACTCCTGTTCAAACTTATATCTGGGATGGTTTACCTTGGTGTGCGAGAGCGCAAACCATTTCTTTTTCATCAGCCTTTTATTTTCCTTGCAGCAGACAATCATCTTAAAAAAAGACCAGCCGGACGCCATAAAAACGGTAAACACTGCGCAAATAGCGCCAATACTTTTCATCACTTTATCTCTCATCATTTTTCCCTCTTTTCCTGATTGGCAGACAGCGGTTTCTATCCCCGCATATTCTGGCATTATGGCATATTATAGTAGTATTCCCATAAAAAAGCAAATAATGGCGCAACAAAAAAGATTCCGAGTCTTCCCGGAATCCCTTTCGCGCTTATGTAAAGATCGATATCGTTGTTAATTTTTGTGCTCCTTACACATCTGCTCTACATTTTCCTCCACCGCTGAAATTCTCCTGTAAAGCATCTCCTGATTCTCCAAAATCTCGCTGAGTGCAAATAATATTACCGTGCCGACCGCCGTGCCAAAAATGCCGGCTGCAAACCAAACTATCGTGAGAAAGATGCTTCGCTCTCCGACAACGCGATAGGAATCGTAGTCTATCGTAACGCCATTCGTACGCGCCAAGGCGATAGAGCCGATAATCCCCAAAATCATAAAAGCAATTCCCAGTGTATGAGCTATTTTTCTCATAAATAAAACTCCTCCTTTGTTTATCACAGAATGTGACTATTTTTATTCAGGATACCGCTTTATGGATTTTTGGTCAAGCGCCTATGTTTGTATGTTTTTGTGCTGTAGCATTACGGAGCGCTTTCCTTTCTCCATCGTCAGTCGACAAAGTAATCGAAAACATCCGCAAAACCGGTCTCACGAAAAATCTGCTCCGTCTCCTGCCCGACCCCCTTGATGAGCATCACGCTCTTTTGTCTTTTCATCATTTGATGTGCCCGGTAAAAGACCCTGAGGCCCGCAGAAGATAGACATGTAAGTCCTGTAACATCCAGCACAAACATAGGGACAGACAGCAGTCTGCCATCAAGCGTCTTCTCAAGCTGATCAGCGGCGACTTCATCCAGACTGCCCAGCAGCTTGACCGTCAGTCTTTCGTTGTCTCTCCATACCTCAATCGTCATATCCCGTTTCCTCTCTTCGCCACTGACACAACCGATACTTCGACAATATATATGCATTAATTATAACAGCAATAAAATTTAGTTGCAATGATTTGCCGTTTTTTGACGCTTTATCAACTGATTTTGGCGGCTTTGGGCTATACCGCCCTGCGGTCCTGCGCGCTTTATGCGGTCTTTATCCGAGCGCCACATCCAAGATCATCATCAGAGCAAAACCAACCGCCACCCCGATTGTTCCACGGCTGTCATCCTCCTCGCCCTGTTTTAATTCGGGAATCAATTCCTCCACCACGACATAGAGCATCGCTCCCGCAGCAAAAGACAAAAAATAGGGCAACACCGAAACGACGTGGCGGGTGAATAAAATCGTAATCACCGCCCCCAAAGGTTCCACAATCCCGGACATGGCGCCGTAAAAAAATGCCCTCATTTTGGAAATGTCCTCACTGCACAACGGCAGGGAAATAATCGCGCCTTCCGGGAAATTTTGAATGGCAATCCCGAGTGCCAGCGCAAAAGCTCCCGCCATTGTAATTCCCATATCGCCGATCATCGCCCCTGCAAATGTAACCCCCACTGCCATTCCCTCTGGAATATTGTGCAGCGTCACTGCCAAAACCAGCATGGTACGCTTCCTGCTCTTTGCCTGCGCGCCCAAAACCCCCGCGCTCTCGATACGCAAATGAGGCATCATGCCATTTAGCGCGAGGAAAAACAAGATACCAAGCAAAAAACCCACAGTCGCCGGCACCCACGCAACCTTCCCCTGTTCTCCCGCTAGAGAAATCGCCGGAATTAAAAGCGACCACACCGACGCCGCGATCATCACGCCCGAAGCAAAACCGAGCAGCAGTTTTTGCAGTCCGCTGCTCATCTTATTTTTTATGAAAAATACCATGGCAGAACCCAGTGCGGTTCCCAAAAACGGTATCATTAACCCCAGAAGTACGCACATTGCCCTCTTCCTTTTTCTGGCTGTTGGGCCTCTTTTTCTCAATGTATCGTATGCAGCAAAGATAAAAAATGTGCCGCGCAGCCCACATGCAGTGTCAGCAGCTAAATTCAATATGCGGATCTGCGCAAAAAAGGTGCGCGTGATACGCGCACCTGATGTCTTATCTTCAACTACTATATGTGTTACTTTACCACAATCGTGTCCCCGCTGTAGTTTACCACTACCTGAATCTCAACACTCGCACCCGCTGCGAGCACTCCGCCGCCTCCCGGCGTCACGGTGATCTTGCTGCCATCCACTGTGGCGCTCGCCAGCCAGCCATTGTAAATCTGTGCGCCCGTGAGCGTTCCCTCCGCCGTGAGTACGATCTGCCAATCGGCTTTCTCTGCATCGGCATTGTTTGTCACGGTCACATAACAATACTTCACGCCGCTCCAGGCATCCTCCATACGCGTCGTGTATGTGACGTCGGAAGCACTGTCACCGCCTGTCTGCGCTCCGCTTGCCAGATAAACGCCCTCCGCAAATCCCTCCGGGATTATCACTGCCGGTTTCTCATAATTCTTCATCTCTTACCCTTTCCTTTCCTGGCACGGCAGTCAAAACTGCCTGTCATGTTCCGCTGCCCGTCACCTTCTGTCGATCTCCCAAAACGATATACTTTTGCATCTATTATACTCTCATTGTTTACTGATATGCAACTCTTTTTTCGTAACAATTAAGCCTGGCTGTAACAGTTCAGCCTTCGGCTTCCCTGTTACGAAATCCGCTCCATTTTTAATTTGCCTGCGGCAAAGGAGCGGATTTTGGGCTATTCAACACTACTGGCTGCTAATTGCGCAACAAGTGCGCGGTTGCAGGCTAAAAGGTTACGCCTGGCTTCCCTGTTACAGAATCCGCTCCATTTTTAATTTGCCTGCGGCAAAGGAGCGGATTCCCTGCAATTCAACACTACTGGCTGCTAACTGCGCAGCAAGTGCGCAGTTGCATGCTGGACGGTTACCTTTTTTCTCAGGAAACGCAACCAATCAATTCCCGCACATCTTTGACTCCATATCTCCTCATATAAGCTTCGATGCCGTCCACAATCTCCTCCGTCGCCTTCGGATTCGCAAAATTCGCCGTCCCCACGGCAATTGCGGAAGCCCCCGCCAGTATCATCTCGATCGCATCGTCCGCGTTCATGATGCCGCCCATGCCGACAATCGGTATCCCTACCGCATGAAAAGTCTGATAAACCATGCGCACGGCCACCGGATGCACAGCCGGTCCCGACAAGCCGCCCGTCCTGTTCGCCAGCGCAAACTTGCGCCGGTGAATATCAATCTTCATCCCGGTAATGGTGTTAATCAGGGAAAGCGCATCGGCGCCGCCCGCCTCCGCCGCCCGCGCCATCTCGGTGATATCGGTCACATTCGGAGAAAGTTTCATCATCACCGGCTGCTTTGCATATTTCTTGATCTCTCTGGTGATCGTCTCGACCGTCTTCGGATTCTGCCCAAAGGCGATACCGCCTGCTTCCACATTGGGACAGGAAATATTGATCTCGAGCAGATCGACCGGCTGATCGGCCAAACGTTCCACCACGGCTATGTACTCCTCCGTCGTGCGCCCACAGACATTGACGACGATTTTGGTGTGATACTTTTTTAAAAACGGTATATCGCGCTCAATAAACAAGTCTATTCCCGGATTCTGCAGGCCGATGGCGTTTAACATCCCGCCGTATACCTCCGCTACGCGCGGCGTGGGATTGCCCTCCCAGGGAACACTTGCAACGCCCTTTGTCACCACGGCTCCCAATCGGTTCAAATCCACAAACTCGGCATATTCGGCGCCGGAGCCAAACGTACCGGAGGCCGTCATGACGGGATTTTTCAATGGTATGCCACACAAATTTATCTCTGTATGTATCATAAATCCACCTCCTCTGCCAGAAACACCGGCCCCTCTTTACATACCCGCTTATTTTTTACATTGGTGTGCGGGTCTATCCCGGTAGACTTGCACACGCAGGCAAGACATGCCCCGATACCGCAGGCCATGCGCTCCTCCATGGACAGGTAACAGATCATGTCTTTTTCTGCGGCGTAGCTTTTGAGTGCGCGAAGCATCGGCAGAGGCCCGCAGGCATAGACCACTTCCGCTTCCAGATGATTGTCCCGGATGGCATCCAGCACATTACCCCTTGTGCCCGCACTGCCGTCCTCGGTCGCAAGATAGACCTCTCCTCTGGAACAAAACTCCTCTAGAAGAAACAGCTCGTCCTTAAATCCCAAAATAATCTGTTTTTCACAGTCCAGCTTTTTGGCCAGCTCCAACAGAGGAGGGATACCGATACCGCCGCCGATCAGAAAGGCTTTCTTGTCGAGCAGCGGAAATCCGTTGCCCAGAGGGCCTACTATTTTTAAGTGCTTGCCGGTTCTAAATTTTGCAAACTCTGCTGTTCCCTTGCCCGCCACACGGTACACCACACGGACGGCCCCGTCCGACTTATCTACCTCGCAGACGCTGATTGGCCGCGGAAGCAGCATGCTTCCGTCTCTGCAATAAATAGAAATGAATTGTCCCGGTTTGGTATGTACCGCGATCTGTTCGGTTCGCAGCCACATACTGTAAATATTGTCTGCAATCTCCTCCTGCCGTATAATGATTGCAGTCTCCTCAAACTTTCCGCGCTCTTTTGCCATTTTCTATCCTGTCCTCCCAGTTTTGCTTCTCATCATGCTCCCGTTTCCCTATCCTTGTAGACAACCTTTCCGTTTACCAGCGTGTATTTGACTTTGCCAGTAACGGTCCTGCCGTCAAACGGCGTGTTTTTCGACTTACCCGCAAATTGATTCTTATCGATCTGATACGTCACATTTGGGTCGAAGATTACAATATCTGCAATTTTGCCCGGCGAGATGTCCCCCTTGTCAATCCCCAAAACATTCGCCGGATTATAACTCATCTTTTCAGCCATCTGCATGGGCGTCAGATAACCGCCCAAAACCAGCTCCGTATAAGTCAGACAGGCCGCCGTCTCCAACCCTACAATGCCAAACGGCGCCTTTTCCATGGACGTCGTTTTTTCCTCCAACGTGTGCGGCGCATGGTCAGTCGCGATGACGTCCATAATATTGTCCCGCAGTCCTTCCTTGAGCGCCTGCACATCAGCCTTTGTCCTAAGCGGCGGGTTCATTTTAAAATTGGTGTCCGCCTTGGAATCTACGCGCAGTCTGGTCTCCTGTTCGATGGACGCCTCCACCGCCTTGATATCGTCCGACGTCAGCGTAAAATGATGCGGGCACACCTCCGCCGTCACCAGAGTCCCTTTTTCTTTTGCCGCCGCCACCATCGTCACCGAACCGCTGGTAGAGCAATGGCACAGGTGCAGCTTCGCCCCCGTCTCACCGCTAAGCAGAATATCGCGCGCGATAATCACATCCTCCACGGCATTGCTGATTCCCCTAAGTCCCAGCTCCTCCGTGCGCGCATCGGCATTTACCACGCCACCGTCCACGAGATTTATATCCTCACAGTGAGCCAGGATCACCAGATTCCGTTTCACTGCAAGCTGCATCGCCTGCCGGTACAGACCGGAATCCATCACGCTCTTGCCGTCCTCGCTGATCGCTTTAATCCCGGCGTCCGCCATCTTTTCGATATCGGCAAGCTCTTTTCCTTGCTGTCCTTTCGTGACTGCGCCTGCCTGCATGACATTGACAGCCCCCACCATTTTCGCCTTATTGTGCACATAATTTACCACGTCGGCGTTATCCACCACGGGCTTGGTGTTTGGCATAGCCACAATGGTCGTATAACCTCCTCTGGCAGCCGCCCGGCAGCCCGTCTCGATCGTCTCCTTGTGCTCATACCCCGGGTCTCTCAAATGTACGTGCAGGTCGATAAAGCCCGGCATAACATAACAGCCTTTCGCGTCAATGACCTGATCTGGCTTCGCCGCGATGGCGCCGCCCATTTCTTTTACTATGCCGTTCTCGATCAGCACATCCGTCTCCTCCTGCATCCCAGAAGCAGGATTGATCACCGTTCCGTTTTTTATTACTATTACCATCTGTCTACATGCTCCTTTCTCCGACAAGGCAGGACATTCCGTTCCAAAAATCCCGTGACAACACTCTGTGAATGAAGCTCTCACGAAATCAGGTGACGGTATTGATTGGGTACATACGCCCTGATATAGATACCGTCCTCCCGGTATTCCTCCTCCAGCAGCTCACCATGTCTGCGCACCTGCTGGAGAATACCGGCGTCCTGATATGAGACCACCGCCTCGACCAGCGTCTTATTTTCGCGCAATACCTGGCCGAGCAGCTCTTTGAGCTCCTCTAAGCCCTCATCGCGGGCCGCCGCAATGCCAATCGTATAATCCGCCTTAAAATCTCTGAGCGGCTCCTTCTCTGTCACTTTGTCCTGTTTATTAAACAGTGTGATAATCGTTTTCTCTCTGATATCGAGCTGGTAGAGCGTATCATACACAATATGCATCTGCTTTTCCCGCTGCGGATTGGAGGCGTCGACCACATGAATAATATAGTCCGCATATTTGGCCTGCTCCAGGGTGCTTTTAAACGCCTCAATCAAATGATGCGGGAGCTTGCGGATAAAGCCGACGGTATCGGTCAGCAAAATCTCCTGCTGCCCTTGCAGGGTCAGGATGCGCGTAGTCGGGTCAAGCGTCGCAAACAGCTTGTCCTCCTCGAGTACCCCCGCCCCGGTCAGGTGATTGAGCAGCGTCGATTTGCCGGCATTGGTGTAGCCGACGATCGCCGCCACGGGCATCTGATTTTTTTCCCGCTTTGCCCGGGTGATTTCCCGGTGCCGCTGCACCTCCTTTAACTCCCCGCCCAGCATGGCGATGCGGTCCTTAATCAACCGCCTGTCCATCTCCAGCTTCTTCTCTCCGGGTCCTCTTGTGCCGATGCCGCCGCCCAGCCTTGACATAGAGCGCCCCAGCCCCGTAAGCCGGCTGAGCCGGTATTTTAACTGGGCCAGCTCCACCTGGATTTTCCCTTCACTGGTGGTCGCCCGCGCGGCAAAAATATCCAGGATAATCAGTGTCCTGTCCATGACTTTTGTGTCAAGTAGCTCCTCCAGGTTCTTAAGCTGCGCCGGCGTAAGCTCGTCGTCGCACACGATTCCGGTCGCGCCCGTCTGCTCAATCAGCTCTTTTATTTCCGCAACCTTGCCGGTACCCACATAAGTGCCCGGATGAATCTGCTCGCGGTTTTGTATCAAGGTGCCCGCCACCAGCGCGCCCGCCGTCTGCACCAGCTCCGCCAATTCGGCCACAGAATCCTGCGTGTCGTCCCCATCCTGCCGGCTCACGCCGATCAGGATCACTCTCTCTTTTAACTCCTCTGTCTCAATCGTCTCTGCCATCCTGTCCCTTTCCGTCTTCACTGGCCGCTATTCGGCTCCTCGCTTCCAGCCGTCTCTGCCGCCTCGCTCTGCCCTGTCTCGCTGCCATCCGGCGGCGCTGTCAAGCCCTCGCCCGCTGCGTCGTCGGCCTTCACGCCCTGCCGGTTTTGAAGAAACACAAACTCCCTCTGAAGCTGTTCATCGGCCTGATAACTGTCTGGATACTCCGTCGCATAAATGTTGATGCTGTCCCAGGCTCCGGCAAAATCATACGTGTATTCACAGGCAATGATCTGCTGATACAAAAGCTCCCGGCGGTTTGGAACTTCCTCCATGGAAAGGCCCTGCCGAATATAAGGAAGCGCCCCGGCATAATTGCCCTTCTGTATCTCGATCGCTGCCAGACCGCTCATTGCCACGGCATCGGCCTCCCCCGAGGAGAGATAGGCCTGATAGTATTCCTCGGCCTTCACCGCGTCCTCCAGCGCGTCATACACCTGCGCCAGATAGAGATTGGCCTTTATGTTCTTTTTTTCTACCGCGCGCTCCAATTCTTTCTGCGCGCTGGCATAATCGCCCAGCAGATAATAGATTCTGCCGCGGCTGGCGCTGTCTGAGGCGCTGTTTCCTTTTTTGTCCAATGCCTGATTTAAATATTCTTTCCCTTCTTCCGGCAGATTATAAGCGGAAAGGCGTTCGTATATTTTTATGTAGAGATCATAATCTTTGGCGCAGTATTTTACTGCATTTTTATAGTCCGAGAGAGCTGCTTCCCCGTCCCCCTGTTCTAACAGCATGCTGCCGCGCAAAAAATAGGCCGTCCCGTTTTTCTTATCGTACTCGAGCAGCGCCTGCACGCTCTCCATGGCTCCGGCCACATCTCCCGACGCATAGAGCGCCTCAATCCGATAATAGCAGATGTCCAGTTCGGTCTCCGTAATCCCGCCGATGCGCTGCTCCAATGCCGTGTCAAAAGCCAGCACCGCCTCCTCATAATTGCCACTGTCCATATTTAAAATACCCACCTGGCGGTAGGCAATTTCATCCTCCAGTTTTTCGTCCTCACAGGCCGCGGCCGTCGCCAGCATCATGACGGCCGCGAACAGGGCGCACAATCTTCGTTTCATTGAAATCTCCATTCTCAGCAAAATACTTCTTCCGCCTTTATTTTAACATAAAACGCCAGGCGGGAAAAGGAAAACTTCACGATAATATCACGCACGGCAAAACCCCGCTGCGGCAAGAAAGGCCGCTTCACCAATGAAACGGCCCTTTCCCTGTATCAATTTATTTTATAATTTCCAGATATCCTCATTGTACTGGGCAATTGTGCGGTCGGAAGAGAAAAATCCGGCCTTGCTGATGTTGACAAGCATCTTCTTCGCCCACGCCATCCTGTCCTCGTAGTCCGCATAGATGCGCTCTTTCGTCGCAACATAATCCTTAAAATCTGGCAGCGTCATAAACCAGTCCTTGCCGATCAGCTCCTTGTGCAGGCGCTCTAAGTTCTCTTTGCAGCCTACCGCCATCATTTCCTCGCCCACGATAAAATCAATCGCGCGCTTGATGGTTTCATCTTTTTCATAGTAATCTTTTGCCACATAATCCGCTTTCTCGTAGTGTTCGATCACTGCTTCGGAGGATTCGCCAAAGATATAGATATTGTCATCGCCGACGAACTGGTGCATCTCGACATTTGCCCCGTCCATCGTACCGATCGCCACCGCTCCGTTTAGCATAAACTTCATATTTGACGTCCCGGACGCCTCTTTCGACGCCAGAGAGATCTGCTCGTGGATATCGGCCGCAGGAATCAGCTTCTCCGCCAATGTGACATTATAGTTTTCCACCATCACGACTCTAAGATACGGCGCAACCTCCGGGTCTTTACCGATCAGCTCCTGCAAGCAGAGAATCAAATGAATGATATCCTTGGCAATCACATAAGCCGGCGCCGCCTTGGCGCCAAATATCACGGTGATCGGGTGGGACGGTTTCCTGCCCGCCTTGATCTCGAAATATTTGTGAATGACATAGAGCGCATTCATCTGCTGTCTCTTGTACTCGTGCAGACGCTTGATCTGTATATCAAAGATTGACTCGTCATCCAGCTTGATACCCTGCGTGCGCCAGAGATATTCCCCCAGCTGCGTTTTCTTTGTTTTCTTGATGGCAAGCAGGCGGTTTAAAACTGCCTCATCCGCGACATATTTTCCCAGTTTTTCCAGCTCGTCGGCATCCTTCTTGTAACCGCTTCCGATCAGCTCCGTAATCAAATCCGACAGCTCGTGATTGCAGTGCAGCAGCCAGCGGCGGAACGTGATGCCATTGGTCTTATTGTTAAATTTGTCCGGGTAAATCTTATAAAAATTATTTAACTCGGAATTCTTTAAAATCTCGGTGTGCAGATACGCAACGCCGTTGACACTGTACCCATAATGAATATCCATGTGCGCCATATGCACACGGTTGTCGTCATCGATGATCGCCACCGACTTGTCGCTGTATTTCTCCGTCACGCGGTTGTTTAACTCGAATATGATCGGCAGCAGCTGCGGAACCGCTTTCTCGAGAAAATGCATCGGCCATTTTTCCAGCGCTTCGGCCAAAATCGTGTGGTTGGTATATGCACAGGTTTGGGAGACAATGGAGATCGCCTCTTCCATCAAAATCCCTCTCTCCTGCAGCAGACGGATTAACTCGGGAATCACCATACTCGGGTGCGTGTCGTTAATCTGAATCGCCGCATATTCATGTAAATCGTGGAGATTGCTGCCGCGCGCGATCGCCTCATCTATAATAAGCCTGGCCGCGTTGCTGACCATAAAATACTGCTGGTAAACGCGCAGGATACGGCCCTTGTCGTCGGAATCATCGGGATATAAAAACAGCGTCAGATTTTTAGCGATATCTTCCTTGTCAAACGAGATGCCGTCTTTCACGAGTGTTTCGTCTACCGTCTCCACATCAAACAGATGCAGCTTTGTCGTGCGGTTGTCATAGCCGATCACATCAATATCGTAAAGCCTGGATTTCAACGTAAATCCGCCAAACAAGATATCGTAGGATACGTCGGTCTTATGCAGCCAGCTTTCTTTTTCCATCCAGGGATTCGGCGTCTCGTTCTGGATACGGTTTTCAAATACCTGCTTAAACAGGCCATAGTGGTAATTCAAGCCCACGCCGTCGCCGTTTAGGCCAAGGCTTGCGATCGAATCCAGAAAACATGCGGCCAGACGTCCGAGTCCGCCGTTTCCAAGGGACGGCTCCGGCTCAATCTCCTCGATCTCACTGATATTTTTACCGTTCTTTGCGAGAAGCTCCTTTACCTCGTCATAGATGCCAAGGTTAATCAGATTGTTGGACAATAATTTCCCGATCAAAAACTCTGCGGAAATATAGTAGAGCTTTCTTTTGCCCGCATTGCTCTCTTTTTCTCCCGCCATGTCTTTGGTCATCTCCAGCAGAGAATAATAAAGTTCCTCGTTGGTACACTGCGCAATTTTTTTATCGCAGCGCTTTAGGGTGATTTTTTCTAAATCCATCGTTTCCCGTCCTCTCCCGCGCAACGCGCGTAATGAATTTGATTTGGTAACTTTTATATGGTATAGCAGCCGGCAAATGAATTGTCGTTTACTATAGTGTTCCTGTCTCATCGAAAATCATTATATATTTTTTTTCCATATTTTTCTTGTAGTATCAGATTAAAAAATGGTACAATTCTATCATGCATATCCTAGAATACGAAAATTATAAAGAAAAAACCGCACACTGCAATTTTGAATTTCCCTATATCACTTATCCCTGCTCGATACCGCTGGATTTCCCTTCCGTACCGCTCCACTGGCACGGGGAAGTCGAAATCATTTATATCAAAAAAGGCAGCGGCATCCTGACGATAGACTTTAACCGCCGCGAGGTATCGGCCGGGGCGATTGCGCTTATTTTGCCCGGACAGCTTCATTCGCTTGACCAAACGGCCCCCCCGTCGCTGTCCCAATCGGAGACCGTGCTCAATATGGAGTACGAAAATATCATTTTTCATCCGAATCTCCTATTGTCCAAACAGCATGATATCTGCAACGGGGAGTTTATTGCGCCGCTTCTCTCCGGGGAAATCAGCGTCCCTTCCGTCTATACGCCGGATATGCCGGTCTACTCCGCGATCGCCGCCTGCCTCGACGCCAACGACGCGGCGAGCGACAAACAGCCTTACGGCTATCCTTTGATCATCAAAGGGCAATTGTATTTATTTTTCTATCTCCTGCTGCAAAACCGCAGCCATGCGCGCATACCCAAACATTCGCACCATTCCCTGGACCGCATGAAAGTGATTTTAAAATATGTGGAAAACCATTACACGGAAAAAATCACGGTAGAGAGCGCCGCCAGCGAGGCAGGCTTAAGCACCTCACACTTTATGAAATATTTTAAAAGCAAGATGGAGATTTCTTTTATCTCCTATTTGAACGAATACCGTCTTACCATGGCGCAGCGTCTTCTGCTGTCATCGGAATCCTCCGTACTCGCCATCGCGGAAGAATGTGGTTTTGAAAACCTTTCTTATTTTAACCGGCTATTTAAAAAGCGGTATGCCCAGACGCCAAGGGAATACCGCAAACATTTCAAAAAATAGGATAAAACAGGAGACCGCAGGCAATGCCAAACAAAGCCCCGGCGATAACGTCTCTCGGCTCATGCACACCGCCCGCCACGCGCAGGCATCCGATGAGCAGTCCGCAGACGCCGATAGCGGCGCCCGCCCAGGGAACGCGCGCGTACACTGTCATAGCAATCATAAAAGCCGAGAACACATGACGGCTGGGAAAAGACTTGCCCCTGGTCTCTTTTTTTAACACCGGCGGAATACCGAATTTCTCATACGGCCTTGGCGCGCGAATTGCGCCGCGCACTGTGCTTAAAAGCAAAAACGAGATTGCCGGAACCAAAAGCGCGCGCACAAAAAATTGATTTTTTTCCGCCAAAAGCCCAAGCAGCAGCAGCGGATAAGACAAAAATACCAGGGCGGTCAAAATCCGGTTTGCCGTCTGTACAAACCGGATTCGCCCTGGATGTTCCCTGATCAGCCCTGTCACTCTGATATAACTCTCTCTTGTCACAGCTTCCTCCCCGTCATGTGATCTTTCCTTGACATACACCGGACACGGCCATCATGTCATCTTTCCTTGCCATACAATGGCACGCCGGCTATCGTGTGATCTTTCCTTGACATACACTGACACACGACCATCATGTGTTCTTTCTATGCCATACACTGACACACGGCCATCATGTGTTCTTTCTATGCCATACACTGACACACGGCCATCATGTGTTCTTT
>CANONN010000004.1 GCA_947567625.1 uncultured Roseburia sp. | reverse complement strand
AAAATAATTTCATTTGCCTGTTGTCTGATACAATTCATTAATTGTGTCCATTTTAAAGGGTTAATTGCCTTTAATTGTTCTGTCATTTCTTGTTTTTGTTTCATCTGCTCTACAATCCGAAAAAAACGTTTTTGTGCCTGCTTGTCAATCTCTACAAGATATTCATTGAGATTCCCACTCGTAAGTAAATTAATGTAGGTTACTCTACGATAATTCTGTAAAAAATATAGATGCCGTTGACCGTAAAAACCGATTTCAAAATTTGCTATATCTGGCATTTCAAGATTTGGAATAACATAGTTGTTTTCCTTTCGGTATGTACCACCAAATTGTTCAAATAATGATTTCATTGTAGTTTCCTCCAGTATATTTAATTATTCCTACAAATTCATCATAGCCAACCGTCTTTACAAATTTCCCAAAATGCCACAAGGGACACTTCCTTATGTGAAGTGTCCCTTGGCGACATATTTCTTACACGCAAAACAGGCCGAAATCACGGGTTCTTCCACATCATCCCCGTGATTTCGGCCATTCTGCCATTCATTGTATCAAGTTACTGTTCCCGCAGTACCAGCGCGGTTTTAACCGCCTTAGCCTATTCTTCCGCCACCAGAATAATAACGGTCCGCGGCGGCACCATCACCATCTTCTTATAATAAAACTCGGTCTCGGCCTCCACATCTTTTCCATCCTCATAAGTCAGGAACGTGTTGACTACAATTTTCCAGTGCAAGCCGTTCGGGAGTTCCGGCAGTTGTAAAACCAGCTGTTCCCAATAAGCGTTCATACCATAGAAAACGATCTCGTCTCTGGTATCCAGTTCATCTCTTCCCGCATACATAATACCGATCAATCTGCTGTTGTGATCCGTGCCGCCGTTCCACGGAAATCCGTTGTGAATACTGATCTCAGGCAGGCCGCAGGCGGCCGCTTTCGTCGTTTTGCGCAAAATCGCATATTTTTTGCGAAACGCGATCATAAACCGGAAAAAATCATGTATCCCCTGGTATTCATTAAGACGGCTCCAATCCAGCCAGGAAATTATATTGTCCTGGCAATAGGCATTATTATTGCCGAACTGTGTGTTGCAGAACTCATCGCCGGCGTAAAACATCGCGGGCCCGCGGCTGCACATCAGCGTGGCGCAGGCATTTTTGATCATGCGGCGGCGCAGCAGTTTGATCTTTTCATCATCCGTTTCACCCTCAATCCCGCAGTTCCAGCTGTTTGCGTTGTTGTCCCCATCCGTATTATCCCAGCCGTTTTTCTCGTTATGCTTCATGTTATATGCATACATATCATACAGCGTAAACCCGTCATGGCAGTTGAGGAAGTTGACGGAAGCACTGTTTCCGCGATAATCTGGATTGTACAAATCTTTGGAGCCTGTGATACGGGTAATTGCCGTGCTTGCCATCCCCGCATCCCCTTTTAAGAACCGGCGCATATCGTCGCGGTATCGCCCGTTCCACTCTTTCCAGCGGCTCCACGACGGAAAACTGCCGACCTGGTAGAGACCGCCCGCATCCCAAGCCTCGGCGATCAGCTTCACCTTGCCAAGGAGCGCGTCGCAGGCAATCGCCTGGAGCAACGGCGGATCCGCCATAGGCGCGCCTTTCTGGTCGCGCGTGAGGATGGAGGCCAGATCGAAGCGGAAACCGTCGACACGGTACTCGGTCACCCAATAGCGCAGGCAGTCGATGATAAAACGGCGCACGGCCGGATGGTTACAGTTCATGACGTTGCCGCATCCGCTGAAATTATAATAGTATCCGTCCGGCGTCAGGATATAGTAGATATCATTGTCAATGCCCTTAAACGAAAAACAGGGCCCGTGTTCATTGCCCTCGGCCGTATGGTTAAACACTACGTCCAAAATAACTTCGATCCCGTTTTCTTTTAACTCGTAAATCAGTTCCTTTAACTCATCGCCCTCGTGATTGTGCTCTACCACGGAAGAATAACCGGTGTTGGGCGCAAAGAAACAGACGGTATTGTATCCCCAGTAATTGTAGAGGCGTTCTCCGTCCACGACGCGCGTGCCCTCCATCTCGTCAAACTCAAAGACCGGCATCAGCTCCACCGCGTTGATTCCCAAATCTTTGAGGTAGGGAATTTTCTGCCGCAGCCCTTCGTAGGTGCCGGGCGCCGTCACACCGGACGAAGCGTCTTTTGTAAATCCGCGCACATGCAGTTCATAGATAATCAAATCCTCGGCCGGGAGCTCCACCGGGCGTATATTGCCCCAGTCAAAATTATTCTCGACGACGCGGGCATGGTAAATAAAGCCCTCGCTTGTCTCCGGGCGTTCTCCCCACTCTCTCTGTCCGGTCACAGCCTTGGCGTACGGGTCTAACAGAACATGATTTTTGTCAAACAGAAGACCCTTTTTTGCGTCATACGGGCCGTCCAGCTGAAACGCATATTCAAACTCTTCTATGTTCAGCCCAAACACAAACATCGCATAAGTATTGCCGATATGGTAAGAATCCGGGTACTTCAAACGCGCATATGGTTCTTTGGCCATCGGCTTAAACAATAGCAATGTACACTCCGTGGCGCCAAAAGACTGTATCGTAAAACTGACGCCGTTGCTCGTATGCGTCGCACCCGGCCTGTTATAAAAGCCAGGGCGCACCTGAAAACCGTCAATCTCGTCGAGCGGCTGCAACTTTACCCCATGCTCCTGTTTATGTGTTCCTCCTACCATGACCTTCCTCGCTTCTCTCTTTCTCTTAGTAACTATAGTATTCCAATTTTTCTTAATTTGTTTCCATTTTTTTCTCATGTTGTTAATTATATGTCATATTTCGACAAATTTCAACAGACTGGTTTATGTAACGGCACAAAATCGTCCCTGTTTTTCACATATTGCTCCCCGCGAAAGCAATCTTAGAGTATTCTATTTAAATCATAGGTGCATTCTTCCTTACTGGCCCTTTGTGCATAATGAAATCTCCTGTCGTTGGGGTTGAAAAACCATGGGAATTTCTTTTTTCGTTCCGTAAGGTCATAGGGAATCCAAACCTCCTGGCCCAGCAAATCAGATAAAACATCTTCCACTTCCGGAATCGTTTCAATATTGTCCGGTATAAAATAGGCATTTTTATCATCCATAAATATGGTATTGCCTTTACCTTTTGGCTCAGGCGGAGCGCAGTGGGGGATGGGGCGAAAACTCAGTTCTCCAAAAACCGCATTATGGGGCATCACCGAATGTTCATGCATATTATAGGGTCTTACTATATTGCATACTATTTTATTGTTACAAAATTCCTGAAGTTCGTCATAGTGAACCGGATAGCCGGACAACCGGATTTCCCAAAGGGTTTTTTCAGCCAATGATTTCCATAATCTCCTCATTGCACCATTCTCTTTCTCTCTGCCATTTCAAAAACAAGTGATCTATTAATTCCTTACCAAAGCAGCTGGGTATCGAGCCTAGTCACAGCCATATGATCCAACGGAATTTCAGATACCATACGGTCTGCTTTCTTAGAATCCATCTCAATTAAAATACGCGTTCCGCCGCTGTTGTGAATCAACGTTTCCGTCCTGGGCTCTTTTCGTTCAATATTAATTTGTCCATAACTGTTGTTTTCTATCTGATAAAAATAGGCTTTTTCCTCTCCCATAGGTAAGGTCTCTACCTGAATTTTATAACCGAGCAAAAATGCTGCCAGCACGCCTACCCCGAATCTTCCGCTTCGGCAGACTTCTTTCTCCTGAAAACTTTTTTTCCAGCTGAAATTATTCCGGTAGGAACTGCCTGCTATCAAAAAGTAGTTCAAAATGACATCTTTTGTCATACCGATTCCATTATCTGTGATACAAAAATAGGGGGGATTGCTTTTAGAGTTTACTTCAATGATTACGCTGCCTTCATAACCATTATTGCCGCGTTCCTGTTCCAAAACCTTCCTCTCCCGGCAGGCATCCAAAGCATTTTGCAATAACTCGCGCACTCCATAAGACGGGTCGTCGCCATATAGAGGCACAACCAATAAATCGGTAATTTGTGGATTGACGCGAATAGCGGCGGATTCGATTACAATCCGTTCCTCCAGTATTTGACGCGGCATATTTGGGAGTACATTGGAGTCGATGCTGCGAATCGTCAGCAGATACCTGGCCTGGTATTTATTTTCGTATTTTAAGGCGAGATACCGCCAGCAAATATCAAGTTCCCGTTGAAGTCCTTTTAACCAGCATTCAACGTTCAGAAAAGTTCTGCTGTCAATTTTATCGGTATCCACCTCTATAAATTCGCTCTCATCACCCGAACTTCCCCACACATCTTTCAGTTCGACAATTTCATTCCAGCGGAATTCTTCCAATGATATTGCCGATTCAAAATGCTGTATACTTGCAATGACATGGGGCGCCCGAGCCGCTCCCGCATCCAGATAATCTGCCAGCCGGAGCAATATCATGAGATAGTATACAGGAATCTGGAGAGTAAACTCCGGTTTTCTGTCATCCAGTTATTTAATATGGGTTCCGTATCGTCCAAAGACATTCCATGACTTCTGGCAATAAGGGCAATCAGGGCACAATACCGTTCTTTGGAATGTAAAACAATCCCCTCCATCAGATTCACCGTCTCATACCCTTAAAAACTGTTTTCTATTATGTCCTGTGCCAATAACGGATGGTTGCGCCGCAAAAATTCTCCGCATATGCGAATCTGCCAGGCAGTTAAATAGTCAAAATCATGGGGAAGCACAAGATGATCGGACTCTGTCCTCACGCCAAAACATGCCTTGATCTCCTCACCGGAAAAATGCTGAAAAGAAACGCCATACTCGGTCCATCGGTAGCTCCAATCCCTATGTTTCAAAAGCCCCTTCAACCGTCCGGTTTTAAAAACATTCCGATATCATGGGAGATTGCTGCCATAAGTAACACGCCCGTCGCGGCAGGAGTCAGTTTTTCCATTGTGGCATTGTGAATCAGCCTGTCCATTATTTTCAGTACATGATTAATATGCAGGATATCATGTCTCGTGTATTCGGGAAAAAAGTAAGGGCTGCTGGAAAATATGCCTTCCGTATTGTGCAAAAACTGGTGGAAGATCACGGACCATTTCTCATCCAGCTTGTCTTTAAGCCTGCTTGGTACGATAATTCCGCTCATTTTTTCACCTCTGTATTCATAAGCTGTCGTCTTCTATGGAAATGATACGCCCGCGCTTTATGTCATATTTGTTTGTATTATACTATTGCAACTGTGGATTTTCAAGGCTGTCTGCACCCGCACAAATCGAGTATTATAAAGTAACGAACTGTGACAATTTTCCTGCTATTGGGCACGATTGGCTGCTAACTGCGCAGCAAGTGCGCAGTCGCAGGCAGAACCGTTACATTTTTTCCTGCTAAATCTTAATTCTGCCTTGTGTTTCCAGGAAAAACCAATTATAATTGTAACTATCAATTGTGAAAAAAGGATATATCAATAGAACGGCAATGCCAATGCAGGCGGCATTGCAGAAATGAGGAAATCTATGCATACATTTCAAACCATGCCCATAAAGCTTCTGGAATTCAACCCGTTTACCAAAATCGGCAAAGACCTGGCTCTTGTCACGGTAGGCTCCAAGGACAGCGCCAATCCTATGACCATCGGCTGGGGCGGCGTCGGCGTTATATGGGGCAAAAATGCGGCTTTCGTTTTCATACGTGATTCACGCTACACCAAAGAACTGATCGACAAATATGAGTTCTTTTCCATCACTTTTATGGGAGAACAATATAAAGACGCCTTAGATTACTGCGGCTCCCACTCGGGACGGAACGAGAACAAAATTGACAACGCCTGCCTGACACTTGCGGCCAGACACGGTATCCCCTATATCGACGAAGGCAATTTCGTTCTGCTCTGCAAAAAAATGGCTGCCACCAAGCTGACCCAGGAGGATTTCTTCCCCCTTTCCATCCAACATAAATGGTACGAAGACGGTGATTATCACACGATGTATATCGCAGAAATTATTGAAGTATTGGCCAGATAGAAACGGGCAGACTGTTTTATATAGCACCTGCAACGCAGGTTTTAGGTAAAAGAATGGAGGATTTCTATGGACGAAAAGATTTACAAAGCGATGTGCCGGGGCGGCATTACCAACCTCGTGCTCGGTATCAGTATTCTGGCAGGCGGCATCACCGCAGGTATTCTTTTGATCATCAGCGGCGCCAAACTGTTAAAACACCGGATGAATATTATGATTTAAGGTTTGGTTATTCCACGCTTTTGCGCAATTGTCGACGTCACTTGCAACGGCAGGCTACAGTGTGAAGGAAATCACGAAACGCGAAAACACCTCGTTAAGTGATTTCAAGCTTCACACTGTGCATGCTTAACTTTCTATCCGTGCTCGATCCCGAGCAATTCCTCCGCATGTCTTATTTCCTCATTGGCAGGTGCCCTCACCCCGCTAAGCGGGTACGGTATGCCCAAATCGTTCCACTTCATCTCCCCCAATGCGTGATAAGGCAGCAGCTCTGTCCGCTCCACGGTCTTTAATTCATCCAACAGGCTCTTTAACGCCGCAAGCCCGTCCTCCGCGTCGGTCAAACCGGGCACAAGCACATGGCGAATCCACATCGCTTTTCCATGGTCGGAAAGATAGCGCGCCATCGCAATGATAGCGCGGTTAGACTGCGCCGTCAGTCTCTTGTGCTTTTCTTCGTCCATCTCCTTGATATCCAGCATAAACAAATCCGTATACCGCATCAGCATATCAAATTTTTCCAAATAGGCAGGCTGCATGGAAAAGGAATAACCGCTTGTGTCGAGCGCCGTATGCACGCCCTTTTCCTTTGCCAGGCGAAATAGCTCGGTGACAAATTCCATCTGAAGCAGGGGTTCCCCGCCGCTGACCGTGATTCCGCCGCCCTCTTTCCAGTAATTTTTATATCGGTAAGCCATGTCAAACAGATCTTTCGCCGTCCACTCTTCACCGCCATCCATACGCCAGGTCTCCGGGTTATGACAGTATTGACAGCGCATGTGGCAGCCCTGCATAAATATGACAAACCGCACGCCCGGCCCGTCCACCAGGCCAAACGTTTCCAGCGAATGAATGCTTCCCGTAATCCTCTGCTCTCCCATCTCTAACCCCCACGCCGCGCATCCAATCGCTCAGGCCATCTGTTTATGGCAGGTTCGCGCGATCACATCCAATTGCTGTTCCTTCGTCAAATCAATAAATTTGACCGCATAGCCGGAAACGCGGATGGTAAAATTGGCGTACTCCTCTTTTTCCGGGTGCTCCATGGCGTCGATGAGCTTTTCGGTGCCGAATACATTGACATTCAGATGGTGCGCGCCCTGGTCAAAATAACCGTCCATCACATTGACAAGATTGTCGATGCGCTCTCTCGCACTGTGGCCCAGGGCATCCGGGTTTATGGTCTGCGTATTGGAGATACCGTCAAGCGCCCACTCGTAGGGCAGCTTTGCAACCGAATTGAGCGATGCGAGCAGTCCGTGGTTTTCGGCCCCGTAGCTCGGATTGGCTCCCGGGGAGAGCGGCTCGCCGGCCTTCCTGCCGTCCGGCATCGAACCGGTGGCCTTGCCGTACACGACGTTGGAGGTAATCGTAAGAATGGACGTCGTCGGCTCGGAATTGCGGTAGGTGTGATGACGCTTGATTTTTTCCAGAAATGTCTTTAACAGCCAAACCGCGATATCGTCGGCGCGGTCGTCGTCATTGCCGTATTTGGGGAAATCTCCGGTCGTCTCGTAGTCCACCACAAGCCCCGTATCGTCCCGCACCGTCTTAACCTTTGCATATTTGATGGCCGAGAGTGAATCCACTACATGGGAAAAACCGGCAATCCCGGTGGCAAACGTCCTGCGCACTTCGGTGTCGATCAGCGCCAGCTGGGACGCCTCATAGTAATATTTATCATGCATAAACTGAATCAGGTTTAAAACATTGACATACAGATCGGCCAGCCATTCCATCATGGTGTCGTATTTTTCCATCACTTCCTCATAATCGAGATATTCCGCCGTGATCGGCCTGAATTTTGGCCCCACCTGCGCTTTGGTTTTTTCGTCCACTCCGCCGTTGATGGCATAGAGCAGGCATTTGGCAAGGTTGGCGCGCGCGCCAAAAAACTGCATCTCTTTTCCGGTCTGCGTCGCGGACACACAGCAGCAGATCGCATAGTCGTCGCCCCAGATCGGCTTCATCACATCATCGTTTTCATACTGAATCGAGCTGGTCTCGATTGATATTTTCGCCGCATATTTTTTAAACTGCTCCGGCAGGGCTGAGGAATATAATACGGTGATATTCGGCTCCGGCGACGGCCCCATATTTTCGAGCGTGTGCAAAAAACGAAAATCGGTCTTTGTCACCAACGGGCGGCCGTCCACCCCGATACCGGCCAAATCCAGCGTCGCCCAGACCGGATCGCCGGAGAACAGTTCATTGTAAGATTTCACACGCGCAAACTTTACCATGCGGAACTTCATTGTGATATGGTCAATCAATTCCTGCGCCTGTATCTCTGTGAGCAAGCCGTTTTTTAGGTCCCGCTCGATATAGATATCCAGAAAAGTGGAGACACGGCCGATACTCATCGCCGCGCCGTTCTGCGTCTTGATCGCCGCCAGGTAGCCAAAATACGTCCACTGCACCGCCTCCTTGGCGTTGGCGGCCGGAGCGGAGATATCATATCCGTAGAGTTCGGCCATCTTCTTGATTCCTTTTAGGGCGTTGATCTGTAATTGAAGCTCTTCGCGCTGGCGGATGATATCGTCCGTCATACTGCCGCTGCCGCAGTGCTCCTTATCCCGCTCCTTATCCTCGATCAAGAAATCAATGCCATAAAGCGCTACCCTACGGTAGTCGCCGACGATGCGACCACGCCCGTAAGAGTCCGGCAGGCCCGTGATAATCTTGTTCTTGCGGGCCGCTTTCATCTCCGGCGTGTAAGCGTCAAACACCGCCTGATTGTGCGTCCTGTGATACTCATTAAAAATCTTGTGCAAATCCTCGCTCGGCTCATAGCCGTACATCCGGCATGCCTCCTCCGCCATCTTGATACCGCCGTACGGCATAAACGCGCGTTTTAGCGGCCGATCGGTCTGTAAGCCGACAATCTGCTCTAAGTCTTTTAACGCCTCGCTGATATATCCCGGCCCGTGCGAGGTCAGGGAGGATACGACATGGGTGTCCATGTCGAGCACCCCGCCCTTGGCGCGCTCCTCCTTTTGCAATTCCTGCAGCTTATCCCAGAGTTTTTCGGTTGCCTGCGTAGGCGGCGCCAAAAAATGTTCGTCCCCCTCATACGGTGTATAATTCTTCTGGATGAAGTCGCGGACATTGACCTCCTCTTTCCAGAGCCTTCCCTCAAAGCCTTCCCATTGTTGAAAATCTAACATCGTAACCTCCTGTGTCCTGACACTTTTCTCACATTGTAAACCATTGCATGGTATCTAACGATTGATAAAATCAGCTGTCAAGCTGGTTTACAGCCTATCAGCATTTATCATGAACGGATATGTCATGTAAATGGCATAGTCATTCATAATTTATTATGTAAGCGTCAGTTCGGTTTTATTCTATGGGAAAAATTGCTTTTTAATTTTTAATCCTTGATCTCATATCCCCGCATCGTCGGGAACAGCTCCTTGACCGTATCAAATGCCTCCTTGGGCCTGCGGTACTCATCCACCACCCCTTTGTTATTGTGGCACCTCGCCCGGGTGGAGAACCATTCCTCCTCGGTGACCTTGCAGTCGGCAAACTGCCAGATAAATACACCGGTCAGCCGTTCATCCTCGCGGTATACCAAAAGATTCTCCCGGATAATATCCGCCTGCCGCTCCTCGCTCCATTTGCAGCGCCCCCTGTCGCGGTAGCCGTAGACCGCGGCGGCGCCGAATTCACTGACAATGACCGGCTTGCCCGCGCCTCCCGCCCCGGCAATCCAGTCCATCTCCTGTTCATGGCGCTCTTTTGCGGTCACATCCAGATACCAGCCCGAGTAGATGTTAAACGATACGATATCGGGCAGATCAAGGCAGATGTCTTCAAAATGTTTGCAGGTCGCGGAAGTCGTGGGCCTTGAGACGTCAAGTTCCCTGATCTGCTCATACTGGCTCTTATATTTTCTTCTGCCCTCCTCGCATGTGCTGTCGCACTCGTTTAAAATTCCCCACACCGCAATGGAGGGATGATTGTAGTGCTGTGCGATCATCTCGTCGATACAGTCCCTGCACTGCCTGTCAAAATTCGGGTTATTCATCTGCTCAATGCCAAGCCCGCGCGCATGGTTTTCCTCCCACACCAGCATACCGCGCTCGTCACAGAGATCGAGAAACCGCTCGTCATTCGGATAGTGGCAGGTCCGCACCGCATTGGCGCCGCACTCTAACATCATATCCATGTCCTGGGCCATGATCTGCAGCGGCACTGCATTTCCGATCGTCCCGTAATCCTCATGGCGGTTGAACCCCTTTAGAAATACCGGCCTGCCGTTCAACAAAAGCCGATGGCCCGACATACGGATCTCGCGAAAGCCCACACGATCAATGTAATCGTCCAACAGCTCCCCGTCCGCCCCAAGCTCTGCCCGCAGGAAGTATAGATTTGGCGTCACGGGATTCCACTCCTCCACCTGAGCACATTTGACATGAAACGTTACCGCCTTATCCTCCTGCGCCTTTAAGGTCACACATTCACTTGACTGCACGCCGGCCAAATCAATGTTTACGCACAAAGAAAGCTCCCTCGCGCAAAGGTTTTTTAGCCGCACTTCCATGTCGGCTTCCCAGCCGTCCTTCACTCTGTGAGGCACGGCATGTACCTGTCTGATATAGGCATCGCCAAGCTCTTCCATGACAACCGGGCGGATGATGCCGCCGTAGGTCTCATAATCATTCGGCACATGCAGCGCCGAAGCCTCTGTAAAGGAATTGTCCACACAGACCCTGATCTCATGCTCCCCCGGCAAAACATCTGTCACCACGCCGGCAAAACCGGTGTAGGCATTGTAATGATGCGCGACAAAGGCATCGTCCAGCCATACATCCGCCGTGTGGCTGACCCCCTTAAACTCGAGACGGACATTACACTTTTCTTTGACATAAATCTTTTTATAAAAAGTCCCTTTCCCGCGGTATGTCAAAAGATCAGGGTGCTGCTGCACACATCCGGGAACAGGCAGCGTGTATGCCCTCCCGTCGCCTCTGACATAGCGCCACATTCCATCCAGTTCTCTTTGTCTGCGCACATAGTGCTGTTCAAATAGTCTTATCATAAGGTTCTCCTTTTCCATTCTTTCATATCATCATATAATTTCTGCTGCCCGCACACAATGTCTGGAAGTTCGATTTCATGTCCAAATGTATTGTATTTTCTAACATTTTCTGTTATGCTATGCGCAGGATGCCACAAACCGGCAATCTTATCCCAAGGAGCTTACACAAATGGAACTGTATCCGTCCCGCGTTTCTTTGCAGATCAAGTTTTGCCGCTACTGCTGCCACGACGTTGACTGGCACGAGACCAAAACGAAAATAGATTACACCGTCTGGAATATTGTACAGGGTTCGCTTGTCATTGAGATGAATCACAAGAAAATGACGGCGTCCAAGGGTGATATTCTCTTTTTTCATCCGGGCGATATCTACACGGCTTACAGCGCCGGTGACTGCTGCAATTTTTTGGTGACATTTTTTACTTACGATGACGGCAATGGCAGGGACCCCCTGAAACTATATAATTCCGCGGGCGTCTACTCCGGGGCGCAAATTCGCGAATTCTCCGATGCACTCTGCCAGACATTCTTTCACTCCTGTCACAATCCCACCGCCGTCCCACTGCAAATGTACGCGCAATTTTTGTCTTTTCTTTCGGCGCTCTTCCCCTATTTTGGCACACAATGCGCGTTCCACGAGCAGCCCGGGAAGGCCCCGATGCTGAAAATTCATGAATTGCTGGCCTGGATTGACGCACGCATCGAACAAAACATTCCGGTCAGCGAACTGGCCGCCTTTATGGGCATGAGTGAAAAATACTTTATTCAGTTTTTTCATACCCATACCGGTTACAGTCCCAAACAGTATATGATACGCAGGCGCATGGAGCACGCGGCCTCCCTCTTGGCCGACTCTGCCCTGACAATCTCGCAGATTGCACAGATGCTCCATTTTTCGGATTCCTACGCTTTTTCCAAAGCATTTAAAAAATATTATGGCGAATCGCCGGGCGCGTTCCGAAAAATATATCGTAAAGAAATTCCGTACACAGATACTGAAAAATTGACTTTTTAAGGGGGGAAATATTCATGGTAAAAGCAGTCATATTTGATATGTATGAAACGCTTATCACGCTTTATGAAAGTCCACTATATTTTGGGACACAGATGGCATTGGATGCAGGGATAGAAGAAGAGAATTTTCAAGAGTTATGGCGCAGAACAGAAGTCGATCGAACCATTGGAAAAATGACTTTCGAGGAGGTTTTGGAAAAAATCCTCAAAACAAATAATTGTTACTCGGAAACAATCATGAATTTCATTGTCGCGAAACGGATTCGGCGTAAAGAAGAGCCGTTTGAACATTTACATAAAGATATTATCCCCATGCTAAGAGAATGAAAGAAAAACGGGATACTGATTGGGTTAATAAGCAATTGTTTTTCCGAAGAGGCATGGATTATTAAAAAAAGCGTTTTGTATCCCTACTTTGATGCGGTATGTCTATCTTTTGAAGAAAAATTGCAAAAACCAAATCCTGCCATCTATAACAAGTGCTTAGAAAAACTGCATGTACAGGCCAACGACTGCCTGTATATCGGCGATGGGGGAAGCAATGAATTGGAAGCAGCAGAAATGATTGGCATGAAAGCCGTACAAGCTGTGTGGTATTTAAAAGAAGGAACCAGTCAGCCTGCAAAGAGAAAACGCGAATTCAGGCAGCTCGAAAGACCCTTAGATGTTTTAAGCATCATTTGATAAACTGCACGCGATAGGCCCCGCAAAGCGCCTCTTGCCGCCCTGTACAGCTGCACGCAATCGTGCTATGATAAATAAAGGACAAAATATGCAAAACAATAGTGAAAGAAGGTTTCCATGAATTTAGCTTACTCCGTCACACAACAAGAATTGTTGGAAATTTTATTGAACATCTCCCCGGTGCGCCCGGTATTCATCTGGGGCGCGCCGGGCATCGGCAAATCGGCGCTGGTGGAAAAGTTCGCGGCCGAGGTCGGCCTGCCCTGCATCTCTCTGCTCGGCAGCCAGCTCGCGCCGGAGGATATCATCGGCATCCCCCAGATCAAGGGAGACACCTCCGAGTTTCTTCCACCGAAAATGATTGCCCGCAAGGAGCCCTATGTGCTGTTTCTCGACGAATTAAACGCCTGCTCGCAGGAGGTGCAAAAGGCGTTTTACAGCTTAATCCATGAGCGGCGGGTCGGCGAATACCACCTGCCAACGGGCAGTATTGTGATCGGGGCCGGAAACCGCTCGCAGGACGGCGCGATCGTAAAAACGATGTCCTCCGCGCTCATCAACCGCATGTTCCACGTCCAGATGACCGCCAACACCGATCAATGGCTGACATGGGCCTACGAAAACCATCTGCACCCGTGGGTGATCGAATACATCACACAGCGGCCCGACCATCTGTTTAGCGAGCCGCCCAAAAATGAAGAGCCTTACTCCACACCGCGCTCCTGGCATATGTTAAGCGATGCCTTAACCGAATACGGCGCAGGTGAAAAAGAGCTGCCCGAATCTGTTTTGCGCGTGCTGGCCTACGGCTGCATATCCCCCCAACATGCGGGCATGTTCCTCGCCTACACCAAACAGCTTTCCAACAAGCATCTGCTTGGCGACATCATCAAGGGCACGGCAAAGTGGCCATCCAAACCCGAGGACCGGGACATTCTCTACTTTACCGCCCAGTCTTTCCGCGCGAAGCTGATTCATGAGCTGCCCCAAAGCAAACAGAAGATGAATAAAGAGGCGCAGCATCTGGACCACAGAGCCAAGGCGCTCATCAAGGAGCTGTCGCAGATCAATCACGAAATTGCCCAGATGGTGGTATCGGCGCAGGAGGGCGACATGCTGCCAGACTGGTTCCTCGTGGAGGTCATCCGTGATCTCCCCCGTCTCGCAAATACCGGCAATAACCGGTAGCCGGCAAAAACAGGGCGACAGGAAAGAATCAGGCAAAACTGTCACAAAACAGGAGCACATATGGCGAACAAGAAAAAATCCCCAAACCGCATCTCTCCCGGAGAGGAACGTTTAAATCAAGGCATCGCCCTGCAAAGAAAAAATCCGCTCATTGCCAGATTAAACGGCAGCCTGCAGATCTGCGGAAAACAGGCGATGGGCCGGGAGACCGCCGCCCTCGTGCACAGCGGCGGGACCATCTATTTAAACAAAGACGCTCTCCTTACGCCCATGGAGTGGGCCTATACGATCGCCCACTGCAAGCTGCATCTCGCGTTCGGCCACTTTGACGCCGAGCGGATGCCGGGCTATGAAAAGGAGCTGCCGGACGGCAGCCGGCAATGGGTCACTTCCTGCAACCGGGCGCTCTGGAACCTGGCGTGTGATATCTATGTGAGCAAATTTCTCTACGACATAAAATTCGGCTCCCCGACCTGCGCCAATCCCTCTGATGCTTTCCCGGGAAGCCTGACGGACGAGCGCAAAATTTATCAATATTTGACAGAGCGCGGATTTTCCGAAAAGAATCAGCCCTACGGAACCGCCTGTGATACCGTCATGGATATGCAGGGATTGGAACGCCCCTTGACCTATGACAGCAAAAGAAATCAGGTCAATGACTATATGGCAAATTTTGCCTATGCGCTGGCCTATTCCGTCTCCGATGTGGTAAGCGAAGCCGGGGGACATGAGGCGGTTTCACACCGCAAATATACCAAATCAGAAAAAGCCGCACAGTGGTTTATCAATCATTATCCGCTCTTAGGCGGACTTGCCGCCGGCTTTCGGATTATCGAGGACTACCGCCTGTGCACGGAGGAGGAAATCTCGATCGCCGCCGTCAACGTGGAGGATGCCGAAATCTATGTCAATCCCGCCGCCGGGCTCAATTTCGAGGAGTTAAAGTTTGTGCTCGCACACGAATTTCTTCACGCAGGGCTCTGTCACCACGAGCGCTGCCAGGGCCGCGATCCCTATCTGTGGAATATTGTCTGCGATTATGTCATCAACGGATGGCTGCGGGATATGGGTATCGGCCAGATGCCGGAGCGGGGCCTGCTCTACGACGAAGCCCTTAAAAATATTTCGGCGGAAAACCTCTACGACCGGATGGTAAAAGATCTGAAAAAACTCTCAAAACTCGACACGTTCCGCGGTTACCGGAAAGGGGATATCATGTCCGGGTCAGGAGACGGCGGCCGCCAAATAGGCCACGCTGCGACCTCTCTCGATGATTTTTACCGGAGCGCCCTGCAAAACGGCCTCGAATACCACTGTCAGACAGAGCGCGGCTATGTCCCGGCCGGCCTGATCGAAGAGATTCGCGCGCTCGCCATGCCCCCGATTCCCTGGGACGTCCGGCTTGGCAACTGGTTCGACTGCCACTTTGCCCCGCTGGAAAAGCGCCGCACCTACGCCAGGCCGAGCCGACGGCAGGGCAGCACCCCGGACATTCCGCGCCCAAGTTATGCGCCGGCCGATCTCCCCGCGCACAGCCGCACGTTCGGCGTCGTCATCGACACCTCCGGCTCCATGAATGTCAAATTAATCGGCTATGCCCTTGGCGCCGTCGCCAGCTACGCCGTCGCCAAGGAGGTGCCGTATGCCCGCGTGGTCTTCTGCGACGCCGCGGCCTACGACGCCGGTTATCTCGCGCCCGAAGATATCGCCGGGCGCATGCAGGTGCGCGGCCGCGGCGGAACTGTCTTGCAGCCGGGCGTTGACCTGCTTTTGGCCGCAGCCGACTTTCCCAAAGACGGCCCGATTCTGATTATCACGGACGGCTTTATCGAGGAGCATATGAGCATCCGGCGCGCGCACGCCTTTCTCGTCCCCAGAGGAAGGAGACTGCCGTTTCGGCCTAAGGGGGATGTATTCTATTTTGAATAATGAAGCCCCCTAATAGTCGGAATATTCTGCAATTTCTTCCAAAGACAGTTTGCCTTTTTCATGCTGCTTCAAATATTCAGGACTCTGCCTGCAGATCAAATAGATATATCTGATGAAAAAATCAACGTTCTGGCAGATGTATTTATGGATGCAACACTTTCACTTTTAAAATTGAAGCGGCAAGCGGCATAATGGACTGAACATTGACAACTGAATAATTGCCAGATATTGAATTTTCGAGGTGCTTAGCTAAAATCTATGTGGAAAGTTTGAGTTTATAATCTATAGGTGAGAACATTTGCAGGAACATTTGGTAAAAAATCTTGAAATTATTCAGATAAATGAATATAATGGTGATTAAAGAGTAGGAGAAAACAAAATGGAGTATTTAACAACAATTGAAATGTCTAAAAAGTGGGGAATTACCTCAAGAAGAATAGCTGTTTTATGTGAACAAGGGCGGATAGTCGGTGTTGTAAAGAAAGGCAAAACATGGCTTATTCCTTATAATTCTGAAAAACCTACAGATGCCAGAAAAAATAATCATAATAAATGAGGTGTTTGAAATGTTAAAAGATAAAACATTAACATATATTAGTCTTTTTAGTTGTGCTGGAGTCGGTTGTTTTGGATTTAAGAAAGCTGGATTTGAATGTATAGCAACAAATGAGTTGATTGAAAGAAGATTAAATGTTCAAAAATTAAATAAAAAATGTAAGTTTGAATCAGGATATATTTGTGATGATATAGCAACAGAAGAAACAAAGGAAAAAATTTTTACAGAAATTAAAATCTGGGAAAAACTTGGTAACGATAGAGTTGATGTTTTAGTGGCAACTCCGCCATGTCAGGGCATGTCTGTTGCAAATCATAAAAAGACAGAAAACGAGATAGAGCGAAATAGTTTAGTTGTAGAATCAATACATTTGATTCAAAAAATAAATCCAAGATTCTTTATTTTTGAAAATGTAGCTGCATTTATGAAGACAGGATGTACCGCACCAGATGGTAGCGTGAAAGCTATAGGAAATGTTATTGAGGAAGAATTAAGTGAGAAATATGTAATTGTTAGTAGAATACTTAATTTTAAAAATTACGGTTCAAATTCGTCAAGAACTCGTACAATTGTTATTGGTCTTAGCAAAGAGATGGCAGAGTATATTGCACCAATAGAATTATATCCTACTTATGTGGAGGAAAAGAATTTAAAACAAATTATAAGTGATATGCCAAAATTGGAATGGGGCGAGATATGTCCATCCGATTTTTTTCATGCCTTTAGAACATATCCTGAAGAAATGCGTTGTTGGATTCACGATTTGAAAGAGGGGGAGTCCGCTTTTGATAATGAAGATATAATGAAATATCCACATAAAGTTGTAGATGGCAAGATTATTCCTAATAAAAAAAAGAATGGAGATAAATATACTCGTCAGTATTGGAACAAAGTTGCTCCATGTATTCATACAAGGAATGATCAATTGGCAAGTCAAAATACTATTCATCCAGAAGAAGATAGAGTGTTTTCAATTCGCGAATTGATGAAAATGATGACAATTCCTAATGAATTTAAATGGGTGGATAAATCGTTAGAAGAACTTAATGCATTACCAGAAAAGAGTAAGAAAGCATTATTAAAAAAAGAAGAAATAAAAATAAGACAAAGTATAGGAGAAGCAGTTCCTACAGAAATTTTTTATCAGATTGCTTGTAATATTAACAATTTTATGGAACAAGGACATTTCACAAATGCAATGATAAATAAAACAATAGAAAAATATCAATTAGCAGATATTGAAAAATCAATGGAGTTCATTCTGCGAAATCCTCTCAATTTAGGAAGAGCTTCTTTGGCGCGTATTGCAGAAATAACAAATTCAAAAAGAGAAAATAATGCTGCATATTATACAAATAAGTTTATTGTAAATGAAATATTTAAGCAGTTACCTGAGTTTGATAAAGATGAACTAAATATACTGGAGCCATCGGTTGGTGTGGGTAATTTTTTGCCATTTATTTTCAAGAAATATGAAAGAATAAAAAAAGTAAATGTTGATGTGGTAGATATTGACGAAAAGAATTTGCAGATTCTTAAACTATTATTACAAAAGCAGAAAAAACCTGTTAATGTAAACTTGAATTTTATTAATGAAGATATGCTTTTGTATAAATTTGCTAAAAGATACGATTTAGTTATTGGTAATCCACCATTTTCTAAACTTAGGGCAAAAGATGCTGCCAAATATCTAAAAAATAATATAAATAAAAACACCACAAATACCTTTGAATTTTTTTTGGAGAAATCAATATTAATATCCGATTATGTTGTGATGATAATGCCCAAGGCTGTATTGAATACGCCGGAGTTTACTTCTACAAGAGAATTGCTTTCGACCAACAAAATTGATTGTATTCAGGATTATGGAGAGAACGGATTTAAGGGTGTGTTGGTGGAAACGATATGTATGTTTATTGATACAAAAAGTCAGCCAAAAGATACGATAGTTGAGTCGCTGACATTGAAGCGAAGTATAATTCAAAAACAGGGATATATTACTGATAAGAAATATCCATATTGGATTATTTATAGAGATGAGTTTTTTGATAAAATTTCACATAGGCTGGATTTTGATAAGTTTAAGGTATTTAGGGATAGACAAATAACAAACTCTAACACAATGCAAAAGAAAGGTAAGGATTGCCTAAGAGTTATCAAATCGAGGAATATTAGTGATGATGGAAAAGAGATTATTGATATTCCGGGATATGACACTTATATCAAAAAGGACACTGCGGAAGAACTTAGTGCATATAAGTATGTTGGAAATGAAAATGTTTATCTTACACCTAATATGACATATAAGCCAAGAGTAATGCGTAACAGGGAAAATATTGTGGTTAATGGTTCTGTTGCAGTTTTGATACCAAAAGAAGAAATGGAACTGACAGAAGAACAACTGGAATATTTTTCGACAGAAGAATATCGTCATTTTTATCAGATAGCAAGAAATTATCAAACACGTTCGCTAAATGTAGATGCCACAAGTGTATTTTTTTATGGAGTGTTAAAAAGGTGCTACAATGGATAATACAATTATACAACAGTTTTTGAATGAACATGATTATGATATACGAAAGACACATAATGGACGATGGATAGATCAAAAGTGTACGATGGATGTTCTGTGCCTGGTATCAGATTGTATTGTGGAATACATAAGAAATAAGCCGGATAAGACATTTACAGTAAATGATATTTGGTATAATGAGTATACTATAGAAAATGTTCAACAAATTTTTAGTAAACCAGATCCTACACAAAAAGCATCCAACGAATATGACAAATATTTTGGACAACCAATTAAATTGTTGGATGCAGCAAACATAATTCATGGTGAAAAAAGCGGAAATAGATATACATATTCGATTGTGAATCAAGAATTGCTTGAATATATAAGCTTTAGAGAAAGAAATAGCTTTAATTTTCTTTGCCTTTACATTGAAAAGGTACTTAAAGACAGCGATATGTATAGAATGTTTGAGTATTTTTTCAGATTGCAGAATAAAAGTAGTTTCAAGGAATTAAAGGATGCGTATACAAATTTTACAATTAACAATACCCCAATCAATGGAGCAACAGAGTGTGGACGTATTTTCACTAAAGTATTAAATCCTTTAGCGTGCAAGTATAAGAAATGTGGAACTGAAAGAGGGCATTTGTCAAAAGATATTATTACACAAGACATGATTATGTATAATCAGAAAAACTGGCGGGATATATTATCAGAAAAGCCCAAAGATGTGACAAGAGCTGATTATGAAATTACATCACCCAAATTGGATGATGATTATTTGACTGCATATCGCATCAACCGTGCAAAGAAAAACTTGCGTAGATTTAATGATTTGTATCGTGAAAGTAAAACAGAGTTATTTGATGAAAGACATAGTATGGATATAGCAACTCAGATACATCATATATTTCCTGTAAATGAATTCCCCATAATTGCGGATTATTTAGAGAATTTAATAGCATTGACACCTACACAGCACCTTTTATACGCTCATCCAAATAATAATACACAATATATTGATAGAATGTATCAGTATCTTTGTTTGGTCGCAAAAACTGGAACTATTAGAGATAATCTATTAGGTAAGAAAGAAGAACCCATTATTTATGATTTTTATTTGTATCAGATAGTGTTAAATACTGGTTTAGGCACAGAGGAATTTTTTGATATTCAGGAAATGGACTTTGATGGATTGCTAAATAGGATTGAAAAATTTTATGCGTAGAAAGTGATAAATAGAAGAATTAATCATAGAATGTTTTTAAATTTTTTAGGAATATAATGCATATATATAAAGAAAATAAATATAGGAGAATAGGCATGATTCAATTAGATTACAGAACCAATAATCCACGTTGGGGTCTTTCAGGTATAGCGTACCGTTCGTGGGAAAATTTTGCTTTTGCATTGGGGTATTTGGCAAATACGATTCATTATAGGAATATAAATAATAATGGGTTAATTGAACTCCATTTTGAAAGAAATGATAAACAAGGGGCATGGGGAAAAGAAGGAAGAATTCATTATTATGGTAAGGAATCTTATTTAAAATCAGCATTTAGTGATTGGTATGATGCTAAAAGTGCAGGAACAGGGGCTATAACATATCGAGTGAATTCTAATGATTATATGCATTCATTGGTGTATGATTTTGGGTTTGAGGTAAAAAGATATAGAGAAAATACAACAGCTGATATTTTTCCGCCTTCAAATGATGCGTTTGATAATGTTTGGAGTATATTAGAAAATTATTTAGTGCAGACAAGATACTCAAATATAGAAATTGGTCAAATTCTTAGATATTATGAGTCAGGATGGAATGAAAAATAAATGATATATTACAATTTGGGTACACCAGCTTTGAAACCATCTAAACGAGAAATAAAAACGCATCAAAATGACAAGAAAAATCTATGTAAAACAGGATTAGCAATGAACTGGAAAAGAGTTCGATTAGGAATAGGTGTTGGCTGTTTTTTTATTTTGAATATTACCGCCCGCCAAAAGCTTTTACACTACCTCAGTTTGACGCGCTGACCGCGCCTGCCTTTGAGCTTAATATAAAATTGCGAGGACATATTCTGCCCAAAATCAAAAATCATTCGTTCTCTGTCTACCGATTTCGGCTCATAACAATACTTGCGGATGACGGGCGGATAATCGAGGGCGATCAGTTCCCCCTCCGGCGGTTCTGCCGTTTTCGCACCGCTCCACTCGTACGCAACCGTATTGTCCATATCCTCACTGCCGTATATATCGGCAAACACCGTTTTACTTCTGCTTACCTCCCACGATTGGTCTGAGACGATATATTGGTCATCCATTTTAAGCTGTGCCAGCAGCAAAAGACGGTCTCCATAAGGCGTATAGCCCTTATCCATGGTATAAAAATAGCGTTTGCCGTTATCGTCATCCCCTATGTACCAGCCGTTTGCCGCCTCAATCGTTATTTCATTTTCGCCCTCGCCAAGAAAACCTGTCACATCATAGGTCGAATAGTGGATATGCTTGTGAAAATCCGTCTGACTGCCCTCATACGCGTACGGGCTTATGTTCCTGCCGTTGATCTTAACCTCAAACTGTCCTGGCACACATACGGACAACACGGCCTTACCCGTATGTTCCACAGAAAAAATCTTTCGTGCGATAAACGGTTTTGCCGTATTATTTCCAATCCATTTCCCACGCCAGTTTTTCACGCCGGTAATAAAATACGCCGTCTCTGATTTCTCACAACGGTCGTTTTCGTCCCATACCGTAACGTCAAAGCTATATGTTGTCTGCTCCTCATAATCTATATGTAATGCGATATTGTTCTGCTCGCCCGACATCACCTTGCCGGTCGAATAGATCTCCCTGCCATTGTGATATATATTAATTTTATATGCTGTCTGACGGTGTCTTTCACTGCTGTATTTCCACATAAATACCGGATTGTTCCCAATCCCTGTCTGCGTATCGTAATTTTGTATCTTAGGCGACAATGGTTTCATCATTTTCCCCATTTCTGTGCTGCTTTGTGTGCATGACTGATTGTTGCAGGATTTATCCTTGTAATTGAATATACTATAGTTACAAATAGTTCGCAATATAGAATTCGTCTAATAACATCATATATGGCAATGCGCAATCTGTAGCGCCTGAAATTTTTTCGGCACTTCATAATTCTTCATGTGTTCATAGGTTATCAATGTTTTCGTTCCCCTTGCATCTACAGAATAAGACAATTCGTCATATCCGATAGGATTGTGGGCACCGATTTGTGGCGTTACACCAAATTTTATGGTAATAGCCCCAGCGTCCTCTTTCCCGATATTCACAATATCTATTTCATAATTATAAACTTCAATCGCACCCAAATAATATGCCGAATAATACTCTAAAACCTCGTTTGTAATTTCTTCCACAAACAATGCAATTATCAATTCATCGGTAATTTCTTCCTCCGTGACTGCATTTACATCAAATGCTTCTACATACTGCTCTTTATTATTTTTGCATATCCCAAACAGCAAAAAAACCGCTGCTATGATCAAACCGTCAATCCACAGCTTACGTCTTTTCATAATAATCCCCATTTCTGCATTGCGAACGACGTTCGCATTTGCTTTTTGCGCATAAGCGACTTTGTGTAAGCCATTATGGCTTTGCAGCGCGCAGACACAAATCGCCGTGTGAAAAATTTATTTTTCACACTAATCTCCATTCTGGAGCGTTTGCGCGACAGGGCGACGCAAATCTCAAATATTGCGTATCACGAACAAGTTCGTGCGCCATCCGTGCTATTTGTAACGCTCCAGCACAATATAGCCAACGTGAACAAGTTCACGTGTGCTAAAATCAGCTATCAAGCTGATTTTTCACACTATCCTCCATGTCAGAGCAGTTTACTGCGATGACACACGATGAGAAATTTGTATACTGTTTGCAGTATTGCAATTATCTCATTTGCGATCAACCGAAACTCCATCGTTTTCTTTACTCCTATATGTACACCACTACTTCAAACAATATTCCATTCCAAATTTAGGAAAATCAAGTTTTGCGATTTTGTCCGTTTAACCGAAAAAATTGTGTCCGCCTCACATACTCCAGGGCCGTTCAAAGTGCTCCTTAATTATCGGAATATATATTGACATTTTATATTATATATCATATAATATAAAAAAATCAGATATATATATTAAGGACTATGCCATGCCAAGGCGTATGGCCACAACCAGGAAGGAGGAGGATTTTGACGATCTACCCACTGACGCCGCCCCTGACAGAACTGCTCATGCTGTCCATTGTAAGCAGGGGCGACAGCTACGGCTATCAGATCAGCCAGTGCTTAAAGCCTGTCTCGAGCATTAAAGATTCCGCACTATACCCGGTCCTAAAACGGCTCTCCGAACAAGGCTATATTGAGGCTTATGATAAAATCTTCCAGGGGCGCAACCGCAAATATTACCGTATGACCGAAACAGGAAGAATCTATCACAAGATGCTTTCCGATGAATGGCATCTGCATCAAAAGGCTGTGCAGGATATTATGCAAGGCGCAGATCATTCCCAGGCGATGCCAGACACACTACAAAAAACAGATCATTCAGAAACGATGCCAGGCTCGCTCAAAAATACAGACCGTTCTGAAGCAATGCCAGGCACACTGCAAAAAACAGACCGTTCAGAAACGATGCCAGGCTCGCTCAAAAATACAGACCGTTCTGAAGCAATGCTAGGCTCGCTCAAAAAAACAGACCGTTCTGAAGCAATGCCAAATACGATGGAAAGAGCAGGTGATTGAAACTATGAATCGAGAACAGTACATGAACATCTTAAAAAAGCGGTTGAAACGCCTTCCGCGTGAAGAATTTGACCGGGCGGTCGCGTATTTTGAAGAGTATTTTGAAGATGCCGGCGCCGCGTATGAGCAGCAGGCGATCGAAGATCTGGGAACACCCGAGGAAGCGGCCAATCAGATCATCTGCAATATCGCGATCAAAAACACAAACGAGCCTGTCACCGACGTCAAAAAAGGCGTGAGCGCTGTCTGGGTCGGTATTCTCGCCGTATGTGCGGCGCCGGTCGCCCTGCCCCTGTTTCTACTGGCATGCGCGTTGTTTCTCATGCTGTTTGCCGTTTCTTTCATGTTGTTTGCCGTGTTTATCGCGTGCGGTGTGATGGTCGTCATCATGGGGCCGATCTCCATTTGCGGCGGATTTACACTTATCACAGAGAGTATTCCAGCCGCGCTGATCTGCTTCGGAAACGGCCTGACAGAAATCGGCATCGGCCTGCTCCTCGTCTGGGGTATGTATCTTTTAGGCCGCAAAATAATGCAATGGCTGATACAACTGTTCGGCAAGATTGCGAAAAAGGGAGGTAAGTAACATGCGCAAATCTCACAAATATCTTATTACCTGCATCTGCATCGCCGGGGCCGGCATCCTCATTTCCGGAATCGGGCATATCCTGGGAGGAAGGGTGTACGGCATAGGGTTAAACTCTTCGGGAATATGGGTAAACACGCCAAACGGCAACGGCGCGCGCGTCGCTTACATCGAAGAGCAGATGGAGCTTGAAGATTTTGACAGTATGGATATCCAGGTCGAATTTGGCAATTTAAAAATTGAACCCGCCGACCAGTTCGGCGTCGCTTACGGCAAATCCTCCGTCAGCGAATTATCCATTGACGTTACAGACGGCCTCCTTACCGTAACAGAGCGCCCCAAAGCGTCCATTCAGTGGAACAACGTTTGGAACAGCCATCCTATCTGGCTGATCGGGATGGGCAATTCCAGTCCATGGCAAAAAGACGAGTATGTGACCGTCTATCTTCCCCGGGATGCCGTATTAAAAGATGTGGCGCTGCAAAGTGAAAGCGGCAACGTATCCGTCAGCTCCATCACAGCCGAGTCTCTGGAATTGACAGCAGAATTTGGCAACGTAACATTGGAGGGCATTACCTGTGCAGACACTTCCATTCAGGTGGAATCGGGCGATTTAAAATTAACCGGGTATTCCGACGGCAACCTGACGGTGAAAAATGATTTCGGAAGCTCCGTACTAGAGAATATCAGCGCCAGGGAGATGACCGCAGAGATGGAGAGCGGGAACTTTTCCGCGGAAAACACGACTGCCGACAGTTTGATTCTCACCCAGCAGTTTGGTAAAACTTCGCTTACCAATGTCACGATTGCCGACGCAGCCACCGTCACGAGCGACAGCGGCGATATCAAATTAAACCATATTTCTGCGAACACCTTGTCCCTCGATAGCTCGTTCGGCAGCGTATCCGCCAAACATATAACCGCCGACACCTGTACCTTCCAGTTGGAGAGCGGCGGCTGTGAAATCGACGAATTTGACACCCGGGATGCAACCGTCGAAGCGCAGTACGGCGACGTTGCCTTCAAGCTCACCAATCCGATCGCCGGATACGCCCTTAATCTGGATACAGAATACGGGGAAATTAAAATCAATAAGGAAACGATGGGCGAAAAATATAAGACGCTTGACGCCGTGAGCTCGGAGCGCAAATTAGTGATTACATGCGAAAACGGCAATATCACGCTTAAGGATTCCTCTCGGCCATAACGCTGCCGTTCCCGGTGTGCCGAACAAATGAACGATTGGAAAGACAAAAAGCATGGGAAGGAAAGCCGGTTCAACAGCCGTTTTCCTTCCCATAAAAATCATAAATCCAATCTCATATAGATAGATGTGCTCATAGGGCTATTGTTATAACAGTCTATGGTGTAAAATCCATAGTTTTCATACATGCATATTGCACTTTCCAAGAAGGGCAGCGTATCTAACAGCATAGTCGAATAACCAATTTCTTTTGCGTCAATGATAATTCTTTGTACCAGCAGCTTACCAATCTGTTTCCCCCGAAATTGCGGCCTTACATAAAGACGCTTCATTTCACAATTCGTCTCATCTATCCTTTTTAGTCCGATACAGCCCGCGGCTTCTCCGTTACAGTACGCCAAATACAATCTTCCACAAGGCATACCATATTTTTCTTCTAAATCGTTTATTTCTTCATCATAATGCTGTATGTCAAGATAAGTTTGAAAGGAACTGTCATTTGCTATTAACATATTTGTGTATTCCGCAAATAGCGTTTTGATTTCTTGTGTATGTTGGTAAGCTAAAACAATTTCTATATTCATCGCACATTCCCCCAAAATGAAATATTAGATACATATGCTGTAACGTCCAGGTTTCAAGTATAATATAGCTTTGTATCATAAATCAATATTTTTTTGGCAATTTTAATTTGTAAAAAAGTCCATGTTTACATCTGATAAGGCCATGTTATTTTTCCGCTTTTACACTATGATGAATCTGTAAGAAGCGTTTAGTGAAAACAGGATGCTTCTTGCAATCTTATGCATAAGAAATAGCAATCGGGAGGAAAAGAGAATCAAAGAGAAATGATAAATGGAATTCTTTTACTTATCGCAGCTGGTTTCTTCCAGGGAAGCTTCGGACTGGGCTACAAAAAATATGCACCGTTTACCTGGGCGGCCTTTTGGTGCGTGTACAGCATCATGTGTGTGGCTCTTCCCACGGCGGCGGCGCATCTTTTGGCAGGGGACGCAACACTCACCGCTGCGCCGCTGCCCTTCTGCTGCGGAGCGTTATGGGGATTATCGGCGATCGGATTCTCAAAAGCTATCGATAAAATCGGCATGTCGATGGTTTACGGGATTTCTATGGGTGTATCAACGATTACAGGCTCTGTGATTCCCATGATCATGGACGGCATACCAGGCGATACCAAAATACGGTCTCTGCTGCCCGGCTATTTTTTGACGATTGCCGGCGTGGCTGTCATTACAGCGGCGGGCGTCAAACGCGACGGGGGCGTCAAAGGCTCCAGAACCGGTATTCTGCTGGCTGTGTTTTCGGGTCTTGGCTCGGGCGCGATGAACATCGGCTTTCAGTTTGTGACGGTCAGCGGCGCGTCCACCTATCTGGCAGAGTCTGCGCTCCGGTGGCTTCCCGTCCTATGGGGCGGCGGCCTGATGAGCGTTTTATGGTGTATCGCAGAGCTTAGCAAAAAGCGCGGATGGAAAAGCCTTACCGGCAGAAAAGCGGGCAGAAGATACATCATCCTGTTAGTCGTGAGTATGGTTTGGTACGGCGCCCTTTTGCTCTACGGCGTATCGGTCAACATGCTTGACGGCGCCCTTGGGGCGATGGGATGGCTGTTGTTTCATGCGCTCGCGCTGATTGTCTCCCTGGTATGGGGAATTGTCAGCGGCGAGTGGAAGGGCCACAGCAAAAAAATGTTGTATTGCGGTTGCGCATTGCTGGTGGCCGCATGGATTCTAATAGGAGGTTAGCATGGATAACTATTTGAAAAAGATTAACGATGTGATTGCAAACGGAAGATACAAAGACACCTGGGAATCGCTGCAGCAGTACAAGGTTCCCGACTGGTATCAAAAAGCCAGGTTTGGCATTTTTATACACTGGGGCGTCTATTCTGTGCCGGCGTTCGACAGCGAATGGTATTCCCGCCATATGTATATGCAGGGGACGAACGTGTACGAGCATCATGTCAAAACCTACGGCGAGCCGAAGGACTTTGGGTATAAGGATTTTATCCCCCTGTTTCGGGCGGAAAAGTTTGACCCGCACGCATGGGCAAAACTGTTTGCGGAGGCGGGCGCAGAATACGTGATGCCGGTAGCCGAGCACCACGACGGTTTCCAGATGTATGAGAGTGAGCTCTCGGAGTGGAACGCGAAGAAAATGGGGCCCTGCCGCGATGTACTCGGTGAGCTTGGCGACGCGTGCGAAGAAGTCGGGCTGATCAACGGCGCTTCGAGCCATCGGGTGGAACACTGGTTTTTCATGGGGCACGGCAAAGACTTTGACTCTGACATCAAAGAACCCCTAAAGCGCGGCGATTTTTACTGGCCCTCGATGCCAGAGGCCGACCACATGGATATCCATTCCAGCCCGGCGCCTTCCCGGGAGTTTTTGGAAGACTGGCTGTGCCGCTGCTGTGAGATCGTCGATAAATACCGGCCGAAAATCATTTATTTTGACTGGTGGATTATGCATGTCGCCGTAAAACCCTACCTGAAAAAATTTGCAGCATACTATTATAATACAGTAGCGGACGGCGTAATCAACTACAAACTCGATGCGTTTCCCTTTGGCACCGCAGTTCTGGATATCGAACGCGGGCAGTTTGCCGAGGCGAAACCGTTTATCTGGCAGACGGATACTGCCGTCGCCACCAATTCATGGTGCTATACGGAGGATAACCACTACAAACATGCTTACGCCATCGTGCGCGATCTGGTGGACATTGTGAGCAAAAACGGCCGGCTGCTGTTAAATATTGGGCCAAAGGCGGACGGAACCATCCCGGACCAGGACAGGGATATCCTGCTTGAAATCGGGAAATGGCTTAAGACCAACGGCGAAGCGATCTATGCCTCCAAGGTATGGAAGATTGCCTCCGAGGGCCCTGCCGTCATGGCGGACGGCGGTTTTACGGACGCAGAAGAAACCGTCTATACGAGCGAGGATTTCCGTTTTACCGTAAACGGCGCCAGCCTCTATGCGATCTGCATGAATATGAAAGGGCAGGATGAGGTTCTGGTAAAAGCGCTTGCCACAAGAACCGGAAAACAGGCGGCATTTTTTTCAGAACAAATAAAGAGCGTGGAAGTGCTGGGCATGGAGGAGGCGCCCGCATGGGAGCGCACCGGCGAGGGGCTTAGAGTGAGGACAACCCCCGTCACCAGCGATATGCCCGTGGTTTTCAAAATCAATATTGAGTAAAAATTATTTCATCCAATGTGTTTTCTGGTATTCCCGCGGCGAAATCTGCATGTGCTTCCTGAAAAAACGCGAGCAGTAAAACTCGTCGGTAAAATGAAGCTCGGCGGCAATCTGGCGGATGGGCATATCGGAAAAAGAAAGCATGTACTTCAGCCTGTTTAAGAGGAGCTCCGTCATGTACGCCTTTATGGTCTGCCCGGTGTCGGCTTTAAATTTGTAGGAAAGATGTCTCTGCGAATAGCCGGTGTTCTTGCATACCTGTGCAACCGTGGTATCGGCATAGACGTTGTCCTTTATGTAGTCGTAGAGGGCGGCGTACTGCTGATACAGCATGATATCGCGGTTGATTTGGCTGTCATACGGCGATATCACGGTGAACAGCAGGTGGTAAAGATAAGACTGGAAAAACATTGCCGCGGCGATGCTCTCCGCGTAAAACATATCCTTGACAGCTTCGATGGAAGCCTTCGGCATATCGAAGCTGTTAATCTTTTGTACGCTGGAAAGCAGATCTCTCTGCGGGATAATATTGAGAAAGAAATGAATAAAAATATGCTCCATATATTCCTCACAGTAAAAGCTGTAAGTGATATTGGCGGGGATTAGGTACGCCCTGCCGGGTGTAAGCGCAATCGTTTCCCCGTTGTGGCATAAAAATGCCTGCCCATCCAGTATAAAGTACAGGCGGTTGGTGTTGTCACAGCGGTCGTCACAGTGCCAGTCACTGTTTACCGCGGCGTGGCACATATGCGTGATGTTGAGGTTGATATAATTTGTCAGGCCCTTTAAATGTGCAAAATGGTAATCTGAAAGGTAAGGTATCATTTTCATATGCGTTTACAAGACAATTTTGTCACTGCTCCCTATCGTTCGCTTGACTAGATATATGCGTTCTTACGGACTTTGCAGCGAGTGCAAAGTCCTGAGCTGAACGGTTACTATCGTTCTGATGTTTGGGGACGGTATCGCCAAATCAATGAATGAAATCCCTGCATATCGTTCTGCCGAACATATGGCACAGTGCTATAACTCGCCTGCCTTATATACAGCATATCCTTCATAATAATAACTATGGTCAATACCTTTCATATATATTTCCCGATCATCGATTTTGTCCGTCAATGCCTGTTTTAAAATATGTTTTATTTCAATATCTTTGATTGGGCTTCTCTCCATTGCCAACAAATAATCATCTTTATCGACTAAGCTCCAATCCACCACAAGGTTTAATTCTTTTTTCAGCATTAAATCAAGCCATATTCTTGTACTGCGACCATTCCCTTCACGAAACGGATGTGCAATATTCATTTCTACATACTTTTCAACAATTTCATCAAAATTTGATTGCGGCATCTTTTCAACATTCTCTATTGCCGCATGCAAATACATCACTGGTGCAAATCTAAAATTACCTTTTGCCAGATTCACGTCCCTCACTTTTCCGGCAAAATCGTAAATCTGTTCAAACAAATACTTATGAATTGCAGCAAGCATACAAAATGTTCCTTCTTTGTAATTCTTTAAATCGTCATTTCCAAACAATTCAACCGCTTTTTTCTTACTGATTTTTTCTTCCATCCTTGCTAATTCGGCAGAATCACGGATACCAAGTTTATTTTCTATAGCCATAAAAGAATCCTTTCTCAATCAATGTGTCTTTGCAAATCCATGCAAAAGAAACGCTTCGTCGTACCATCCCTACCGCTGCTTCTCTGTCCCCATCCGCAGCACCTCGACCGTCAGCCTATCCACTTTCTTCTCATAGGTATCCGCCGCGGGAAGAAGCAGGCTCTGCCCGGCCATTAGCTTATCCGGGTGATCTATGCCGTTCATTCCAGCGAGCAGCGGCCAGTCCGCGGCATCGCCCGTGCAGAGTTTTGCCAGGCCGCTTAACGTGTCGCCCGGCGCCGCAATCGTAAGCGCTTCATCCCCCTCCAACGGATAAAACCCGTTTTCCACCTGCTGTATAAAACTTGGGGACGGACACAGATTCGTTTCCCTCGTGGTAAAAAGCATGACCCAATCCGCGTAGAAGCCGTCTTTTGGATTGCCCCACAGCGGGACGGAGAGCACATTTCCGAGCGTGTGGTCCCCCTCTGCGAGATAAGAAAATTCAGAAAGATTGCGTTCCGCCATAATCCGTCTGCCGCCATAATACGCCGGACGGTAGGCAATATGAAGCGGCGGGCCGACACTGCATACCGTAAGTGCAGAAATCGACAGGGAATCATAGATCTCATCCAGGAAATAAAGATCAAGTACATGTTCCGGTGTGTTTGTCTCCTGCGTTTGCTTCCAGGCGGACGCCACATCGGCCTCTTTGCGCAAAATCCAGCACTCTTCCGCCCCGCCAAACTCCTCCGCCTGGTAATCCCCGGCCGCAATCGCCCGTCTCCACGCCTCCGGCTCAATCTGTATATGCAGGGCATAGACATGTTCCGACTCGCGGCCGGCAAGACTTACTTCCTCTATCACCATATATGCGGGAAGATACAACGCAAACGCGTCACACAAATAATAGTTGGGCCTCCCCACGGAGGCTTCCGGTTCCATGATTTCCAACGGCTCAAACGCAAAAAGCCTGACCGCCTCCCCGAGATCAAATTCCCAGTTATTGCTGACATAATCGGCCGTTTGCTCCCCGCCGCCCGCGCGCTCCCATGCCGCCCATTCTTCCTCGGTAACCTCCATAATATTTTCGTTGCGCATGGTTCCCGCAATCGTTCCCTTAAGATTGACGCAGTCCGTCACATGGTTCTTCGCAGTCGGCGCTTCCCCCATGATATAAGCAATCGCCACAGGGGTATTGGCGTAACATCGTCCATTTTCATTGTATTGCGGCGCATCCTCCGCAAACCTGACCATGCCCCGATTGCCGCAGTGAAAGATATCCCCCCAGCGCAAATAGGCGCAAATGCCTGCCGGACGCGTATACCATCTGGTGTACAAATCCAAACGGTTTTCTACGGTCACCGTCCCGTAATTCACGCAGCCAGACAGCGAATCGTGCGGCGCATCCTGTGTACCGCGCGCCGCAGCAGCATCTGTTTCATCCTTGCGTGTCTGATCATCGAGATACGCCACGATGCCCCCGGCATATGTCTTTGCCGTCACTGCCCCGTAATTGTCGCAATCCACAATGGCGCACTCTGCGGCCGGGGAATCGCCACGATTGGTCGCACAAAGCCCGGCGATACCGCCTGCCCCGTAGCCGCCCATCCAGCCGTCCTCGTCATACGCCGAACCGTCCTCTAACGACGTGACTGTTGCCCGGTTCGTACAGTGCACGATCGTCCCCAGATTGACCGCCGCAATCCCACCCGTATAGCGGTATCCGCTCACGGAGCCCTCGACATGGCAATTGTGAATCGTTCCATAGTTATAATACACCAGGCCGCCTGCCCCGATCGTCTCGATCGCCTCCATGTCAGAGATGACCGTGAGATTTTCAATACGCCCGTCAGCCTGAAGGTTCACAAACAGAGACCAGCTCAACCCGGCGACCGTATGCCCCTGCCCGTTGAGACAGCCGGCATACCTTTTCACAACATACGCGGTGTCCCCCATATCGACGTCTGCCTCCAGCACGCCGTCCAATTCGGTGTGGCCGTTCTTCACATAGCGCAAAAACGCATGCATGTCGGCGCTTTCATAGATATGGAATACACCGGACGCGTCGACCGTACCATACAGACCCGGGTCTGCCGTAAAATCGGGCTCCTGTGTGCATACCGCCAACACAAACAGACAAAACCCAAACCATACCATGGATAAAATTTGAACGACTTTCTTTCTTCTCACACTATCGCCCTTTTTTCGCCGCCTTAATATCGGTAATCCCGTTGGCGTCGTTCACCTGTTTCATGAGGGTCTGGGAGAATGAGGCAAACGCCTGCGCCTCCTCTTTCTGCTGGATATTGACCGGATGGTACTTGTCGTCCCTGGTATTGCTTGCCACGACAAAAAGGGTCATTAATTCCTTTCGCTCCTTGTCATACAGCGTCAGATATCCGTTTTTGGCCTCCGCCATACCGAGATCACTGTTTGTAAAGTGAAGCGGTTCACTGTAGCTGATATCCCCGCCGTCAAACGATAACGGCACCAGATACAGCTCTCCTGTTTTGAACGCCACCGCATAATACCAGTACTTGGTCGTGGACGTGATTGTCCTGCCACCGCCGCCGAGCGTCAGCTCCTCCCTCGTTCCATAGGCTGCCGTGTAGGATGCGCCGTCCGGCACCACACGTTTTACGATATCTTTGATTTTGCGCTTTTCTTCACTGTCTGCACCTTTTTTCTCGTCAATCGTCATTTTTACATATACAATTATAAAAAGAATCACAATGGCGATTACGCCAATCACAACATAACTTGTCATGTCTTTCTCTCTCCTTCTCCATCTTCCTGTTTTCATAGTTCCGCCGTTTCCAATCGCCCTTCTCTCGATACGCGTCTTTTGTCGGAACGTGTTCATACACACGGCAAAAGCACGCGGGAATGGCGCTCGGGTATAATTTATGGCGCTTGTTCCAAATAGGCACGGTTAAAGTTCTTTTTCACGTCTTTTATGTAGGTGATATTAAAGTTTCTGACATCCGTGCACAGATACGTGCGGGCAAAGAAAGAATAATTTGCCTTCGACTCCATAAAGGAAATGCTGCCCAGCTCGTCCAACGTCCATATTTTCCCGCAGATTTCCACTGCATGTTCATAAAAAATGACATAGTCCCTGCAGTGAACCAGCGGAAACAGCACCCAAACAGCGGCCGCCAATGCGATCACAGCAGCTATTAACAGTGCCAAAATGCTGGCCGGTTTTCCCCCGGGCGGATTGCCCCGGACGCCCGCCAGCACGACGACGCCCGCCAGCAATATGCGGGGAACTGTGTGGCACGCCAGCTTTCTCACATGGACATGGGCCTTGGCAAGCGCTCTCCCGCAAGCTTTTTCCTCCTGCATCTTCCCGTCAACCTCCCTTCTTTCGACGTATCAAAAAATAATCTCCGTCGCCCCAAACCGTTTTGTTCTATTATAGTACATTATTTCCTTGTCGAAAAGGGTCTTTTTTCGCCCCGCATCGTTGCTGTCAGCGGCTCCTGTGCCCTGACACAGTAACGTTGGGCAGATAAAAACGGCCTCCCGGTCACAATGCCTCTTTCAGCATAAAATACACATCCTTCACGCTGTCAAAAGCCGCCATCATACGGTTGAGGATTTCCCGTTCAAAAAAGCTCCTCCCAAGCTCCCCTTCCCGTAGAAACGAAATGCGCTTACGCTCCAACCAGTCGCGCAAAACGGCATCCTCCTCCTGATAATGCGCTCTTTTGTATGGCTCCCCCTGCACGTGCAACAATCCCGCCGCATTAAAATTTTCGATTACTTTTTTTGCTGAATTTTTGTTATCCAAGATGTGATATCGAATTTTTTCCATGCCTCCGGCATCCATATCATAAATACTCAAACCATATTTATATCCGTCCAGGGATGCGTCAAAGAAAAAGCCCGGCTTATTCTTTTTATCCGATCGGTCGAGTTTAAAACGTATGTAGAAGTATTCTTTGATCGGCGTTTCACGGCAAAAACGTGCATCTTGATAGGCCGAAGACAGGCACCTTCTCTTGCTGCTCAATAAACTGACGTCAATTCCGCTAAAATAGTGTTCCAGCTCAAAATACATTTCCTCCAACGGTTTTTTTATCCCTTCCAGATAAAGAAACTCATTTTCTTTATGGACGCTTTTACTGTTTTCTTTTCTGATTGCCTGATAATATTTAATCGTGGCCTCGTTAAATCCCTCAAACATGGTTACTCCCATTTATATGAAAACTACATTTAATTATTTGGTTGAAAAATGGATATGTTTTGCGGCGCATTTATCCGTCCATGCAAAAAAATTTCCCCTGTCACATGCCCGTAAGGACAAAACAAGGGAAAATAGCAAGCCATTCACGCTATGCGCACAAAACAGCCTCTTTTACTGTGCCGCGTCCACCTGCTCTAAAATCTGTTTTAAGGTTCCGGCGGACTTTTTGAGATTTTGCTCCTCCTCTTCATCCAATGACACCGGCACCATGTCTTCGATACCGTCTTTGCCGACGATGGCCGGCATACTTAAGACCACATCGGATATCCCGTACTCCCCGTGCATCATCGAGGATACCGGCAAAATAGACTTCTCATCGCGCACGATCACTTCACAGATGCGCCGCACCGCCATCGCGATGCCATAGTAGGTCGCGCGTTTCTTGGAAATAATCTCATAGGCGCTGTTTTTGACCGTCTCTGCGATGCGCTCTTCCGACTCCTCATGCGCGTAATGGCCGCGCATCTCGCAGAACTCATTGAGATCCACGCCAGACACATTGGCACTACTGAACACTGCGATCTCACTGTCCCCATGCTCGCCGATGATAAACGCATGAATACTGCGGCTGTCCACGGACAAGTGCCGGCCAAGCTGATATTTCAGGCGCGCGGTGTCAAGCACCGTCCCGGAACCGATGACACGGCGCTCCGGAAAACCGGATAACTTGATAGCCTCATACGTTAAGATATCCACCGGATTGGAGACAATCAATAATATTCCCCCAAACCCCTGTTTGGCTATCTCCGGTATGATGCCGCGGAAAATATCCGTGTTTTTTTGAACCAGATCAAGCCTGGTCTCGTCAGGTTTTTGTGCCGCGCCCGCCGTGACAATGACAATGGCGGCATCCGCGATATCGCTGTAATCGCCCGCGTATATCTTCATCGGCCGGGCAAAGGGCAGTCCGTGGCTGATATCCATGGCTTCCCCTTCGGCCCTGCTTTTGTCGGCGTCAATCAGCACCATCTCCGAAAATAACCCACTCTGCATCAGGGCAAACGCAGACGCCGCCCCCACCATGCCGCACCCGATCATCACGACCTTGCGGCTGTTAATCTGTTTTTCCTGCATAGTTCCCCTCATTCCGCCGCACAAGCGGCTTTTTCATTGGCAGGAAATTCCTCCTGCTTCAGAGATTATTTTCTCACATCTCCATGCTTTTCATACGTCGTGACACGCTCAATTTGATTATTTTCGTCCACAAAGACCACCTGGGGATGAAACTCTTTTGCCTCCTCCTGCGTCATCTGCGCATAAGCCATGATAATAACATGGTCCCCGGCCAGCACCTGTCTCGCCGCCGCACCGTTTAGGCAGATCATACCGCTGCCCGGTTCGCCCGCGATCGTGTAGGTCTCAAAGCGGTTTCCATTTTCAATATCCACGATCTGTACATTCTCATACTCCAGTATGCCTGCCGCCTCCATCAGAACCGGGTCAACCGTAATGCTTCCCACATAGTGAAGCTCGGCCTGGCGCACAACGGCGCGGTGTATTTTTCCCTTGAGCATTTTTAAATACATATGATAACCATACCTTTCTTGATCTGCAAACCAGAGCGTGTTTGAAAAATCGGCACATCCGGCAGAAAGCATTTTTCAAACACGCCATAAGGCTGTTTTTTGCTACCTTGCAATCCTTTTGTGTTACTGCACTTGACCGACCATGGTGCCACCATTGGCATAGCGTTTGGTGCAATTATTAATTTAATTTTTAATATTTGAACGTAAAGTTGTCAATCAGCCTTGTCTTGCCAATATACACGGCCATCGCCGCCAACACGGACGACGCGATTTGCTCCGTCTTCTCCAGCGTATCAGAATCCACGATCTCCACATAGTCGATCTTTGCCAGCGGTTCACGTTCCAGCTTATCCACCATCGCCTGGCGGATTTTGCCCGCATCGCGCTCGCCCGCGCGCATCATCTCCTCGCCCAGTGTCAGTGCCTGATGGAGAACCAGCGCCGCTTTGCGCTCCGCTTCGCTCAGATAGGTATTGCGGGAACTCATGGCAAGCCCGTCCGGCTCGCGGACGATCGGACAGCCGACAATGTCGATATCAAAGTTCATATCACGCACCATGCGTCGGATTACCGCAAGCTGCTGGGCGTCCTTCTCGCCAAAGTACGCGCGGTCCGGCGTCACAATGTGAAATAACTTGGACACCACCGTACAGACGCCGGAAAAATGCGTCGGCCTCGTCTTGCCGCAGAGTCCCTTGGTGAGCCTATTCATGTCGACAAACGTACAGTTGTCGGGCGCATACATCTCCTCCGGCTGGGGATGGAAAATAAGCGCCGCGCCGGCCTCCTCACAGATCGACGCGTCGCGCTCGATATCCCTTGGATAACTCGCCAGGTCTTCGTTGACGCCAAACTGCGTCGGGTTGACAAAATCGCTGACAACTACGCGGTCGTTTTCCCTGACCGCCCGCTCGATCAGACTTTTATGGCCCTCGTGGAGATATCCCATCGTCGGCACCAGCCCGACGGACAATCCCTCTTTTCTCCACGCCTTCACAATCGGGCGCAGCTCGTCGACTTTTTCTATAATCTGCATTTAATTTACCTCATCTTTCTTGATATATATATCCTCCATCAGGCAACCGCTTCTCCTTATCGAAAAACGTCAGTACCAATCAGTAAAGCTTTTCAATCACATCATCGCCGATCGCGTAAGTGTGTTCCTCCGCCGGAAACGCGCCCGCCTTCACCTCGCGGTCGTAGGCTGCAAACGCCTCCCGCATCTGCTCTCCCACATTGGCAAAATGTTTCACAAACTTTGGCTTAAAATCAGAAAACATGGCAAGCATATCCTGATACACCAGCACCTGTCCGTCGCAGCCGGCTCCGGCGCCGATGCCGATGGTCGGAATACGCAGTTTTTTACTGATCAATGACGCCAATTTTGCCGGCACGCACTCTAACACCAGCGCCACGGCTCCGGCCTCCTCGACGGCGAGGGCGTTCTCCAACAGCTTTTTCGCGGCGTCCTCCGATTTGCCCTGCACCTTAAAACCGCCGAAGACATTGAGGGACTGCGGCGTCAAGCCCAGATGCGCTACGACCGGTATCGAAGCTTTTGTAATCTCCCGTATATGCGCGCAGAACTCGCTGCCGCCCTCCAGTTTAACCGCCTGGGCCCGTCCCTCTTTCACCAGTCTCCCCGCATTGACGACCGCGTCATAGACGGAAGTCTGATAAGACATAAACGGCATATCCGTCACCAGCAGCACGTTCTTAGCGCCTCTTGCGACTGCGGCCGAATGATGAATCATATCCTCCATCGTGACAGACAGCGTGTCCTCATACCCGAGAATCACATTTCCGAGTGAATCCCCCACTAATATCATATTCACGCCCGAGGCGTCGATCAGTCTTGCGGTTGAATAATCATATGCCGTGAGCATACTGATCTTCTCACCGTCTTCTTTCATTTTTTGAATCGTAACCACTGTATTTTTCATTCTAATCCTCCATGCTTTTCCTCTGCCATAAGCCCTGCATCTGCCGGTAGTCCCTTCCGGGGTTCTTCTTCCCGGCCAGCTCCGTCAGCACGCTCCCCATACTGCGATAGGGATTCTCCCATCTGCTGCCCGACAGCGACGCCAGATGCCTCAAAACCGTGCCGCAGTCATTTCTCTCGACAGGGCCTGTCAGCGCTTGTGCGCAGCCCGCGGCCTGTCCGTCCTCCCCGGCAAAAACGCTCTTGATGTTATTTTGCACCAACGGTCCCAGCATCGCATAGGCCGTCTCCTCCGTGATACCGGTTTCCTTTATCATTTCCACGGCCATATAGATCAGGCCGACCACTTGGTTGCTCGCGACAGAGAGCGCGGCATGGTACTTCGCCTTCTGCGCCGTGTCAATTGTAATCACACGGTTTGGCAGGAGCGCAAACAGGCTTCTCATCCGCACAAGCGCCTCCTCGCAGCCCTCGACGGCAAACATCGCTTCTGTTAAATTCTGGTAAGAGGTAAATTTATTACTGAACGCGTAAATCGGATGGAGCGAGCAGACATATGCGCCCGTCTCACTCCAATTAGAAAATACATCACTTGATAATGAACCACTAAAATGGCAAACCACTTTGCCCTTCACATTCTTTTTGGCAATGCAATCCCATACACCCGCCACCGCTTCATCCACAGTGGCGATAAACAGGGTATCGCTCGCTTCGATCAGTGAATCCATATTGTCAAAATATCCTGTACCCGAAAATTCTGCCGCCTCTTTGGCACTGACAGCGGTTCTGCTGTAGAATCCGCTGACGCTGCCTCCGTGGCAACTTACATATTTTCCCATGGTTGTGCCGACTTTACCGGCACCGATAATTCCTATCCGCATACCTGCCTCCTCTCCTGCAATCCCACGCATAGCGTGGCGCCCCGCGTAAGATTTGTACTACGCACGGGCTTTTCTGACATGCAAAAAGGGCAGTCAATGCCATTTCATCAAATGATACCGTTTCTCTTCCGAGAATACCGTTCTCATTAAATCTAGCACTAATTGCCCGTTTTTGCAACATTTTTATTGTTGATCGGAAAGCTTTTTGTTACCCTTTTCCTTTACGCCATATTGCCGGCGCGCTCCTGCTTAAGCTGCGCTTCAAATTCCATGCGTTTTAAACAGATATAGGCCAAAAAATCACGGTTCGTCTGCACGATGCGGCAGCCGATCAGCTCGGCCTGCTCATGCTCCTGGCGGCGCACGACGCGGCAGTCTATCTGCAAATGAAAGCCATGGCCGCGTATTTCATCGTCAAATCCGATGCGTATCACCTTGCCCGGAAAATCAATCCCCGCCTGCATGACAAACGATACCCCGTTATCGCTGACATCATGCACCTTGACCGGAAAGCCGGGACCGTCTTTGGCTAACAGCACACTACCGCTGCGGTTTAAGAGCATACGCTTATGCTGCCGCCGCTCGCTGAGCGACGGAAAAAGCCGCGCCGCAGAGGGACGCACCACATAGTAGGTTTCCTTTTTGTAAACCTGGGTTTCGATCTGCACATTGTGCCATACCAGACGGCTGCCGGTGCGCTGATCTACACAGTAGATATTATATAACATATCGTGAAACTGGATAGAGGTCAGATCTAAGACCGTTCCCTTATAGGTAAACGGCTTAATCAAAATCGCTCCCTCGCCGGTTCCCACCACCGCCGTCTTAATCTGATAGGGACGCTCTCCCCACTTGATCTCCAGTATAATGCGGTCACCTTGCTTTAAGTCCGTAAGTTCCATTCACGCTCTCCTTCGCGATTACCCAACCGATACTTTCCCTGCAAGTACCTGCTTATAATCTTCGTAATTTTTCTGTAGTAACGCCGGCGTATCCAGGCCGTATGGACATCTCTGCCTACACTGATTGCAGTGCAGGCAGCCCTCGATTTTGCGCATCTTCTCCTGCACTTCCTCTGTCAGCTGCAACGCGGACGGCGAGCGGCGCAGCAAAAGCGACATGCGCGCGCAATTGTTGATCTCAATACCGGCCGGACAAGGCATACAGTAACCGCAGCCCCGGCAGAACTCTCCGCTAAGCTCCCTGCGGTCCTGCTCAATCAGCGCTTTAATTTGCGGTGTCAGGGAAGGCGGGTTGACAATATAGGACAAAAACTCCTCCAATTCGCTCTGCCGCTGCACTCCCCAGATCGGCAGCACGCCGTCATACTGCGCCAGGAAAGCGTAAGCCGCCGCCGAGCTGCCGATCAGTCCCCCGGACAGCGCTTTCATGGCGATAAATCCCATTCCGGCATCCCTGCACATCTCCACCAGCGCGATATCCTTTTCGGTGGCGAGGTAACAAAACGGAAACTGTAACGTCTCATAAAGACCGGAAGCAACCGCTTCTTCCGCCACAGCCAGCCGATGGTTGGTGATGCCGATATGGCGAATCTTTCCCTGCCGCTTTGCCTCCTCCATGGCCTCGTAGAGCCCTGTGCCGTCGCCCGGCTTCGGGCAAAAGGACGGATTGTGAAACTGATAGATATCAATATAATCTGTCTTTAAATTGCGCAGAGAAATCTCCAATTGCGCAGACAACTCCTCCGGCGTCTGCGCCGCCGTCTTGGTTGCGATATAGACCTTCTCTCTCATGCCGTCAAACGCTGCGCCCAGTTTTTCCTCACTGTCCGTATAAAAACGCGCCGTGTCAAAAAAAGTGATGCCGCCATCATACGCCCTTCTCGCCAACGCCACCGCATCCTCCAAGGATATGCGCTGTATCGGCAGTGCACCGAAACCGTTTTTATTGACCGTAATCCCGGTCTTGCCTAAAGTCACCGTATCCATCACGCTCTGCCTCCGTATAGACTGCTAACCGCTCAAAGTCATTGGCCCGTGCAAAGGACGGGTCCAATTTTATCATCTTATTCTGTTATCAGTTTATCACGAACCGCAAAACGGTGCAATTCTTTTTTGCCACATCGAAAATCCGAACCTTTTACAGCAAAAAAAGTGCATTTACAACAAAAAAACTGCCTTCCCGCAGGATGACAGTCTTATGAGACGAACGGGCCGTCCGCAGAGCGCACTGCCCGTTCGTTTGATTACAAACGTATTTATTTTTAGCAATATCTCAGGAAAATCATCAGCATGGACACCGCCACGACAATCAGCGTCGCAGGCGCGGAGGCTTTGCAGTACTTGCCCCAGCCGATCGCATAACCGTTCTTGGCCGCTACGGATGTGCCGACCACATTGGCGGAGGCGCCAATCGGCGTCGCGCTTCCTCCGATATCGGTACCCATCGAGAGCGCCCAGGCCAGTGTCTCGCGCGAGACGCCCTGAGAAGCCGCAAGCGCTTCCACCACAGGTATCATGGTCGCCGCAAACGGGATATTGTCGACAAACGCACTGGCAATCGCCGATACCCAGATAATGATAGCGATCATCAGCCTCAAATTGCCGCCGCTGACATCTCCGATGAAGTTGGCGATCACCTCCAAAATGCCGGTCTGTTCCAGTCCGCCGACCACTAAAAATAAGCCGACAAAAAACAAAATGGTCTTATAGTCAACTTTTTTGATCAGCTCCCACGCATTTTTAAAGAAGCAAAGGATGGTGACAATTGCGATAAACAGCCCGATAAACGCCACTGTAAGCCCCGTCGCAGCGTGGGAAACCAGCAGCACGACGGCACAGGCAAAAATCACACAGCTTAAAACAAAATCCCTCTTGTTGCGGATCGCTTCTTTGGGGTCGGGCATTTTCGCGATATCCTCAGCGCTCACGGTCGCTGCCGTAAGCTCCTTGCGAAATACCATATAAAAATAGACGATCACTAAAAACAGGCTGACAAGGGCCATCAAACCGGTGTTGGTCAAAAAGTCTACAAACGAATACCCCATCGAAGTACCGATGATAATATTGGGCGGGTCCCCGCACATGGTAGCGGAACCGCCTAAATTAGCGCAGAAGATCTCGGCCAAAATCATGGGCACCGGACTGAACTTCAAAAGCTTCGCAAGCTCCACCGTCACCGCCGCCAAAAACAGTATGACCGTGATACTGTCAATAAACATCGCCAGCACGGCCGACATCACCATAAACGTGACAAACAGCGGAATCGGCCGATAATGAACCATTTTTGCAAGGCGCATGCACAGCCAGCGGAAAAATCCGGCGTACGCCATTCCCTCCACCATGACCATCATTCCCGTGATAAAGAGAATCGTCGCCCAGTTAATACCGGAAGAGGCGCTCTCCGCAGCACCGGCAGTATACCAGAAGCCCACGGTAAATATGCTTCTTATATTTAATGTTTCCAAGATCGCACTGCCGCTGTGCATGGCAACGCCAAACACAAAAATCAATGTGAGAATCCCACATACCAGCGTCACATATTGCCGCTCAATTTTGTCTATCACTATCAGGATAAACATAAAAATAAAGATGATGACTGCCAAAATCTGTGCGAGTGTCATTTTGTGCCCTCCTAATATGTATCGTCAATATTTTTTTCTTTTGCCATTGGCATTATATCACCTAAAATCAAAGAAGCACATTGACACTTGTTACAAATATTTATAAAAAATTAATCATTTTTTATGCTATTTTTATATTTAATTTGCCGCAACTTTCGTCACTTTCAACAATTCCCACATCGCATCTCTATTCCATAACAGAGAGATTCACGGAATGGTATTTTGCTGAACCTGTTACAAATTCTCTATTCGTTCTCTCCGCCCGTCAAAAACCGCACCACCTTGGACGGCGTCGCGGCAAACTGCAGGGCTCCCCGCGCGGCGAGAAAGTCTCTCTCCCGAAATCCCCACAAAACAGAGATACAGGGCAGCCCTGCATTTGCCGCCGTTGCCAGGTCAACCTCGGAATCTCCCACATAGACCGCCGATTCCTTTGTCTTATTTAACTTTTGCAAAGCCTTCTCGATCATATCCGGTGCCGGCTTTCTGGCAATCCCCTGCGTCTCGCCGATGGCAACCTCCACCAGCTCCCCAAAGTGCTCCCTGTTCAATGTCTTTACCGCGCTGTCCACTTTGTTGGAGACGATTGCCATCGCATAGCCCTCCCGCTTTAGCTGCCGCAGCATATCCTCAATGCCCGCATACGGTTTCGTCTGATCCATGCAGTGCTCGCTGTAATAGGCGCGAAATGTCCTTAAGATCTCCTCAAATGCCGGGTGCGCCTCCCCCTCTGGTACAGAAAGCTCAAGCAGGCGCCGGATACCGTTTCCCACAAACCTTCTGATCTCTTCCAGTGTATGCTGGGGCAGCCCGTATTGACACATGGCATAATTCACCGCATCTTTCAAATCCTCCAGTGTATCCAATAAAGTGCCGTCCAAATCAAAAATGACGGTGTCATATTTCTTCTGCATATCGCTCCTCCTGCCTTTCCACTTCCAAAAACTCGCCTTTTTCACACTAATCACGGGGAAAAAACACGCCGCTTCGCCTTTTGCGGTCAAACATCCCATTATATTGCAGCAGTTCATAATCCGCCAGCCAGTCCGCCTCCTCGCCGATCGCATCCTCCCGATGGAGATATTTTCGCTGCAAGTTCGAGTAATATCCCCGCGCGTTAATGGCCGGCACCACTTCCCGCATCCCGGCTAAGAATTTCTGATAGGGCGTCAGCGGCAGGCCCGCTTTCTGCATAGCCATCGTGGACAGATAATTGAGACTTGCCAGCTCCACGGTCTCCTCGCCGCTCTCGTAATTGGTCCAAATAAAAAACGGCACCGTAAATAAATGCTCCAATTCCTCCAGTGTAAGCCCCGAGAGTCCCTTGCCGTTTAAGTAGGGGTAAAACCAGGAGGATAAGCTGGGCTGATGATCGCCAAAGAAAACGATCTCGACCGGCTCCTCCACCGCCGAGAAATAGGCAATCAATCGTTCCAACGCTTTGTCGCTTTCATGGAGCAGCGAAAGATACTGGTCAACGTCCGGGAAATGATTGATTAGCATCCGCACTTCCTCGTCGAAATTATCATATTTTTCCGTGTAACCGCCGTGATTTTGCATGGAGACACTCATGATAAACAGTTTTTCTTTTGCAGGCTGCTTCTCGAAGCGGGCAATGATCTGGTCGTAGAGCTCTTCGTCCGACACATAGCGGCGCAGCATCTTTGTGTTGTCAAAATCATCGAGAAAATACATCTCGTCAAATCCCAGGTCAGGATATACTTTATTGCGGCTCCACCCTGTTTCATAGTATGGATGCATCGCCACGCAGGTATACCCCTGATCTTTTAAGGCAGACACCAAAGAATCCGGCCGCCGGTCAATGTACTGCTGATATACCACAGAACCCGCCGGCAGAAAGGCCATGGAATTGCCGGTCAAAAACTCCCACTCGGAATTGGGCGTTTTCGCCCCAAAGACGGAGGAGAGGGCGTATCCCTTCGTCACATTTTCTGTCAGCGAATCATAGAACGGCGTCACCGGCTGATCGGTAAAAAACTCTCCGACGACCTCAAGGTCAGCAAACGATTCATTCATGATCACGATCACCGCAGGCTCCCGCTTCCTTTCCTCCTTTGCTCCCCCGGCGTTTTCCTCCTCCCCACCATAGCGGCTCTCAAGCTCCCCCAGTCTGGATATGCTGTAATTTTCCGGCTCCTTCACAAAGTTATCTCTGACGCTCAACACAAAATTCAACAGATAGCCGTTGCGGTAACTGCCCTTCTGCTCCCATGTCTCCGTCACGACCCCCTTGGTTCTCCCGCCTATGTAAACGACGCAGAGCACGGCCATCGATATGCATACGCCCGACCGTATCAGATGATGGCGGAACGCCGCCGACAATCTGCGCATCAGCGCAAGATACAGCGTGGACAGCAGCACGGCTGCCCCCACGCGCGGCTCAATGACAAACTGATAGTTCTCCGCTACCGACAACCCCGTCTGGATAGAGCGCAAATCCGCAAAAATAAACTCATTTCCCCGGAACAGATAGACAAAATAATTGATCGCCGCCAGCAGCATGATCATCGCGTGGGCGATGATACAGGCGACGCCGGTCTGGGGCATAAACAACTGTACCGCCAGATATACCGTCAGGCAGCACAGAATATTTAAAAGCATTTTTTCTCCCGTTATTTTTGTCCGAAGCTCCGCATCCAACAGCAAATATTGCACATGATACGCGGAAAAAACACTGCCTGCGGCTGTCAATGCCGCCATATTCATCCACGCGTATTTTGGATTAGTCTCAACTTTCAAACATTGTATCAAAAAATAGAGAACGCCAAACACCAACAGAAGAACCGGAGAGAATCCCGATACCCACCAGAACACAGCCCCAATCACCAACGCCACAAACAACCAGCCGATACCCGCTTTTTGAAATTCCAGCTTTATTTTCATTGCCGATGCTTTCTCCTTTTTTGTACACGCCTGATTACTACCACGATGCCACCGACAAGAAACGGAAACACAAATGTGCCAAAACGGTACAAAAGAGCCACCGCACCGGCGGTATCCATCCCTACAATCTGCGAGGCCAGCCCCGTAAAGACAAACTCCGTAGAGCCAATGCCCGCGGGCGCGGGCAGCACCGCCGCCAGCATCACGGAAAGGGAGGTGATCGCCAGCGTTTTTAAAAAGCCGATTTCGCCCGTCCCTGCAAAGCTTAAGTACGGGATGCCGTAAAAGAAACAAAACTTCACGAGGTTGATCGCCATAACCGCCAAAAGAATACGCGGCCGTTTCAATAACCGGTCCGTGGAAGCCTCAAGCATGGCGCACTGTTCCTCCAATTGCTGCAACTGGCCGGCAAGCTTTCCCCTGCATTTTCTGTTCACCCACTCTAGGAGCCTTTGCGCAACATAGTGAAACCGTCTCGAGCAGGCAAACAATACCAAACATAAGGTAATCACCGCCGTTATGCCGTATCCGGCCAGCAGCAGCCACTGATACTGCGCAAAATACCGGTTCATAAAAGAGCAGCTTGCGAGATAAAAAATCAGCGAAAACACGGCAATCCCGCTTTTGTGCAGCGCGTACTGCATCATATAAAGCCCAAAGCTCTCGCCGTAGGAGACCCCCTGGTCCCCCAGATACACGAGCGCGGCGATTCCCGCGCCGCTGCCAAGCGTTGCCACACGGTAAAAAGAACAGAGCAGTGCGTTCGTCACCCCCTGCCGCAAGGTAAAATCCGGCACATACTGGCGCGCCAGCACCGTAGTGATAAGCCCCTCCAGCAGATGGTACACCATCGCCATGACGCAGATGCCGATCACCACGGTTGGGGCTGTCGCTTTTAACTGCGCCAAAATCGGCCCCGCCGAATCACGAAACGTATATACAATTATCACAAGAATCGCTATTACCAGCAGCCATTTTAAAAGCTGCTTCGTATACTTCTGAATAAAATCACCCGCCTCACATCTTACCAGACAGCCGCCCAAACCGTAACCTGCCACGGCAGCCTTAACCTTAATCTCGTAACGACAATACACTATATCACATTGACGAGCAAAATTCAATCAGTGATCGCACACCAAAACTGTTGCCAATCACCCGCATAAAATTTTCTTAGAATTTTATTAATATTTCTAAATTTTCCTCGTCCACTCTTAACATTTCGTGGAAATTGGGTATACTGTTGTCATAGGCTGTATCCTTTTGCGATACGCAAATTTATGCCTGCGCAGCTTACATCCCGCGCGGGCTGTGAGAAAGGTATGGTTCGCATTATGCCCGGATTTATCACCCATTATCTGTTCGGCAGGGACGCCTACAAGAAGCTCCCCTCCGGCGCCTTAAAAGACAACATCTTAAAAAATCACGCCGCCTACACCTTAGGCCAGCAGGGTCCCGATCTCTTCTTCTACTTTTTTCCATCCTACTGCCTCCACGGAAATAACATCGGGGCCATCTCACACTGCAACGAAACCAACGCTTTTTTCCGGGGGCTGCTGCTTAGCTGCCACCGTTTTAAGGGCCGTGACTTGCAGATCGCGATCGCCTATCTGACAGGTTTTGTCGGGCACTACACGCTCGACACCAACTGTCACCCCTATGTCTATGCGCGCACTGACTTCGTCAAGCGCACCGGAGACTATTTTTCCAGGCATGCCTATTTAGAGACGGATATCGACAAAAAGCTTTTGTATCACAAGCTGCACCGCAAACCGATCAATTTCCACTGTGCCAACACGATCGCCGTGACGCCGCGCCAGAGCCGGGTCATCGCTCGTATGCTCTACGACGCCTGCCACTACGCGTTTCCGAAGCTGATCTTCCATACTTACATGATGCGCGCAGCCATCTTTTCCATGCATTTTGGTTTAAAGCTGCTGCACGACAACACCAACGGGCAAAAAAAGGTCTTTTTCCGCTTTATCGAAAAACATATCCTTGGATACCCGATCTTTTCCCCGCTGGTGCCAAGCAACAAACTCTGGTTTTGCAGCGATCCGTTCAACCTCAGCCGCAAAGAGTGGAAGAATCCCTGGGATCATTCGCTGGTATCGCACGAGACCTTTTTTGACCTGTATCAAAAAGCGGAAGCCAGTTACAGCTCCCGCCTGAAAAAAATAACCCGTTTCTTTTATGAACCCGCCACCCCCAAAGAGCGGAGGGAACAGATGAAAGAACTGATTGACGACTACGACAATTTATCGTTTCACAGCGGCCTTGACTGCTCCATACCCAGTTAAAACGCAGCAAAAAATGTGCGTATCTGCTCCTCGATGGTCTTCATCAGGCGAGTACGCGCTTCCACACTCGCCCATGCGATATGGGGCGTGATCAAAAGTCGCTCGCTGTCCGTAATCCTGCGCAGCGGATTGTCTGCGCGCATCGGCTCATTTGCCAGCACATCGAGTCCCGCCGCGGCGATGGTCCCCGCTTCCAGTGCGTCCGCCAGATCGCGCTCCACCACGATCGGCCCTCTCCCGACATTGAGAAAGATAGCGGACGGCTTCATCCGCGCGAGCGCCCCGCGGTCGATCAGCCCAAGCGTCCCTTCATGCAGCGGCGCATGGACGGACAAGATATCCGATTGGCGCAAAACCGTGTCAAAATCCACCCGCTCATAGCCCGGCTGGCTGTTTTTCCCCGAGGTGGAGTAATAAATCAAGCGGCAGCCGAACAGCCCGGCCAAATCCGCCACTCTGCGCCCGATCGCGCCGAGGCCGATGATGCCCCATGTTTTGCCGCAAAGCTCATGAAACACATTGGCAAAATGCGTAAACGTCGTGTCGTTCACATACTGTCCGCTCTTGACATAATGGTCATAGTAGGACAGCTTTTCCAACAGATAAAACAACATGGCAAACGTGTGCTGCGCCACCGTCTCCGTCGAGTAACCCGCGACATTGCGCCATGCGATACCGCGCTTTTTTAAGTATTCTTTGTCGAGGTTGTCCGTGCCCGTGGCGGTGACGCACACCAGCTTTAAATGGCGCGCCTCCCCGATGGTGGCCTCGTTGACCGGCACTTTATTGAGCACGATCACATCAGCGTCGACGGTGCGTTCACTGGCCTCTTCGGGCGACGAAAACCCATATTTTATCACCTGTCCCAGTTGATCGTAACCGGAGAGATCTATGTCATCGCCTATCGTCTTTGCATCCAGAAAAACTATTTTCATAAAAATAACCGAGCCTTCCCATTTTATTGTAATTCCAACAGGCAGCGTGTAATGTCTGGCAACTGCAATCCGCTAGCTGCCGAGATATTGGCGCAGCGCCGTCATGTTCTTAGTGGCCGCCTCGATTCCCTCATCATAAAGCCGGCGAAGCTTCACCAAATCCCGGTCCACCCGGCCCACTCCGTGCGTGGAATTGGGCGCGATCACAAAGACTTTTCCCTCGTCGAAGAACTGTTTTAACTGTTCCATCGAGGCATTGTAGCGCTCTGCCCGCTTCTTTAACGCCTCCACGATATGGGGATACTGACGGTAGATGCTGCCGGTCAGGCGCGTGGCGCCGCCCGTCTTTTTTACATAGCCCCACTCTCTCGTCAAAATGACGATCACTCTCTCGCACCCCTCTTCCAATGCGTGCAAAAAGGGAATGGAATCGGACAGCCCGCCATCAAGGTAATAGTGGTTTCCGATCTTCACCGGCTGAAACAGCACCGGGAGCGAACAGCTCGCCACGAGTGTGTCACGCATCTCTTTTCCTCTTGGGACCTCAAGATAGGCCACCCTGCCGCTGTGCAGTCCGGTCACCACAGCCTCCACTTTCCCCGGATACGCCGCAAACGCGTCATAATCAAACGGCAGGAGGTTCCCCGGAACCTCCTCAAACACAAACTTTGTATTATAATATGCCCGCTCGCTTTTATTGAGAAGATGACGCATCCCCATATAGCGCTTATCCGTCATATATTTTTCGACTACCTCAATATTTCTGCCGCGCTGCCCGGCCAGATAAGACACGCCGAACGCTATCCCTGCGGATACTCCCACATAGTAATCCGGCATGATATTCTCATCCAGCAGGACGTCCATGACGCCGCAGGCAAATACGGTGCGGTTGGCGCCGCCCTCGCACACTACTCCTACTTTCATCTCTTTCCTCATTTCCACAGCATTTCGCACCGGGATTTCAGCATGGCTGGCTCCCGGCTCTGCTTCCCTGGCCATTTCACAACAAGACTTCATCTTGGCTGGCTCTCATTTCTGCTTCCCTGGCCGTTTCACAACAGGACTTCATCTTGGCTGGCTCCCGGCTCTGCTTCCCTGGTCGTTTCTACTTCTCCAGCCGGGGCATCTTGGCGCTGTCCTTCACATATAAGGTCACGCCGCGGATATCCTCCACTGTCACGATCGTCCCGGTCTCAAAGGTCACGCCCTCCTCGCTGGCGCGAGCCCTCCACTCCAGGCCGTCCAAAATTGCCGTACCGGTATTCTTAATATTGTCCACATTCTCGGTAATACACGCATTTTTACCGATTTTATCTTCGTAATTTGTCTTTGTCAAACGCGGTTTAAAGTATTTCATCGCCCACGGCCTGGTAAAGCACAAAAATATAACCGAGCTGACGACAAAGACGGCCACCTGCCAGAACACATTGAGTCCGAGCGCCGCTGCGATCAGCGCGAGAATCGCGCCGCCTGCAAACCAGATCGAAGTCAGTCCCACGGTAATTATTTCGGCCACGGCAAATATAATCGCAAGCACAATCCATATGATACACTCCATAAGTAATCCTCCATTCTGATATCTTTTGATATAATACTATGTGCTTTGCACATAGTATAAAGCTCTATGCGCTCTTCGGCGCGTACCATGTCTTACGACATTATACCATATCACCTTTTTTATTTCCAGCGGTTAATTATGTACACGCATCTGCCGAAAAATATTTCAGGATAACTATATTTTACACAGAAAGGAATGATTTTATGTCAAAAGAAGCTTTCAGCGGAACCGGCGTCAATCTCAGTTCCGGCTATTTCATGCGCAACTTTTACGCCGATAACAGAGCGGCTTTTGCCAAAGATACACGCGGCGACTATACCAAAACCCAACTGTCCAAAGAAGACTCCAGGGCGCTGCGGCGGGCGATCAAGAAACTCGGCACCTATTCCTTTGACGATAACGATTCTACCAACGTGCGAAGCAATGTCAAGGCGTTGATACAAACTTATAACAATCTGCTCACGTCAGGCGGCGACTCCCCCGACCGCGATATCTCCCGCAACACAGGCAAACTGGAGTCTTTGGTGCAGGAATATGCCGTCGAGCTTGACGCCATCGGTATCACGGTCAATGAGGATCACTCGCTGACTGTCCGCGACGATCTGTTCGCCAACGCAGACATCTCCAAGTTTGAGAAGCTTTTTTCTCCGGAAGCAGAGTTTACGCAAAAGATCGACCAGCTGGCCAAGCGCATCAACCGCTACAGCGACGAAGCGATACTTGAGGAAAAGCACAGAGCCGAAGCGGAAGCCAAAAAAACAAAAAGCATCTCTTTGGAACAATTGTGCAACAAGGGCGTCGGCGGAAAAGTTGATTTTACCGTCTAGCGATACTCCATCCCTATACGGATGTCGCTTCCGCTGACCTCTACTGTCGCCAGGCTGCCGCAGACAAGCGGCATCATCGGCGGCAGATGCCCAAGGTCCGCATCCATCACCACCGGCACGCGGTATTTGGCCAGCAGGTCTGTCACCGCGTGATACTGGTCTAGCCCCATCATCTCCTGTCCATGCATCATGGGACGTCCGATCAAAAATCCTTTACAATGCGAAAACCAACCGGCGTTTTCCATCTGCCAGACGGCTCTGCGGATAGCCATCACATTTAGCTCACAGGCTTCGAGAAACCAGAGGATGCCGTCCTCGCCGTATGTCTCGTTAAATTCCGCCACCCGGTCAAACTTTGTTCCCAGCAGATTGACAAGACAGTCCATACATCCTCCCAGCAGGCGTCCCTGCATCCTCACATCTTGTGCCGCTTCCTCTCCCACAAAGCTGTGCAGCATCCGCGGTTCCGTCACATGATACGGCTCTAAGGGATGCTCCTCATCTTTTTTGCCCTCTTTTTCCCAGAGCGGATACCCGCAAAGCTCCCTGCGTTCTCCCCGCAAAATATCATAAGCGTCCTGGAGGCTTTCATGCCACGGCTCCATGCCGAACGCGGCCGCGCAGGGCCCGTAAACAGAAGCCGTATCACAGAGCGTGGCGAGCAGAAACGTCATGTTGGTGTTGTCCGAAAAACCCATATACCATTTGGGCGGCGCGGCAGCAATTTTTTTAAAGTCTACATAATTCAAAACTTCACACATCAGCTCGCCGCCGCCGCAGGAAATCAAGATATCATTCTGCCCGCTGCAATAGTACGCCGTCAGCTCGTCGCCGCACGCCTGGGGCGTGTTGCTGATGCCGATTCCTTTCCCCTCGTAGCAGTTGGGCCCAAGGTCAATCGCGTGCCCAAGATCACGAAACTTTTTCTGTGCATTGATAAAACCGCTTCTGTACGGTTCGATATTGCATCCGAATGACGGCGCCACAAAACCGATGGTACCGTTCTCTTTTAAAAAATCAGGATATCTCATTTTCTGCCCCTTTCTCATTTAGAATATAACCTTGTGCTTATTCTTTCATCCGGTCTCCATAGCGCTCCCTCTCATACTGCGCGTGGAGGGCTTTCATATCTTCGTTTTCTCGTCCAATCTTCCGTCGGCACCGCCACACGCGACAGCAATCCATCGATCATATCCAGCTTCTGCCGTTCACTTTCCGCGGGCACGATCATGCGGTGCGCCAGCACCGGCTTTGCGACCGCCTTGATATCCTCCGGCGCCACATAGTCCCTGCCCTGTACCAGCGCGTACCCCTGCGCCGCGCGCAGCAGCGCAAGCGTTCCCCTTGGGCTGACGCCGGACGCCCCGTCCGTGCCCTGCTTTCTGGTACTATGTATCAGCCTTACGATATAATCCCACAGCTCCCCGTGGACAAATACTTCCCGGCACGCTCTCTGCATTGCACAGATCTGTTCTTTTTTGCACACCGGTGCCAATTCTTTTAAAGGCTCCGCCGTGATAAAACGATCCAGAAGCTGCCGTTCTTCTTTTTCGTTCAACCCGCCCATTGGTATTTTCATCAAAAAGCGGTCAAGCTGCGCCTCCGGCAGAGGATAGCACCCCAGCGTCTCGACCGGGTTTTCCGTCGCAATCACAAAAAACGGCTCTTCCAAAATTCTCGTCACACCGTCTACCGTCACCTGCCGCTCGGCCATACATTCCAGCAGGCTCGACTGTGTGCGCGGAGTGGCGCGGTTGATCTCGTCCGCCAACAGCAGGTTGGTAAACACCGGACCCGCCTGAAAAATAAATTCTTCCTGTTTCTGATGATAAAAGGAAAGCCCGGTCACATCCGACGGCAGCAAATCCGGCGTAAACTGAATACGCTCAAATTTTAAATCCATGGATTTGGCAAGTGTCCTGGCAAGCACCGTTTTTCCGGTTCCCGGCACATCTTCCAGCAAAACATGCCCGCCGGCCGCAAGCGCCGCCAGCATAAGCTCCGTAACCTGCCCTTTTCCAATCATCACCTTTGCTACATTGTCTTTTATGTCCTGCAATAAATGATTCATAGCCTGCCTCCTCTATACAGTAATTTGTCCTCAAGATATTTACTTGATTATAACAAATCGGCAGGCCACAAACAATAGAATGATCTGGCTTGTCAGTAATCTAATATTCTCTCTTCTTTGGCAGCGTGATGACAAATTCTTTCGTTTTTCCCGGCGGCAGATTATCTTGTATCAACGATACCTCTCCGCCGTGCATCTCAATTATTTTCCTGGTGATGCTAAGACCGAGCCCGCTGCCGTTTTTGCTTCTCCTCGAAGCATCTCCCTGCACAAACGGGTCAAACAGGTGGGCTGCTATCTCTTCTGCTATCGGCTCACCGCTGTCCCACACGCGCACTTCCACCTCCTGTCCCATTTCCGTCATCTCCACGCCAACCGTCGTCCCCCTTGGATTGTGCTTTCTGGCATTGACCAATAGGTTGGTCAACGCGCGTGTAAATTGCAGCATATCGAGCGGCAGCGCGACTCTGTCCTCCGGTATATCGGCGAGAAACGTCATGCCGTCGTCCTCAAAGTCCGCGTACATCGCCGCCGCGGTTTCCCGCACACACTCCGCCGCGTCCACATCCTCTATTTTCAGGGCAAATCCCTCGCTGTCCAATTTGACATACTCAAACAGTAACAAAATCAGTTCGTTCATCTGTATGGATTTCCGGTAAATCGCCTTTAGATATTCCCTCTGCTGCCCTGGATTCGCCACATCTTCATGAAGAAGCGCATGTGCATAGCCCACAACAGTCGTCATCGGCGTTTTCAGATCATGCGCCACGTCGGACAGCAGCAGATTGCGCTGCCTCTCGTATGCCGCCTGCCTCTGCCGCTGCTCCTCCTCAAGCTCCGTCACCTTGCGGGAAACCACAGCGCCAAAAGAGGCTGCGGCCAGAATATATGGCAGCAGCCAAAGCAAAAGCAGCGCTGCCAGAAACAGCACAAACACGGTCGTCATAAGGCGCGCCTCAAGCGGCGTGTAGTCGGCCAGATAGCTCTGCAAATAGTGAAAAATGCTGCCTTCCATCTGTGAGGCAATCTGATTTTCCAGATATTGGCCAAGCGCTCCCGGAAAAAGCACCGTCAGCCTGTTTATCAAAAATACCACGATACTTTGCAGCGCCAGCATAAGCGCCTGGGATAACCCGACATCCTCCCAAACCTGCTGCAATCCAAAGAAATGGTCCAACGCGGGGTAGACCAAGGTCCGAAACAGGTAATTGAGCGCAATCTCGGCAATGCCCACAAAAAACACGGCCACCAGAAAATGCTTCATCAGATAGCGTCTGAGATTATTTTTATCGCTCATTGATCTTTCTCCATCCGATACCCCAGCCCGCGCACGGTCTTGATGTAAGCGTCACTGTCCGCCGAGAGCTTTGCGCGGAGCTTGCTGATACAGACCATAACGTTATTGTCCGCGACCACATACTCTTCTCCCCAGCCCTCCTCATAGATCTGCTGTTTGGTAAAGACCTTGCCCGGATGTTCCATAAACATGCGCAACAGCTTGTACTCGACGGAAGTCAGATGAATTGCCGCATCGCCGCGATATACCATGCATCCCTCGGTGTCCAGGCGCAAATCTCTGATCTTTAGCTCCTTTCCCTTTTCCTTTTTGGCTCCCAGCGAATAAAAGCGCCTGATATTGGAGTTGATGCGCGCCATGGCCTCCAGAGGGTTAAACGGCTTGCCCAGATAGTCGTCCGCTCCCAAATCCAGCCCCAGTATCTTGTCCTCATCCGCACTCTTGGCCGAGAGTATCATCACGGGGATATTGCTCTCCTCCCTGAGCTTTCGGAGCACCTGATATCCGTTTAACCCCGGCATCATAAGATCGAGCAAAACCAGATCAATCTCCTCTTTTTTTAGCAGGGCGCGGGCGGCAATCCCATCCGCCGCCTCAAGCACCCTGTAGCCGTCCTTTTCCAGATATAACCGCAGAAGCGAGCGAATTTCTTCTTCGTCATCTGCCACCAAAACCGTGTATGCCATAACTGTGCGCCTTTCCACAACCGCGTGTTTCTATTGCGTCTGCTCCATCTGCTTATAGTTCCTTTTTAAGACTTCGTATAATGCTGCGTCCGTCTGTTCCACATAGGGATTGACATACAAAATTCCCACGATGCCAACGGTCACTACGCTCAGCAGCTGCCAGCCGATAAACGACAAGTCCAGCACAAACGCATTCCACTTATGGCCGTCCATCATCTGTCTGCTGATCGCAAAGGCCGCGTCTTTGTCAATATCCGGCTGTTCCGCCAAAATATACGGTATCATCCTGTATTCATAAGATTTGACAATCCCGGGAATTATAAACAGCAGTGTCCACAAAAACTGATAGAGCCACCTAAAAAACATGACTTTGACGCCGTTTAAATAGCAATAGTCGAAATTAAAGCAAATTTCCTTGACCTGTGCCTTTTCGTTCAAATTCTGGTAAAAGAAACGCTTGCAGCCCACCGACAATGGATGGAACAGAAAACAGTTGAGCAACAGGCTCACGGCAAAAACGACGGCAAATACCACGAGAAAGACGACCAGCATGATAACCAGGACGCCGACCATCATTTCCGAGTCCCAACTGCCTCCCAAGTCCGCAAACACATCCCGCGCATCTTCCAGCGCCTCTCTCCCGTCATGCAGGCCATATTCGTAATCGCCCACCATACCGCCGTGACGTGCCCCCGCGGCAGTGCCGCTTCCCAGATAACCTCCTCCGATCAAGAGCACTGCGATCACCGCCACCAGTACGCAACGCCAATAATTGAAAGACATGCGCTCCTTAGCTCTTGTCTTTAACGCCTCTCTCGTCCACATAATGATTCCTCCTTCCAAAATTTCCAAGATTTACTTTCCTTTGCACTATAGTTTATCGCGGAAATCTTAACCAGGAAATAGAGAAACCTTAACATAGCCTTAACGTTTGGCCCGTTTCACATATTGATCGCAATCAAAAGATTGAGATAGCCTGCAAAAATGACCCACAAAAAATACGGCAGCAGCAGCGCCCCTGCCAGCGGCTTAACCCGCCAGAACTCTCTCATCGTTAAAAAGATCAGCGTCAACAGCAGCAGCAGCCAGAGAAACGCCAGCCAATATTCCTGAAAGCCAAAGAAAAGAACCGGCCAGACCATATTGACCAAAAGCTGCACCGCGTACAGCGTCAGCGCTCCCTCTCTGCCCATCCGGTTTGTTATGTAGATCTGGTACGCGGCGATACCCATCAAAAGATACAGCGCCGTCCACACGACCGGAAACACCCAGCCGGGCGGCGATAATGGCGGCTGATAGAGACTGCCGTACTGCTCCATGGGATTCCCGGCAAGCAGCCAGCTAAAAAGTCCCGCCCCAAGGCTTACCGCCATGCTGATGAAAAGAGGTTTTATTTTGCGAAAGGTAAACATAGATTGCCCCCGCTGTGTTTTTGAAATAGTATATGTGAAAAAAAGAAAATGGTGATGACGTGCCGCCCTGTCCTATTTGAGATATGCGGTTATTTTCTCCCAGATCTCGTCCGCGATCTCCTGCTCGGTTCTGTTTCCGTCCACCGTCAGGACACATTCCTCGTCTTTTAACCGTTCAAACGCCTCGAGGTATTTTTCACGCACCTGCAACAGCCGGGATTTCTCCTCGTATAACTCCCGCTCGAATCTGTTTTCTGCAATTCGCGCAAGCGCCACATCGGGGCTGATATCAATAAAAATATTCACGGTCGGCTTTAAGATCAGACTGCTCTGCTCGTTTGCCTTAATCACCCAATCCATCGGCATGTCCACGCTGTGATAAGCATAAGAAGAAAAATAATAGCGGTCCGTAAGGACGGTAACTCCCTCGTCTATTTTATGCACAATCCCGTTCACATCATTGAGCAGATGATCGAGCCTGTCGGCGGCAAACAGCGCGGCGATCGCCCGGTTGTCCGTTTTCACGCGTCCGGTCATAATCTGGTGAATCAGCGAACCGATCGGCGAATCGGTCGGCTCCATGGTCGTATAGCAGCCCATCCCCTCCGCTTTCATCTTTTCGCGCAGAAGTCTAATCTGTGTGCTCTTGCCGCTGCCATCGATCCCCTCAAACGCAATGAACTTCCCTCTCTTTGTATGGTCTTGATTTCTTGCTGCACCCATCTAGTTTGTTCCTCCCTGTTCTTTTTCCTGTTTCTTAACGATAGACAATTCCCTCAAATCTCAGCGGCCGGCGAATCGTTCACGCCTCGCTTTTTCTCCATAATCTCGTAAACCAGCTTCACGTCATTTTCCAGCTCAAAAACGCCATGCCCCACCGTTTGATAGCCTCTGTGTTCATACAGAACTACGGCTGCCAGTGAAGCGTCCAAGACAACGGTATCGTGCGCTTTCATGATCTCCCTCTCCAGGCAGTCCATGATCATCGAGCCGCAGCCCCGCTTCTGGTAGTCCGGCAGCACATATACTCCCGTGATATGATTCCCGTCATAACATCCCGTGCCGACGATATGACCGCTGTCCACCAATACCCCCATATGGCCGGACGCTATGCCATCCTCAATGTGCGCCCTGCTGTGATGCCGGCAAAAGAAATCCGTCACTTCTCGGGGATAATATTTGGGATATATGGTTTGAATCGTCGTATGTAAAACATTGTAAATTGCGTCCGCCATATTTGAAACTGCCGCTATGTATTCCATTTTCTCTCCATTCCTCCACAACTTCCGCATCCCGCATCGCACGATGCCGGGATTTTTTTCAATTATACGGGAAAGCACGGGAATTTGCAAGCCTCCTGCCTTTTGACATCCGGCGCCCGACTTGCTATAATTGAACAAGACAATCCATACGGATCATTTCTTACGACTTTAACGCAAAACGGGAGGACAGACATGGAGAGATGGGCAAGAGCAAACTACCAGCCGATGCTTCCGCTTGGAAGAGACGGACACAGAATAACAGCCTGCAAAGAGCATCTGCTGTTATCCAAAAAAGCGGCCAGAGAAGGTATGGTGCTGCTTAAAAATGAGGCGGCGGCGCTTCCGCTCGCAAAGGGCAGCCGCCTTGCGCTGTTTGGAAAAGCTACGTTTGACTATGTAAAAGGCGGCGGCGGAAGCGGCGACGTAACGGTATCGTATACCCGCAATCTGTACGACGGGCTAAAAATGCTAGGAGACGAGGTCAGCCTTTTTGAGGAGCTCGCGGATTACTACCGCAAAGACGTGGAAGCGCAATATGCGTCGGGGCGCGTGCCGGGCATGACCGCGGAGCCGCAAGTGCCGCCGGAGCTGGTGCGTAAGGCAAGAGCGTTTACGGATACTGCCGTCATCAGTATCTGCCGTTTCTCCGGTGAGGGATGGGACCGCAAAAGTCAGGGAGACTCCAGCCACGGACGGCCTGCAGGTGCAGAGGGCGAGCTTTCCGACTTGTCACAAACGCTGTTTGCCGAGTCGGATTTCTATCTGACCGAGGCCGAAACCGCAATGGTGGAGACCATAAAAGTTACGTTTGCCAAAGTGATCGTCGTGCTCAATGTCGGCGGCGTCATAGACACCGAATGGTTTCGCCATGATTCCGCTATCCAGTCTGTCCTCATGGCCTGGCAGGGCGGCAGCGAGGGCGGCCTGGCGGCGGCGGAGCTTTTGCTGGGACATGCCAGCCCCTGCGGCAAACTCGCGGACACGTTCGCCAAAAGACTGGAAGATTATCCCTCGACCAGGTATTTTCATGAATCGGAATCTTTTGTGGACTACACGGAAGATATCTATGTGGGCTACCGCTATTTTGAGACGATTCCCAAGGCCGCGGAATGTGTCAATTATCCCTTTGGCTTCGGCCTCTCCTACACGTCGTTCTCTCTCTCGAGACTTAGCGTAGGGCGACGCGGCAGCGAGATATATGTCGGCGTAGATGTCTGCAATACGGGAGGCATGGCCGGTCGCGAAGTGGTTCAGGTATATTTCAGCGCTCCCCAAGGCAAGCTTGGAAAACCCGCCAGAACGCTGGCGGCTTTCGGCAAAACCAGACTGCTGAAAACAGGCGAAACACAGCGGCTGATTCTTCATTTTGCCATCATAGACATGGGTTCTTATGACGATTTAGGCAAAATTGCCAAATCCGCATATGTGCTGGAACAGGGCGACTATCACTTCTATGTGGGCACCAATATGCGGGATACGATAGAAAGCGACTATGTATTTCAGCCGGATAAAGACATCATTCTAAGGCAGCTATCCGAGAAAATGGCTCCCACCCGTCTGCGGCGCAGGATGTTAGCGGACGGAAGCTGTGAAAAGCTGCCGACGGGTAAACCGTTTGACACGGACGCCAATGTTCTCGCATGTCAGACACTGGACGCGGTAGACGGCCTGACACCGGAGGTATCCTATCAGCCGCGCCGTAAAATATGGGACACGAAAGAGGGTACACGCAGACTGGAAGAGGTCGCCTGCGGCACGATATCCATGGACGCATTTCTGGAACAACTTTCTGACCGGGAGCTGGCGGAGCTTTTGGGCGGACAGCCCAATACCGGCGTTGCCAACACATTCGGCTACGGCAATCTCCCGGCATACGGCGTGCCGAACATTATGACGGCTGACGGCCCTGCGGGGCTGCGCATCGCCCCCGCCTGCGGTGTCTGTACCACCGCCTGGCCCTGCGCCACGATGCTGGCCTGCACCTGGGACGAAGCGCTGATCGAGCAGATCGGCGATGCCGCCGGCAAAGAGGTGAAAGAAAACAATATCGGCGTCTGGCTGGCACCGGCGGTAAACATTCACCGCAGCCCGCTCTGCGGCAGGAATTTTGAATATTATTCTGAGGACCCGCTGCTCACTGGCAAACTGGCCGCGGCTATGGTAAGAGGCATCCAGAGCAACCATATCGCTGCGACGGTAAAGCACTTCGCCTTAAACAACAAAGAAACCAACCGCAAAAACAGCGATTCCAGGGCTTCCGAGCGGGCCATCCGCGAGATCTATCTGAGAGCATTTGAGATCATTGTAAAAGAGGCAAAACCGTGGAGTATCATGTCCTCCTACAATATCATTAACGGAAAACGGGCCTCCGAAAACCGGGAGCTCTTGGAGGATATTTTGCGAGGCGAATGGGGGTTTGACGGCATGGTGACCACCGACTGGTGGACTGCCGGGGAACACTACAAAGAGACGAAAGCTGGCAATGACGTCAAGATGGGATGCGGTTTCCCGGAAAGGCTTTTGGAATCCATGAAACAGGGCGCCCTCACCCGCGCCGACATGGAGATATGTGCCAGGAGAGTGCTCGAACTGATATTAAAAATAGATTAAATTAAAACAGGACAAAAGGAAACAGCGCAGTGTTTGCTGCGCTGTTTCTCAAAAATTAAGTCTGCATATAATCTTATGTGCATCCCACTGACAACAGTGAACTTGTTACTTACTGTGCCAGTGAAATCTCAAGACCGCTGATGTAACCTCCAAACGAAGCCTTTCCTTTTTCGATCGCAAGATTTAATTGTCCGTCGGCAATGGTCGTCTGCACGGTGTAAGCAGCCGGCGTCGTAGCTGCAAGCACGTCCGAAGGAGCACCCTCTACCGTGTATTTTGTGCCAAAGCCCGTATTCCAACTGCCGTAATGAACGGTAACGTTATAGATTCCGTTTGGCAAGTCAACGGCAAATTCCATAAGCGCATTGTCCGACGCAAAGATCTGATCTCCGAACAGGTTTTCATAACCGGGGGCAATTTCTCCCGGCGCCCTGGTCATAGCGGCCTGATTCGACGTCAAGAATCCGTAACCGATTTCCGATGCATAACTGCTCTGCGATGTGACTGCCGTAAAGCCATCCTGCACGGCGCCGTCACCAAAGTCAAAACGGTATGTCGTCTGTGCCGGTGTGATATCAAGGCCGTTGATATAACCGCCGTATTTTTTATCTCCTTTTGCAATTACGACAGTAAGCTTTCCGTTTGTAACGGTCGCGTATGTCTGGTATATTGCAGCGGATGTGGAGAAAAGTTTGCCGGAGGACTCGCCCTGAATGATAAACTCTGTGCCAAAGCCCGTGTTCCAGCTTCCGTAATGCGCTTTCACAAGATAGATACCGTTCGGCAGATTTACATCAAATTGCATATTGGCATAGTCGACCGAATTAATCTGATCATTGTAAAGATTTTCGTAACCGGGTACAATCTCGCCCGGCGCACGATTCATTGCGGCCTGATTCGTTGTCACAAATCCGTAACCCTTTGCAGGCGCGTAAAGATCTGCGTCTGTCACTGCAAGATAACCGTCCTGTACCGCTCCGTTTCCGAAGTCAAAATGCATCTCGGGATCACAGACAGTATCCGCTATCTCTTCAAACGGCGTCGTCATTTTGGTAAATCCATACGCAGGCGCAAGATAATTTGCCCCCGGATACGCAAGTGCAGCGGACCCGATATAGTAGCTGGTGTGGGGCGGCATATTATAAGCTACGTTTTCAGTAGCGACGCCAAGACGATACTGCGCGTCATGCATCAGTGCGGTCAGCTTATAATCGGTGTTCAGTGCAGAGATATAAACGCGCAGAGAATTTCCGACCCTGCCAATGATTTCTTCTCGCCAGTCGCCAAACAGGTCGGCTGTCAGGTTGGCATTGTATTTGGTGCTGTTGTTGGTAGTGATTGGCATAGAGCCGGTTTTTGCAAAATAAAATCTGTTTGTCGATCCCGTGTTGGCGTCATATTTGCCGAGAATCGCATCGTCCAAGAGCTCTCTGCCAAGATCGCCGTCCCAGTATACAAGAGAATTTGCCATGTATCTCGAACCGGCGGTCGGCCTTGCCGCAATCGTGTTGCCGTACAGGTCGTACGCCATAGCCTGTGAGGTATTCCAGCCAATGGAAAGTGCATTGGGATGCTCGGCAGCATAGCTGTCATCAATATTTGCCATCACACCTTTGCCCGTATCACTTGACGCCGTCGTACCATATATGTGGCTTCCGGTCGCCGGAACCCAGAAATCACCGCCATAGTTTTTATATCCTGCCGCATCTTCGTGTACCTGATATGCCTCTATCGTGCCATCGTTGTTAAAATCGCTGACATGGAGCGCATCGCCATGGCCAAGCCTTGTATTGGAAAGCACGGTACCGTTATGATCGAGCACAGCCGAACCGTATACAATTTCATCAAAACCGTCATTGTCAACATCCGAAACGGAAAGATTATGGTTTCCCTGGCCGTACAGGCTAGAAGCAGTATTTGAGGTTCCCTGATGATAGAAACGCTGCGTAAGCTTCTGTCCATCCCAGTCGTATGCGACAACGTACGCCATCGTATAGTAACCGCGGCACATTACGACACTCGGAAGAAGCCTGCCGTTGCTGTCCTGATTGCCAAAATAGCCAACGCCCGCGAGGAATCTGTTTCCTCTGTTGCCGTAGTTATCTCCCCAATTGGAGGCAATGGTATAAGGCGGCGTGTAATCTGTCGTATACATTGCGGCTCCGGTCCTGCCGTTGAATACGGTCAGAAATTCCGGCCCTGACACCAGGTAGCCGCCGCTTGTCCTATAATCGGCAGCATTGTCCGTGTATTTAATGACATCCGTATCACCCACCGCAGAAACGTAATTGCCGTTTGCATCTTTCGAGCCGGGCGCAGTCTTCATGACAATTTCGGAATAACCGTCTCCGTCCAGGTCATAGACCATAAACTGTGTATAATGGGCTCCTGCCCTGATATTTTTGCCGAGATTGATCGGATTGGCCCAGAGCTGTGTTCCGTCAAATTCATAACAGGAAAACAGTACGTCCCCGGTATAACCTGTGTTTGAATTGTCCTTTGAATTGCTCGGGTCCCATTTCACAATCAATTCATACTGACCGTCACCGTCAACATCACCGACCGAGCAGTCATTTGCGGTATAGGAATAGTTTCCCGCTTTGGAGTCGCTCACATCCGCCGGAATCTGAAGCGGGATATCAAAGTAACCGTAGCAATTGCTCTCACTGTAAGAGCTGCGCTCACTCTCGGCCGTCATAGTCAGCGTGACCGGCGCTCCGTTTACCAAAATTGTATTTGCGGCCAAATCGCTGGCTGTCAGCTCTTTCCCGGCAGTCACAACCTGATAAACCGCCGATGTGTCGGCCCCGTTCGTGTTTGTCGTGTCCGTATAGTTGGTGCCATCATAATCCGAAACGATTTTGGCGCCGTTTTTATAGATATCAAATCTGGTATCCGCCAAAGACTCCGTACCCAAAAGCCGCCAGCTAAGATACATCCCCGTCGCCTCATCGCTGTAGTTTTTGGGAATTGCAATCAACCCCCGGTCAATCTGTTCCATGATTCTGGTACTGCCTGCCGCTGCCTTCGCCGTAATCGGGAACTGAAGTGCACAGCCTGCTGCGAGTGTTACTGCAAGCGCGGCAGATATAAATTTTTGTTTTCCCCTTTTCAATTGAAACCTCCCATGATACATTGAACCTTTGTCATTTTAATCATTGAAATCCGTTACATTTGCCGTTGTTCGTCTTTTCCCCTATGCCTCCTTTCCTATTAAAACGAAACGGCTCACAATCTGCATTATGTAAACCCGTTTTGATTTAATATGCAGAAAATCTACCTGTACACAGACAATTATATTGGCAGATTTTACCAATGTCAAGTATGCAAGGAGTGCTTTTAATTGACAAATTTCGACAAAAAGCGATGCCGCAATCCCTTGATTTTCCAAATAATCACCGTATTCTCGGCTGTCTTAATTGAAAATAAGAAAAGCGATAAGGACGGCATAACATCCTGTACCGTATATCACGTTTTATTTCTGCACATGCTATAACGCCAACAGGCAAGATGGTATGCCGCATTTGCCTATATCAGGAATAGGCAAGTAAAGCAGACTATCAAAGTGGAACACATTTGAAAGATTGCAAAACACCATATTTTCTTAATCCGTGTTGTGTCATATTTCATAACAAAAATGTTCTATATTGGATGGATAAGGCATGAAAACAACTTATAGTTTCGGACACAAAAAACAGCCGCAAACCCTTGATTTTCCGAATAACCATCAAGTGTACGGCTGTCTCACTCATAAGCAGATAACGGGAGTCGAACCCGCCTTTCCAGCTTGGGAAGCTAGCGTTCTACCGATGAACCATATCTGCATAAAATTATCATATCACGATTTATACAGAATTGCAACGTTTTTTTCTAATTATTATCCCCGGAGGAGATATGATTATCACAACCGGATTTCGGACTGATCTTGTACAATATTATAGCGAATGGCTCCTAAACCGCTTTCGTGAGGGCTATGTCCTCGCTCGCAATCCACGGTTCCCCAACAAAGTGACCCGCTATGAATTGACCCCGGAGCTTGTCGATTGCGTGGTGTTTGATTCCAAAAATTATGCGCCCATTTTGGCGCGCCTGCACGAGATTACCGCGCGTTTTTCTACCTATTTTTATTATACCATCACCGCATATGGCAACGATATCGAGCCCGACCATCCTCCCATCGAAAAAAGAGTGGAAACATTGCTGTCCCTGTCCCAGTCGGTGGGAAAGGAGCGCGTCGCCTGGCGCTATTCCCCGGTTTTATTGACGCAATCCTATACCGTCCAAAACCACATAGAAAATTTTGCGCGGATAGCGGGCGTCGTGGCCCCCTATGTCGATCGCTGTATCTTGGGTTTTGCAGAAAAAGAGAGCCGCATAAAATCGCGTATCCCCTCCCTGGTACCGCTCACCCCGCAGGATATCCACACGCTCGCAAAGAGCTTCGGCTCCATCGCGGCAAACTACAGCCTCCGGGTTCAAACCTGTGAAAGAAACGGTGATTTTACGCATTTGGGAATTGATGCCAAGAGCTGTATGACGCTTGACATGCTCGCAAATGCCAACAAAAAAATATTCAAAAACAAAACACACAAAGGCGCCCGGCTGGGCTGTTACCGCATCGAAAGCAGGGACATCGGCGCTTACCACGCCTGCCCCCACGGCTGCAAATACTGCTATAGCAACAATCCCTGCAAGGCACTGGAAAACTACGGCGCGCATGACAAAAATTCTCCCCTGCTGCTCGGTCACCCGAAAGAGACCGACATTATACAGCAGGGGATGCAAAAAAGTTTCCTGCTATAATTTAGACATTCCGCGTCAGCACAAGATGCTGCGGCAGGCCGTTTACCATGAACGGCTGATAATCCCCCTGAATCAGAGGCTCGATGTAATTGATAAATTCCTGCGTCACATAGTTGCCCTCCGCATTGACCCACTCACGCGGCACCGTCTTTTCGTTGTTGGCGATCCGGTGCACGTCGTAGATTCCGGCTGCGCTCATATAGGGATCGTCCGAGACACGGTCGATGACCACCATCTTGCCGTTGTCTCCCTCGTCCGCAGCCTTGACCGCGGCGCCTCCGACCATAAACGCTTCGTTGACGTCCACGCGGGATGCCATATGGGATGCGCTTCTTTGAAGCGTCGAAAATTCGATGCTGCGCGTCTTACAGCCGATCTCTGCGCCCAGGAAATTTGCAAGGTAGGACGCCGTTCCCTGCAGTTGCTTATGTCCGAACGCATCCACATAATCCGCGCCCCCGGACAGCTCGCACACATACCTGCCGTCCGCCAGCTTGATTCCCTCGGACACTGCGATCACCACAGAATCTTTCGTTTTCAACAGCTCCTTGTTTTTCTCCAGAAACTTATCAATCTCAAAGGGGACTTCCGGCAGATAAATCAAATCCGGGCCGTCGCACTCCTCGGTCTTTGCCAGCGCGGTGGCGCCCGTAAGCCAGCCGGCGTTTCGTCCCATGACCTCGATAATCGTAATCATCTCTTTGTGATAAGTAAGTCCCAGGGCATCGCGTATCACCTCTTTGGTGGAGGCCGCTATGTACTTTGCAGCGCTTCCAAATCCCGGCGTATGGTCAGTCAATGCCAAATCGTTGTCGATGGTCTTGGGGACGCCGAGAAATCTCTGGGAATGACCCTTGACAATCGCGTAATCCGACAATTTTTTGATCGTATCCATGGAATCGTTGCCGCCGATATAGATAAACGCTTCGATCTCCAGTTTGTCCAGTATCTGGAAAATTTTCTCATAAATTTCCAGATTTTCATGAATCTCCGGCAGTTTAAAACGGCAGGAGCCCAAAAAGGCAGACGGTGTCCGCTTAAGCAGCTCAATATCCATATCCGAGTGAATCTGCGTGGACAAATCGACATACTGCTCATCCAAAAAGCCCTGAATCCCGTGCAACATGCCATACACTTTGTGGAATCCTCTCTCTTTTGCAGTCTTGTAGACACCTGCCAGACTTGAATTAATTACAGCCGTAGGACCTCCTGACTGCCCTACAATGATGTTGCGTTTCTTTTCCATCATAATCCTCCTTTTTTATGCTGTATACCTACGAGGCAAAATATGCATCAATGCCATCCGCAATCCCTGTAGCAATCTTATTCTGATAATCGTCCGTGGCCATCTTTGCATCCTCGTCGGGATTGGTCATATATCCCATTTCCACAATCGTTGCCGGTACGGCGCACCAATTGATACCGCTCATGCTGTCGGTCTCCCATACGCGCTCCTTCTTACATCCCGTGGCATTTACCAGGCCGTCCAAAACTGTGGAGGCAAGATTTTTGCTCTGCGCATACACGGAACCGTTGTACGGATTTTGCGCAGTCTGGCAGATCGTCATCGCCCCGTTTGCCGACGAACTCTCGGAACCGTTGGCATGGATGCGGATAAACGCGTCGGCTCCCGCATTATTTGCCACCTGGGCGCGCTCGCTGTTGCTAATATTGACGTCGTGGGACGTGCGCACCATAATCACCGTGTAGCCGCGCGCGGCAAGCTCCGCCTGTAATTTCTCAGCGACCATGAGCGTCAATTCATACTCGGCAAGGCCGCTGACACAACCTGAAGTTCCCCCGGCCACCTTGGCTTTCATCTCGGATGCCCCGGGGCCGATCGGTTCTTTCTCACTGTTGCCCTGGCGCTGATGTCCCGCATCAATCACAACCAGCCTGCCCTCATGGGAGGCGGCGCCCTCCGGCAGACTGCCTGCGGCCTGATCTGCCTCCCCCGGCAGCTGACTGTCCGCACTCCCGCCCGGATTCTGGGTATTCCCGCTGCCCTCATTTTGGGTATTCCAGCCTCCCCCATTCTCGGTATTCCGGTCTCCCTCATTCTGGGTATTCCCGCTGCCCTCATTTTGGGTATTCCGGTCTCCCTCATTCTCGGTATTCCCGCTGCCCTCTCCTTTATTCTGAGTACTTTCATTCTCAAGCGAATCGAGCGCATTTTGACCACTCTGCGGTCTCTGGGAAGCCTGATTTTCCTCATCAATATGCTGTGTGTTATGCTCCCGGCTCTGTTTATTTGAGCCGTCTTCTTTCAGGCGCTGTGAGCCTGCATCCGCCGTATCGGTGACAAGCTTGGACTCCGCCGTTATGGCAGATGCCTCGTTTCCCGGCGCCCTCCCGGCACAGCCCATAAAAGAGAACGTCAGCAGAGCCACCGCACCTATGCCCATTATCATTCTATGTCTTTGCAGCTTCAAATTTACCTCCTAAGCTCATAACAGTTCTCGCAAACGCAAAATATCATCTCTTCTGGTTGCCCAACTGGTGGCAAAGCGGACCACCGTGTGGTTGTCATCCCAGCGTCCCCAATAGCTGAAGCCGACATATTGCCCCAACTGCTCCATCTTTTCATTTTCCAGAATCACAAACTGCTGGTTCGTAGGGGAATCCACATACAGTTCATATCCTTTTTCCCGAAAAACCCCTTTTAGCAGCTCCGCCATCTCGATGGCATGCCGGCTGATTTCAAAATAGAGATTGTCGGTGAACAGCGTATCAAACTGAATACCGAGAAGCCTTCCCTTGGCGAGCAGGCCCCCGTGCTGTTTTATGATCGTTTTAAAATGCCTGGGCGCATTTTTGTGGGTAAACACCACCGCTTCCCCGCAGAGCGCGCCGACTTTGGTGCCGCCGATATAAAAGACGTCACAGCACTTTGCCAGCTCCGGCAGCGTCAAATCCGCCTGGGCGCTCATAAGCCCGTAGCCAAGCCTGGCCCCGTCTATGTAGAGGGGAAGGCCAAAGTCTTTGCAAATATCGTAGATTGATGCCAGTTCCTTTTTGGTGTACAGCGTGCCGTATTCGGTCGGATAGGAGATGTATACCATTCCCGGATATACCATATGCTCTCTGTTTTCATCGGCGAAAAAAGTCTGCAGACATTCCTGTAAGACCTCCGCCTTCATCTTGCCTGCGATCTGCGGCACTTCCAGCACTTTGTGCCCGGCATACTCGATCGCACCCGCTTCGTGCACGCTGATGTGTCCGGTATCCGCAGCAATCACTCCCTCATACTGCTCTAACATACCGTCAATCACAATCTGGTTGGTCTGTGTGCCGTTCACCAGAAAATAAATATCAGCCGACGGGCAGTGGCAGGCGCGCTTTATTTTTTCTTTGGCCAGTTCGCTGTATTCGTCATCCCCGTAACCGGACAATTTTTCGAGGTTCGTGTGCACCAAATGTTCCAAAATCTTCGGGTGCACTCCCTCCAGATAATCGCTCTCAAATGACAACATATCTTTCTCTCCTTTGTACTGTTTTTTATAATAGTACGGTCACAGCCACTGCAAAGATAAAGAGTGCCGCCGCAAAACTAATGACAGACATCACTTTATTTCGCTTCCAACTGCGGATTCCCTGCAGGATCATCACCACTCCCATGAGCGGCTCACAGATATTGATCGCATGTTTATAGGTCCCGCTGATCTGCAGGATCGCCAGCACGATCACAATCACGGTCAACACCGCTCCGACCACTGCCAAAACAAGTTCTGCCTTTAACGCTTTCTTTGTATTCCCCTGCCCGCCATTCTGCATGAAACTCACACCTTCAATTCTTTTTTATTCAAAATCCATCTGACTCTCTTCTATAATGCACTATTTTTCACCATTTTCCAAGCCATTTTCGTGCTTTTATCAAAGAATATTTTAACAATTCGGCCTGCAACTGCACACTTGCTGCGCAGTTAGCAGCCAAAAATGCCAAATAGTCAAAGAATCCGCCCCTTTGCCACAGGCAAACTTTAACGGGGCGGATTCCGTAACAGTGAAGCTGAAAGCTTAACTGTTACGGAATATTTTTACTTTTTTTCCTCTTTTTCCTCCTGGTCGTGCTTTTGCTCCGGTCCGTTTTCACTCCACCAAGCCCAAACGGCCCCGCCAAGCACCAGCGCTACTACCGCAATAATTATAATGATATCCATATCATTGTCCTCCTCACCAAACATGTAAAAGATTTTCGTATCAGTCCAATCTGTCGTTATGTGAGAACAATGATGCTTTTTTCCCGTCCTTATTATGTATATAAGTGATCGCCGTTTCCTCGCTGCTTGTCCTGCGGTCGAGAACACAGTGGGAAGCCGCAGTAAACAGGCCGCACCCGCAGAGCCCTCTTGGCAAATCCAGATGCAGGGTCTTAACGCGGGACAGGCTCATCCTGCCGCTCTCGCGGTTTTTAAACCGGTAATGGACACGCCCCGTGCGCCGCTCTGAGAGCAGAACATATTCTGGCAGCGGCGAATGTGCTGCACGATAACCGGCGGCATGCGCCGCCGCATGTTTGTGAGGAACTGCCCGCAGCCATCAAAAAATAACCGCATTGCTTGCCGATCTTGCTTACGATCTTTTGATTTCTCTGGTTACCTCCGCAAGCCACGCGCACTCTTCCTCTGTCAGATGCGGCGCCAACGCGTTATAGACCGTCTGATGGTAGTGATTTAATTGCGCCAGCTCCCCTTCCGTCAAAAGCGACGGCTCGATCGCGTCCCTGTCAAAGGGCACCATGGTGAGAGTTTTGAACTGTAAGAACTGCCCATATTCACTCTCCCCCGCCCTACAGCAGAGAAGCAGATTTTCATGACGGATTCCAAACCGCCCCTCGATATAAAGCCCCGGCTCGTTGGAAATTACCATCCCCTCTTCCAGGGGTACATTGTCTACCTCCGGCAGGCTTCGCCAGTGAAATCGCTGCGGCCCCTCATGGACATTGAGCAGATATCCCACGCCATGCCCGGTTCCGTGGCGATAATCAAGACCGTTCTCCCACAGCGGCCCTCTGGCAAGCACATCCAGATTTTGGCCGCCGGTTCCCTGTAAAAAGACGGCCGCGCCAAGCTTTAAGTGCCCCCGAAGCGCCAGCGTGTACATGCGCTTTTCTTCCTCTGTCAGCGCTCCCAGTGCGATCGTCCGCGTAATATCCGTCGTCCCCTGCCAATAATGCCCTCCGGTATCGGCCAGGCAAAAGCTTTTGGGCAAAAGCACGGCATCCGACTCCGGCGTCGGTTCGTAATGTACGATAGCGCCGTGCGCGCCGTAGGCAATAATCGGCGAAAAGCTGGGCCCGAGATAGCCGTCCATCGCCGCCCGCAATTCTTCCAGCTTTTGTGCGGCGCGAAGCTCCGTAATCTTTTCTGTGCCTGCATTTTCTTTGACCCAGCGGATAAAGCGGGTCACCGCCACACCGTCTTTGATATGCGCCTGCTCCATATTCCTTTGCTCGGCAGGGGTTTTCACGGCTTTTAAGCGCTCCACCGGGCTGGTCATCTCCAAGCGCCTTGCCGATGCCGGCAGACTGCCCGCCAATCGGTCGCTGACTTTTTTGTCATCCAGCCACACCGTTTGTCCGGCGCAGATGCGCCCCAGTTCCCGCTCGACTGCCTCATAGGGAGCCAGCGTCACCCCCGCCTGGCAAAGTTTTTCCCGGAGCTTGCTGTCCACCGCCTCCTGCTGCACAAACAGAAGCGCGTCCGTCCGGCGCAGCAGCAGATACGATAAAAATACGGGCGTATATTGGATGTCGCCGCCTCTTAGGTTTAAGAGCCAGGCGATTTCATCCAACGCCGAGAGGAGCAGCGCGTCCGCTCCCTGCTCTGCCATCTTGCCGCGCACCACAGCAATCTTTTCCTCCCTTGTGCTGCCCGCGCAAGACACGCCCAGCTCCCAGACAGGTTCGCACGCCATGCGCGGGCGGTCTGCCCATACCAGATTAGCCAGGTCTTCACCGCCCGCAAACGAGACTTGTTTGTCACGCAGCTTTTCTGACAATTTTTTTACAAATCTGCTGCTGACTGTCCTTCCGTCAAATCCGACCACTGCCCGCTCCCGCAGCCGCTCTTTCAGGTAATCTGCAAGCGTGGGCACCCCGCTCTCTCCGGCGCGCATCAGCACAATGCCGCTGTCGTCCAATTGCTCCTTCGCCTGCAAAAAATATCTGCCGTCGGTCCAGAGCGCCGCCTGCCCAGGCATCACAAGCAGCGTACCCGCCGACCCGGTAAACCCGGAAAGGTACTCTCTCACCTTAAAATATGCGCCCACATATTCCGAACCGTGAAAGTCCTCCGTGGGGACGATATAAGCGTCGATACCGCGGCGCGCCATCTCGCGGCGCAGCCCCGCTAACCTCTCTTCTATTGTCATATCGCGCATCCTTCCTAACTGCCTTGCCCATGTACGGCAGAGTATCCAATTTACAAATGCCGTTTTATATGAGACAAAAGAGGACAGTTCCGGCTGTCCTCTTTCGGCGTATCTATCCGCATTTTATAATTTGAAAAATTCCATCTGTTTATTCAGTTCCACCGATAATTCGCGCAAGTTGCCCGCGGAATCCGCCAACATATTGATTCCGGCGTTGAGCTCCTGCATGGACGCGGTAGTCTCCTGTGCCGAGGCCGCATTTTCTTCGGATATCGCGGAGAGGTTCGTGATCACGTCGATCACCTGTCCTCTGGACTGATCGCAGGAATCCGCATTGGTGCGAATCACATTGGTTCCCTCACGGGAAATCGTGATGCCGCGGCTCACATCGTCAAAACGGCTCTTCGTGTCATCCAGCTTCTGCTGCTGCTCTCGGATAGACTCCTGGGCCTCCGCCATCACGCGCATCGTCTCGGCGGACTCCTCCTGCAATGTGTTGATAATCTTTTGAATACCGTCCGCCGCCTCCTCTGACTGGGCCGCCAGCTTGGAGATCTCGTCCGCCACAACGGCAAATCCACGCCCCGCTTCACCGGCCCGCGCCGACTCAATCGAAGCATTTAAAGATAACAGACTGGTCTGATCTGCAATGGCGGTAATCAGGCTCGCCGCACTGCCAATCTTTTCGACAGAGTTATTGGTCAGATATATCTGGTCCGCAATCCGGGTGATCGCAGCTACCGTGCGGTCGTTCGACGCGCTCAGCTCATTCATCGTCCGTGTTGAGGCGGCTCCCGCACTGTTCATATTGTCGGAAGTGTCTGTCAAATCTCCGACATTGTGTACAATATTCTCGATGACGTCTCCCATATTGCTGATCTCGCGCGTCGCCGACTCGATCTCCTCGGCCTGCGACACAGCTCCCTTGGAAATATCTTCCACGGCACGGCTGATCTCATCCGCCGCAGCGCTCGACTGCCCCGCCATCTCATCCAGCTCATTGCCTGACCGAAACAGCGTGTCGGCTGAGGCTTTCAGATTTTCTACAATATCGCGCAGCTTCTCCACCAATGCCTTAAGCGCGCGCGCCATGTCACCGATCTCATCCCCGCGCTTTAGCGATTTGTCTCGGATTGTAATATTGAGATCGCCTTCGGAGAGACGTGTCAGATGCTTGCCTACGGTCACTAAAATACCGGCCATATTTCTCGCATACAACAGCGCGATCACAGCCGCGATTGCAACCGTCAAAAGTATGATTAAGACCATACGGATGATAATCGAGTTGATAAATGCCGAAATCTCTGCGCTCGGCTGTCCCGCAAAGATACATCCGATGATACTGCCGTCCGCGTTCTTCAGCGGCACATAGCAGGCGCAGTAGTTCTGCCCGTTAATCTTAATGCTTGTAGTTTCATAGATCTTATCGGCCGAAACCGTCTTCCACACCTCGTCCGATATATCCGTATCGACAATGCGCTTACCGTTGGCATCTTTTAATGATGTCAATTTCCTTGTCTTACCGTAGCAGAGGGTTACGTCTGCCGCCTGGCCTTCTGTGTATTTGTCCAGATTTTCCATCTGAACCGTAAGGTTCTGCTCCCCTTTCCAGAGGTTGCCTTCCGCATCCAATGTGTAATCTCCCGGTATATCGCTATAACCGCCCCCCACAGCAACCGCCAGCATTTCCAAGCCCCCGAGCGCCTCCGTCTCCATACCGTTCTTCAGGCTCGCGATGGAAAATATCAGCGAAATAACCGCCACGGCCAACGTTGGAAGCACTCCCAACAACACCAGCTTGGCGGCAATACCGCCTAACCCCCTGTTCGATTTCATATGCGCCTTTCCTTTCGTACTGTTACACAAGTCTCTGGTTCCATATGTATCCCGTCAAAACGAGCGTAATTAATTCTAGCATAAAATCTTGTATTTATCAACTATTTACGTCTTCTTTGGAACATTTTTTACCCTGTTTTACACATTTTTTTCCCAATATTACTGCGGCGTTTTTACCGAAACAAAATGCCGGCGGATAAAAAAATTGTGTGATCAAAAGGAATTCAGAAGAACTTCCATACAGAAAAGGCAGCCGCGGATTCCCATTAGAATCCACTGCCGCCCTTGCGATATCCAACTCTGTCATGACCGAAATTCTATCGTTACCGAAATTCTATCATTACCAAAACTCTATCGTTCTATCGTTATCAAAATTTTATCATTACCAAAATTCTATCATTACCATGCTTATCTATTAGAGCGGTTCGCCCTCTCCGGCAGAGACAACCTTATCCCACATCGCATAAAGCGTCACGGTGACGCCGTGCTGCCCGGTTAGGTTTTTGACGATCGCTCCCTCCCCGTAAAATGTACCGCTGCCGTCTGCCGCCGTGTTCCAGCCCAGAAAGACATATCCTGCCCGCTCAAACTGATTGTGCGGCAACGCATAGGTGCTGTTATAAACACAGTCCCTGATGGCTTCCACATAGCCGGACTGTGCACCGTTACCGTCAAATGCGATCGTATAGCGCAGAACATCCCATTTTGCATACAGGGTATAGTTCCCTTTGGTGCCCCGTTTGATCTGGGTGATTCGGTTGGTAAACGATGGCTCCGTGTACCATCCCTGGAAAACGTAACCGGCCTTGACCGGCTCCTTTAATACAAACGTCTCGGTCTGCGCATCGTAGGTGGACGGATTTTCCTCCGGCATGACGCCGCCGTCCAGCACATAGGTGATCGTATATGTGATCTTCTTCCACTGTGCATATAATTTGACCGTCGTGTTATGTTTTGCCGTCAGGTTTTTAAATTTAGACCCGTCGGGCACCGCAATGCCGGTGCCGTCTTTTTTGGTGTTCCAGCCGGCAAATGTATAATCGGCCCGCTTAAATTTGTTTTTGGCCGCCTTATATGCCTTGCCATAACGGCAGCTGGTCTTTTCTTTGATGGAACCGGAGGTCGCGCCGTTTCCATCGTATGTGACTTTATACTGGTTGGCCTGCCATTTGGCGTACAGCTTCAGATCTTTTTGTGTTCCCTTTGCGACCTTTGTGATCTTCTTTTTAAACTTCGGGTCCGTATACCAGCCCAAAAAAGTATACCCAGTCTTCTTGGGGGCTTTTAGCTTGATCGTCTTGCTGGTCGCGTAATAGACGTCGGGATTTTTGGCATTTTGTTCGCCGCCGTTTAGCACATAAGTGATATCGTATCCCTGCAGCTTCCACTGCGCGTAGAGTGTCACGGTCACACCGTTTTTTGCCGTGAGATTTCCCACATTTTCTTTGTTTCCGTAGGAAGTTCCCCGCCCGTTTTTCTTGGTGTTCCAGCCGGCAAACCGATATCCCTTGCGCACAAATTTGTTGGCCGGCAGCGTGTATATGGCGTCATATTCGCAATTGGTCAGGCTTTTTACCTGGCCGCTCTGGGCGCCGTTGCCGTGAAAGGCGATATTGTAATGGATTTCCGTCCACTTTGCATAGATCACATAGTTGGTATTATCCGCGCCCGATATGGTTTTAATCTGCTTTTTGAATTTCCGGTCCAAAAACCAGCCGCCAAAAATATATCCGGTCCGCGTCGGATCTTTTAGCGTGATCGTCCCCGACGTGTTGTAATAGCTCTTGGGATTGTCCTCGTTATTCTTGCCGCCGTCCAGCTCATAGGTAATGGAGTACTTATTGCGCACCCCGCCGCTGCCACTGTACATCGGCCAGTAAGTATCGCGCGCCAGCACAGCCCTGGATTCAAAATAGACGCTGGCACAGCGCTCAAAATAGCGTGCCCAGTTGTATCCTGCCTGATACGCGCCCTCCGCGGTGTTCTCAACATTTCGCACCCGCGCGCAGGCCGACGCCTCGCTGTGCTCCAACTCATATTTCAGATAATAGAGCTGTCCCTCCACAGACTGATAATCGTAACCGTTGCGGGCGCAATATGCTTTGAGCGACTCAAAACGCGGTCCGTTCCACTGGCAGAGCCCATAACTCGTCAGGCCGTTGGTGTCAATGACGCTCGCTGTCGGGCGGAAGGACGATTCACTCTGGATGTTGGCCAGCACACCGCAGGCGGCGGCGATATTAAATCCCATTTTCTCCCGCATGAAATTATAGATCTCTTCCCGATTCTCCTCTAAAGACGCCAGTCGAAATCTGCCGTCCACACCAAGGAAGAGATTGACATAGGGAACCTCCTCACTGCTGTTTACCACATATGCGTCCGCATCCCACACCGGTTTAAACTGGTAATAAAAGTAATTGCTGTTCTCATAATCGCCCACACACTGCCAGGTGACCGCAATCTTTTCCCTGCTGCCGTCCGCCATGACGGCCGTGAGCGTTTCCGGCATCTTTGCGAGGCATTGAGCAAGCGGGGGCTTTTTTGCAAAACGCACCGTCCGTTTCTCCTCACTAAGCTCCTGAAACGATACGATCTCTTGTCTGTCAGCCTCCTTTTGCACCGCCTTGCGGACTCCCTCCGAGCCGCTGATCTCCGCCGCCGAAAGCGGCGTTCCAGGCAGCAATGTCCCGGCGAGGAACACTGCCGTCATCATTGCTGCTATGCATCTTCCAAAACGCCTCATAATAAACCTTTCCATAATCTGTTCGTTTAATAATAACTGATGCTGACTCTCGCCTTATTCGGCACGCCGTTTACCACCTCATCCTTGGTGTAGCACCACATCTTCACATTGCCGTTTCCGGTGTATCCGTGCCCGTACATCTCGCCGCCAAACTGGATGACCCAGAGATCAATACCGGTCAGCCGGCTATTGTCAAAGTAAGTATTGAGCCAATCCCTCGATGTATAGAGCACAAATTTGTACTGTTTTCCCGCGTCAATGATGTAATTTTTGAATGTGTTCAATATATCGCAGCGCTGCGGATTCGTGATATTTGCCAACTGCACGGCGTCTTCCATGTTGTAGGCAACCGGGAAATCGAGCGGCCTACCGCCGAGTATACGAAGCACAGTCTCACCCTCTTTGAGAGCTTCCGCCGTATTTTTTGCCTTGGAATAGCAGTAAACACCGACCTTTAATCCTGCCGCTTTGGCATTTCTGAAGTTTGCCTCAAAGTTTGCATCCTGCGTAGTACCTTCACAGATGCGCAGCATCACATACTCGTAACCGGCCGCTTTTAGCAGCGCAAAATCGACGTTTCCGCTGTGCTTGGAAATATCCACGCCCTTGACCGCAACCTTTTCTTTGACGGTGACGGTGATCGCTTTGGTGATACCGTTGGCGCTTGCCCGCACGGTCGTGGTGCCTAGCTTGCTTCCGTAAATCGTTCCGTCCGTGGATACCACGGCGATCGTGTAATCATCGGACGTCCACACGATTGATGCCGCCGGCTTCGCCGTCGCATTGACCTTGACGCTGCCGCCGAGCTTCACCTCCACGCTGGTGGCGCTGACCTCCAAAGCGGCTACCATCGCCGTCACGGCATCCGTCGTCTCGCTCTTGGCCTCGCCGCGCACGGCAAACACTTTATAATAGTAGATATTGCCCGCCGTGATATTGGCGTCGATAAAGGTATTGGTCGTACAGATCTCGCTCGCAATCTTAAACTTGCCGTTTAGAGAGGTACTGCGCAAAATCGTATAGGTTTCCGCACCGGGAACCGGATTCCAGGTCAGCTTGATCTGCGTCGCATCCAGCATGATCGCCTGCAGGTTCATCGGTTTTGTCAAAATCGGCTTTGCGCTCTGTGCGGAAGAATACTTGCCAAATATCTTCTTGCTGCCCCTCGTCGCATATGCCCTGACCTTATAATAGTAAGTGACGCCGATATCCACTTTCTTATCTTCATAACTGAGCGTGCCCGCCGGCAGCGTCTTGATGGATTTGTAAGTGCCGTTCTTTTGGGTGGAACGATAGATGCGGTATCCTTTGACCCCTTCGATCGCACTCCAGGTCAGCTTAACCGTCGTATAATCAATGGCCTCCGCTTTCGCGGTCACCGCGCCGGGGACAACTTTGGCGGACTTCACCTTCGAGTAATCCCCGAACACTTCTTTGTTGTTGACATTGCTGTACGCGCGAATCTTATAGTAGTAAGTATTGCCGGGCGTCAGCTTGGTATCCACATACGATATGGTGGTGCCGCTCAAAATCTTGGCGACTCTCTTGAATCCCTTGTTCTTAGTGGTACTGCGGTAAATGGCATAGCCGTTGACATAGCCCGTGCTGGTGGAACCCTTGACCTTATTCCACGACAGTTTCAGACTGGTGGCGCCGTCAGCGCGCACTACCAGCGTCGGAGCCGCGGGAGCGGCTTTCGCCGCCTTCACCTGGGAATATGCCGACTTCACGGTTTTGCCCGTGGCAAGTTTTTTCGTGCTGCGAATCTTATAGTAGTATTTTTTGCCGACCGTCACTTTCAGGTCGGTGTAGGTGCCCTTTTTTGTCCCGCTTTTCTTGGCGACGGTTGCAATCTTCTTAAAGCCCTTGTCACGGGAAGTCGAACGGTAAATCTGAAAGTTGTCCTCCTCCGCGCTCGAAGAATATTTCCATGTAATCTCCAAGCCGGAACCGGATGCTTTTACCGATTTGATCGTTGGCGCCATCAGCGCCGTCTTCACCGTCAAAACGTTGGAATCGGCGCCCTGTATCAACTTACCGGTGGCATCGGCCGCATAGGCAACTACTTTAAACTTGTATTTTTCGCCGTAAACCAATTGTTTTACCGTGTACGAGGTCGACGTCCTGGAACAGTTTTTGATCATCTGGACACTGTCGCCGTTTATCCGGTAAATATAATAACCGCTGTTGCCCTCCGGCATCTCCACCGCGGTCCAGGTGAGCTTGACCGACGTTGTCCCGGACGCCTGGCTGCTTAAAACGGCTGCGCCCGGCGCGCAGGTCTGGGCAGCCGGAAGCGAATAAACACCCTGGAGCGTCGCGCCGTTTACCGTATTGTATGCCCGTATTCTGTAATAATATGTAGTTCCGAACGTAAGCCCGGTATCCTTATAGCTCAAGGTATCCCCGCTGCTGATTTTTTTAATCCTGGTGTAAACGCCGTTCTCGCTGGTCGAGCGGTAGACATTATATCCCTCCGCTCCGCTCAGCTTTTCCCACCGCAGCGTGATACTGTTATAGCTCTGCTCCCCGAATGTCAGCGTCGGCGCGCCGAGCGTCGCAACCACCGTTCTCTCGCCGGTGTATTCGCCCCACACCTGCGTTCCCTCGGCCAGGCAGTACGCGCGCATACGGTAGGTGTACTGGCTCCCGACTTTGAGATCTTTATCCTCGAAAGAGAGTGTGGCGTCGGACGTGATGTTGGCGATCTGTTTGTACTCTCCGCTGCCGCTCCTGCGGTACACGCCGTATCCGGCGGCTCCAGACACCGCCTGCCAGTTTAACACCACACTGCCCGTCACAGAAACCTCTGCGTTCATCACAGGAACCCCCGGCAGCGGGCACACTGCCACGCTGTCGGACTCTGTTCCGTACATCCTCCTGTTGCTCACCGTCCGATAGGGACGCACATAGTAGCGGTAGACATTGCCGGTGGAAAGACCGCCGTCCGTATAGCTTGTCACATTGCCCGTATCTTTGATCAGGGTAAACGGCGCGTTGGCGGAATTGGCGCGGTATACCTCATATCCGGTAGCGCCCTCCACGATCTGCCAGCTCAACGCAGCGCTGTTGAAACTGCCGGCTGCCGCCGAAACAATGACAGCCTTTCCCAGCTTTGATGCCACCGCCTGGAGCGCGGCCCACTGTTCGGACTGTATGTATTCGCCGCCTGCTATCACATAAGATCTTACCTGATAACTGTAGGTATTGCCCATAATCAGCCCACTGTCCGTGTAGTTGGTGTTGTCTCTTCCCTCCACATAGGCGATGCTCTTATATGCGCTGTCGGTATCGGACTTGCGGTATACGATATATCCCTCCGCCCCCTCTACCGCACTCCAGTGCAGATCGGCGGATTTCCATGTAATATTGTCCGCATAAAGGCTTGCAGGGGCCGCGGGAGCCGTTATCCTGGTTCCCTGGCTTGGAGAAAGCTCTTTGCCCTCGTCCTCCACCGTTACGGTCTCACTGTCAACCGTATCCGCAATCGCCTCCTGCGGCGTCACTTCTCCTGCCATGTTCTGCGGAATGGCTGCCGCATACCCCGCCATATCCGGGGCTAAGCACATACTCGCCGCCAGTGTCAGGCTAAGCAATCGTTTCATCCATTTCAATCTCATGTGACCATCCTTCCTTTCCCTGATCTCTGCTCTATATCGCCCAATGAATCTGTTTTACGCTCAGTATCTTTATCTGCGGGGATTCAAACCACCCATAATACACAAGCCTATCATAAACTATGCCTATTATAGCACACTTTTTTCTTTTCGTATAATTTTCTAAAAGAATTAAAAAAATTTTAAAGAAGATTGCGCGCTATGCCAAATCCGATCAGCAGAACAATCGCCGTCATGACCAGAATCTGTTCCGCTTTGCTCAGACGATACCTGCCTGTCCTGACATACGCGATCACATTTTTAATCAGCATGGGCGCAAACACAGGCATCAAAATCAGCACCATGCCGTTGCTCTCAAATGCCGCGGCAAAGTCAAGTTTTAAGAGGGCCATACACATATGCGTCACACCGCAGCCCGGACAGTAGCGTCCCGTCACGGCAAAAAAAGGGCATGGAATCCCTATGCCGGAAACTTCCACGAACCATGCGTAGAAAATTCCCGCCACTAAGAATACCATGCCAAACGTTACTACCTTCCATGCCCTCTTTTTCATTATGCCAGCTTATTCAGTTCATCCTGCATCAGAGCATACGCTACGATTCCAAGGCCAAACACGCTTAACACCAGGTATAAAAGTCCCGTGTTGGTGGACGGGACGCCGCGCTGGCGTTTCGCAAAGTCGATTTTGTCCCCCTGCTTGTATGCCCAGTACAAGCCGTAAATTCCGCATGTGACCAGCGTCAGCAAAAACGCCACGCCGCCCGATGTCCCGTTTACATCACCGGAAACCGTATTGGTGTCGTTTGTCAGGCAGATAAACCAGTAAATTGCGTAGATTCCGCATGTGACGATAGATAGTAATATGTATATCCCTATGCTTCTCTGTTCTACCATAGAGTTCCTCCATTCTGGAGCGCTTACAGGGCAGGATGCCCGCAGGGCTATTTGTAACGCTCCACCACAAAATAGCCCCTTTGAACATGTTTATTGCATTTTTTAGAATATATGAGTTTTAGACTGCCAAATTATTACAGCCAACAACCTGCGCGTTTTAGCAGCTCACATTGAGCATCTGCGCTTTTCCGTGCAGTTTGAGCGCCATGGAATCCGCCGGGACAAAGATGCAGTCACCGCGAAAAAAGTTCAGGGACGACCCGTTTTCCAGAAAAAGTGTACCACAGCCGCCGACACAGAGCAATACATGGAATGAATTTCCTGTCGTCTCAAAATCGGCCATCTTTCGGCACCGCTCGGTGTTAATCAGCTGACGCTCCACCTGAAAATATTTACAGCGGCACAATAATTCAGACGCGCAGCCCATCTGATATCTGAGCACGCGCAACGGCTGTCGGGGTTCTTCACTCCCCTTTAAATTGGCGACGTCGAGCGCTTTGTCGATGTGCAGCTCGCGCCTTTTGCCGTTTTTGTCCACACGGTTGTAGTCGAACAGGCGGTAGGTGAGGTTCGAGCTCTCCTGAATCTCCGCGATCAGCGCTCCGGCACCGATCGCATGGACTCTGCCCGCCTCGATATAAAACACGTCATCTTTTTTGATGCGCACTTTTTGCAGGTACTTTTCGACCGTACCGCGCTCGATGCTTTTTTTTAGTTTTTCCCGGTCCATATCCGCGCGGAACCCGTACACCAGCTTGGCGTCTCCAACCGCATCCAGCACATACCACATTTCCGTCTTGCCGAGCGAGCCGTTTTCATATTTCTTTGCATAGTCGTCGCCCGGATGTACCTGCACGGACAAATCTTTCTTTGCATCGATCAGTTTAATCAAGATCGGCAGCTCGCCGTGCGTGCGCGGATGTGTGCCCAGGTATTCCGGGTGAAGGTTCAGCACTTCGGATAACGTTTTCCCCTCGTACCTGCCGCTGGCGACGATACTGGGGCCGTCGGGATGCGTGGAACACTCCCAGGTTTCAGCCAGGGGCTCCATGGCGATATTTTTTGAGAAATCATCATTGAGACGCGTCCCTCCCCACAGGTAATCTTTCCCTGCCGGTTTTAAAAGAAAAGGCTCAGTCTTCCAGATTGAATTTCTGTTTGTCATGCACGCTGATCTCCTCTCCGAGCTGTACCTCCATCACCTTCAACTCTGTGTCGGCGATAATCGTGTGACGGCATCCGGCCTGCATGGTAACCACGTCGCCGGCTGATACCGGCTGTTCCATGCCGTCAACGATCGTTCTTCCCGTGCCCGATATGACCGTCCACACTTCATCGCGCAGCTTATGGCTGTGATAATTCATCATATGGCCGGCATTGAGCGTGACCTTGATCGTCATGCTGCCGTCCTCGATATCGATCACCCGAAAGCTGCCCCACGATTTTTCGGCAAACATCACCGTCTGGGCGAGCTTGTCCACAAACGGCTTGATATAGCTCGACTGCTCTTTGTCGGATACCAGGATGCCCTCCGGGCTCGCCGAAACTACCACATCTTTTAATCCCATGCACAGTATCGGCACGTCAAGCTCATTGATGACATGTACATTGTGGCAGGTCTCGTTTAAGATGGCTTCCCCGACGCAGGCGTCCTCCATGGCCTCGGTCAGGGTGTTCCATGTCCCAAGATCTTTCCATTGGCCGGCAAAACGCATGACCTCGATCTTACTCTCTTTTTCTACTACCGCATAGTCAAAACTGATTTTATTGAGCGTCTCATATTTGTCAAACAGATCGTGATAATCCGTAAAATCAATCAGCTCATGCGCCTTATTCAGCACATAACTGAGCTTATAGGCGAACACGCCGCCGTTCCAGAGCGCTCCGCGGGAAATGTAATCCTCCGCCGTCTTTGCATCCGGCTTTTCCTTGAACGTCTTAACGCCGCTGATATTCTCTTTACTCTCGGGAATAATATAGCCGTATTTCTCACTGGGATAGGTCGGCTCGATTCCCATGAGGACAAGGTTGGCGTCTCCCCCTGCCGCGCGCTCGCCCAGCGCCTTTAACGCCTCAAAATAATCCTGCTCCACATACGGGTCGACCGGGCAGACAACGACTGCCTCGTCCTCTGCCACCCCCTGTATATCATGCAGATAAGCGGTCGCAAGCGCAATCGCCGGAAACGTGTCTCTCCTGCACGGCTCCACGGAAATGCCGACATCCTCGCCCAACTGATTGTGGATGGAGGAGACCTGCGTCTTTGAGGTGGCGATTGTCACCGTTGCATCCGAGTCCACCCGCCGAATCTGCCCATAGACGCGCTGGACCATGGACTCATACTCGCCTTCCGGCGACTTAAATATTTTAATAAACTGCTTGGAACGTATGTCGTTGGACAGCGGCCACAGGCGTTTCCCTGACCCGCCAGACAATAGTACTATATTCATAATCATCCTCCATGCTCTGTTTACCGCTCCGCCCGCATCGGATTGTTTAAAAAGTCTTCATAGGACAGTCGTATTCCCTCTTCCAGCTCCGTCTTATAATGCCAGCCCAGCGCCTCCGCTTTTGAGACATCAAGAAGTTTGCGCGGCGTACCGTTTGGTTTGCTGGTATCCCACAGGATTTCGCCCTCATAGCCGATCACTTTCGCCACCGTCTGGGCAAGCTCTTTGATGGTAAGCTCTTTGCCTGTCCCCGCGTTGACCGTTTCATCTCCGCTGTAGTGATTCATCAAAAATACGCAGAGATTTGCCAGATCATCCACATACATAAATTCCCGCAGCGGGCTGCCGTCGCCCCAACAGGTGACGGAGGGCAGATTCTGCTCTTTTGCCTCATGGAAACGCCGTATAAACGCCGGCAACACATGGCTGTGTGTCGGATGGTAATTATCGTTCGGACCATAAAGATTGGTTGGCATCACAGAGATATAGTCGGTGCCGTACTGCTTGTTTAAGTATTCACAGTACTTGAGACCGGAAATCTTTGCCAGGGCATATGCCTCATTGGTCTTTTCCAGAGAACTCGTCAAAAGACAGCTTTCTTTCATAGGCTGCGGCGCGAGACGCGGATAGATGCAGGACGAACCCATAAACTGCAATTTTTTGCAGCCGTTCTGCCATGCGGAATGAATCACATTCATCTCCAACGTCATGTTATCGTACATAAAATCGGCCAGTGCGCTCTCATTCGCCACAATGCCGCCCACCTTCGCAGCCGCGAGGAATACATAGTCCGGCTTTTCTTCCGCGAAGAAGGTTTCCACCTCATCCTGCCGGCAGAGGTTTAACTCTTTGTGGGTCCTTGTAATAATATTGGTATAACCCTGGCGATTTAGCTCTCGGATAATGGCCGACCCCACCATCCCGCGGTGCCCCGCCACATATATTTTTGCATCTTTTTCCATATTCATCCTCCATGCCGGAGCTTTTTCATATAGGCACGCGAGACGAATATCAGATTCGTCTTTGCTCTTCAGATTTGTGGCTCCGGCTCAATTTGTGTGAAAAAGCAAGCTAGCAAGCTGATTTTTCAACCTAGTCACGATGTCGCTTTGCAATCTGTCAAATTTAGTCGCATTTTGCCGCTTCTTTCACCGCTCTCTCGCTTTTAGCAAGCGCACGGTCATGCTTTGCCATAATCTCCACCAGCTCCTCATAGCTGGTTTTCTGCGGATTCCAGCCAAGCACAGTCTTTGCTTTCGTCGGGTCTCCCCAAAGGTTGTCCACATCGGTGGGACGGAACCACGCGGGATTGACGCAGACTAACATCTTTCCTGTCGCCTTGTCATAGCCCTTTTCATCCATGCCTTCGCCTTCCCAGCGAAGCTCTATGCCATTGGCCGCGAACGCTTTCTCGGTGAAATCTCTGACCGTATGCTGCTCACCCGTAGCGATGACGAAATCCTCGGGAACATCATGCTGTAAAATCAGCCACATACACTCCACATAGTCTCTCGCATAACCCCAGTCGCGCAGCGAATCCATATTGCCAAGCTCCAAATGATCCTGCAGTCCTTCCGCAATACGTCCCGCAGCCAGCGTGATCTTCCTTGTCACAAAGTTCTCTCCGCGGCGCTCCGATTCATGATTAAATAGAATACCGTTTACCGCAAACATGCCGTACGCCTCACGATACTCTTTGGTAATCCAAAAGCCGTATTGTTTTGCGACCGCATACGGGCTGTACGGGTGAAACGGCGTCGTCTCTTTCTGCGGCATCTCCTCCACCTTTCCGAACAGCTCAGATGTGGAAGCCTGATATACTCTGGTCTTTTTGGTAAGATTGAGAATACGCACCGCTTCAAGGATACGGAGGACACCGATTGCATCTACATCACCGGAGTATTCCGGCGCGTCAAAGGAAATCTGTACATGGGACTGCGCCGCCAGGTTGTAGATCTCATCCGGCTGCACCAGGCCGATAATACGAATCAGGGAAGAAGAATCTGCCATATCGCCCTCGTGGAGAGTGATCGCGTTTTGCGCCAGCAAATGATCGATTCTCGCCGTATTTGAGATGGAAGCGCGCCGTATCACACCGTGCACCTCATACCCTTTCTCCAGCAAAAATTCTGCCAGAAACGATCCGTCCTGTCCCGTAATACCCGTGATTAATGCTTTTTTCATACCATACCTCAACTTTCTTTATGATTATAGTTTTTATCGCTGATACTCATACATGTTATCATGTTTTGATGTACAACAAATTATTATATAGCGGTCGTTTACGATTAGCTTTTCCCAAAACACAACTCTTTATGATACCGACGCGACAGAAATGTTTTTGTCGTTTCTACCAGCGCTACATGGATTCATATTTCATTTTAAAGGCTGATTTTAACGCGTGTAAGTGTATATGTTGGATTATTATAGCACAATATTGACTTTTTATGGTAAAATAAACATATCATTTCTTTTGCTTCGTCCCTGGCAGCAAATTGCTGCCAAACAGCAGATCAACAATCAACATCCTATGAACCGGAAGGAGACTTATATGGAATCTTCTCTGTTTTTAAGCAATCAGGTAAACTCAAAGCGTATTCTCTACACGCCCTCGGTGTTCGCCAACACCAACCTGATTCATTTGCAGGAAGTCGGCACTCTCACGGCCCTAAAGGCCCATACCAGCAAACGCGAAAATCTCGCTTCGTACCTGTTTTTTTTAGTGAAAAACGGCTCCGGCTCGCTTGACTATGAAGGCAGGGTTTATCCGCTCTTTGCCGGCGACTGTGTTTTTTTAGACTGTCAAAAATCATACTCCCACCATACCGATGATGATCTCTGGAGCCTGAGTTGGGCGCATTTTTACGGCCCCAACATGAACGGCATCTACAAAAAATATACCGAGCGCAGCGGCAATCCCTGTTTTCGTGCCAAGGACATTTCCGTGTACGAGACTGTGCTGTCGGAGCTATACGCGATCGCCGATTCCAACTCCTATGTGCGCGATATGAAAATATACGAAAAATTGACAGCACTCTTAACGCTCTTAATGGAAGAGAGCTGGAAGCCGGCTTCCCCACTGCACGGCGCTTCCGCCAGGCGCGATTTGCAGGATATCAAAGAATATCTCGACGCCCACTATCAGGAAAAGCTCACGCTGGACGCTCTGGCGGAACGCTTTTATATCAATAAGTTTTATCTGACCCGACTGTTTAAAAATCAGTTTGGCCTCTCGGTCAACAATTACCTGTTGCAGGTGCGCATTACGCATGCCAAGCAACTGCTGCGTTTTTCCTCGCTCTCCATGGAACAAATCAGCCGCGAGTGCGGACTCAATGACGCCAACTACTTTTCGAGGATTTTCAAAAAGGTAGAGCAGATGACGCCCGGAGAATTTCGACGGCTCTGGTAGAAAAAATTTTTTATTAAAGTGAATGGATTTCTCGGGGCAAATCGTGTTATGATTAAAAACAATAGGAATTGCGATAGAACTATCAACGTGTATATGGAGGTAAATCATGAGAAAGTTATTAACCGGCATACTGACTGCCGCTCTGACCCTGACGATCTGTACGGTAACCACCTTTGCTGCCAGTGGCGGCAGCACACTGTATCGTTCCGCCGCGAACGGACGCTCTGAAGGCAATTATCTGAGATCAAACTGCCGCGTTGCCAGCATTGATGCCAGCGGCATCAGTACTTATTTCCGTTCCGGCTGCCATTTTTTCAAAGCAAATGCGGGTGGCATTTGCGGATATATCAAAGCGAACTGTCATTATACCGACAGCAATAACGACGGCATCTGCGATTATGCGCCGGCAAACGCAGGCGGCAATAACGCCTCGGCAAATACTTTCGCCAATCAAAACTCAGCAAGTACGGTTGGCTATAAAAATCCGGCAGCCACGGCAAGCAACAACGGTGCAACAGCCACCTCCACGGCAGGCTGCAATTTTACCGACAATAACGGGGACGGTATCTGCGATTACTGCGGCGAAAACAGATGCCTCGATGATATCTGCGGTTACTGCGGCAGCGTAAAGGGCACCAACAGCAACTGCGGTTACTGCGGCGGCAATTCTGACAGCAACATCTGTGGTTACTGTGGCAGCCCAAAGGGCACCAACAGCAATTGCGGCTACTGTGGCGGCAATGGCAACAACGGGTGCGGCAGCGGGCACAAAAACGGCCATCATGGGGG
>CANONN010000003.1 GCA_947567625.1 uncultured Roseburia sp. | reverse complement strand
CAAAGAGCCGGATTCCCGCTTGGCAAGATATACGCGTTCATACGGACTTTGCAGCGAGTGCAAAGTCCTGAGCTGAACGGTTACTAAAATTTTTTATTGATGCAAATTCTGGTTTGACAAGTAGGTTTTTTTGTGTTAGCATAAAAAACGTAGCTTATATAGGATTTTTTTGTAAGTGTTTCGAGAGGCAACCGTAGTCTAATGGATAGAACACTGGACTCCGACTCCAGCAATGCGGGTTCGATTCCCGCCGGGTGCATTTTTTTTGAGATCAGTGGAATACTGATAATATTCAGAGACTGTAGGATAAGTCTGTATTCTTACAGTGCAGGAAAGCATACGGCAGCGTGATGAAGTTTTGGGCAGCAAATCGTATGCTTGTTGTTTTTGTTGCAGATAGTCCATTTTCCTACTGTGGGCTTGGGTTTCGTTGGACAGACATTCGACGGCGCGTCTGTGTTTAGATTGCGCATTTTTAGAAAGGTTTGGTGAATACAAATGGCAAATTCCGATAAAAATACAACTCCGAATGAAGGGGCACAGAAGATTGTTGCGTTCTTACAGAAGAACATCCGTTACATTTCCGCTGGCGTTTTGCTGGCCGCTCTTGTAGTGGTTTTGGTGAAATGCGCCGCACCGGCAGAGCCTGGGCCGGATGTCCCCGATACCGAGATCTCGAGTGAGGTTACGGATACACAGGCGAAGGAGCCGGAGGCATATCAGATTGACGCGTTTCCGGGGGTCAATGATGTGATCACCCGCTATTATGCGGCTTATGCGGCCGGAGATTTGGAGGCGATGGCATCAATAGCGGCGCCGATCTCCGAAAATGAGAAGAGCTATATCCAGATGTTCAGTCAGTATGTGGAGGAGTACCGCAATCTGAAATGCTACACGAAGAGCGGACTCGAGGAGAATTCCTATCTGGTGAACGCCTATGTCGAAGTAAAATTTGCGGGTATTGAGACAGTTGTGCCGAGTCTTGACTTCTTCTATGTGAGGACGGACGAGCACGGGACGATTTATATTGACAATCTTTACAGTCCATACAACGACACGAAAAAGGAGCTGCCGGAGGATGAGGCGGTCACGGCCCGCATGAGCGAGTTTGAGAATGAACCGGATGTGGTAGCGTTATTGCAGGAGGTAGCCGAAAAGTACAGTGCGGCGAGAGCTGCGGATGCAGATCTTGAGAATCTGCTTTCCTCCACACTTGCAGTCGCAGTGCAGGATTGGAAGACGACGACCCAGGCGTCCGAAGCGGCCGGCGATACAGAGAATGTGGAGGCGCCGCCCGAGACGGAGACACCGCCCGCAACCGAGCAGCCGCAAGAACCCGAACAGCCGGCCGCTACGTCGGAGACTCTCTATGCCAAGGAGCGTGTCAACGTGCGTGCGTCTGCCAGCACGGATTCCGATCGGCTCGGCGCAGTCGAGATGGGACAGGCCGTTACCAGAATCGGTACGGAGGGCGAATGGAGTAAGATAGAGTACAACGGCGGCACCGGCTATGTCAAAAGTGAGTTTTTAGATACCCAGGCATCGGGAGGCCAGGCAGAACAGCCCTCCGACAATACGGGAGCGGCTCTCGCCGAGGGAAAAGTAATAACGATCAATGATACCGTCAATGTCCGCGCGAGTATGAGCGAGACATCCGAAAAGATCGGTTCGGTTTACCCGGGCGAAAAAGTTACGGTGATCATGAGTTACGCAGAGGGATGGACTAAAGTAAGCTGGAACGGTAAGACAGGATATATCAAAACCGACCTTTTAGATTAACGACAACGAAATAAAATGCAAATCAGATAAGATCGAGCCGCCGCGCACATGGACAATGGGCGCCGCGGCTCTGTTGCTTATCTTTGCGGGTGAAAAGAATGAACATGGATGAAAACGGAATTCGTATCAACAAATTTTTGAGTGAAGCCGGAGTCTGTTCGAGAAGAGAGGCAGACCGGGCCATAGAGCTGGGAAAAGTCACCATAGACGGAGTTGTGGCCGTGATGGGGGCAAAAGTTATGCCGGGCCAGAATGTGCTCTATGAGGGCAGGCCGCTTTGCAAAGAGGAGGAGATTATTCTCTTAGCCCTGCATAAGCCAAGGGGAATCGTCTGCACGACGCAAAAGAGGGAGAAAGATAATGTCATAGATTATTTGAATTACCCCAAGCGTGTCTACCCGGTCGGAAGGCTGGATAAGGAATCGGAGGGCCTGCTGCTGCTTACGAATCAGGGCGACCTTGTCAACAAGATCATGCGTGCCGGAAACCGTCATGAGAAAGAATATCTGGTGACGGTAAATAAACCGCTGACCGATTACTTTTTGCGCGGGATAGCGGGCGGCGTGCCGCTGAAAGAATTACATACCACCACGAGAAAATGTTTCGTGGAGCGTGTGGGCAAAAGACAATTCCGCATTATATTGACACAGGGATTAAACCGCCAGATTCGCCGCATGTGCGAATATTTTGATTATCGGGTGGAAAAGCTGGTGCGCACCCGCATCATGAATATTTCATTGGGCGAACTGCCTTACGGTGCGTGCCGCGATGTGACAAAGGAAGAGTATGGGACATTGGCAAGGCTGCTAAATGATTCGTCCGGCATATAGAGCTTAATGTCACTATTCAGCCCGGGACTATGCACTCGCTGCAAAGTCCGTAAGAACGCGTAACGGTTAAAACAGCTTAATTATGAATATAAGGATGGAATATGCAGGGATGGAGATAACGGAAAAGATTGCAGATCTGCGCAGGCAGATCAACTACCACAGCGAAAAATATTATAATCAGGATGCGCCGGAAATTACCGACTATGAATTTGACATGATGATGAACGAGTTGAAACAGCTCGAAAAGGAGCATCCTAACCTCGTGACGAAAGATTCCCCGACCCAAAAGGTAGGCGGGAGCGCAAAGCGCACGGCGGGGGTCCTTGTGCGTCACAATGTGCCGATGCTGAGTCTACAGGATGTCTTTTCCAAGGAAGAGGTGTATGAATTTGTGCGCCAGATGCAAGAGCAGCTCGACCATCCCGAGTTCGTGGTAGAGTATAAAATCGACGGGCTTTCGATGGCGCTGCGCTACGAAAACGGGGAGCTGGCGCTCGCGGAGACGAGAGGCGACGGCATCAATTACGGTGAGGATGTCACGGCCAATGCCAAAGTGATACGGGATGTGAAAAAAAAGCTGAAAAATGCGCCGGAATATCTGGAAATACGCGGGGAAGTCTATATGACCAATGAGGCGTTTGAACGGGTGAACGAGCGCCAGGAGCTGCTCGGCAAAAAAACGTTTGCCAATCCGAGAAATTGTGCCGCGGGAACCCTGCGCCAGTTAAATACGGCCGTGACAAAAGAGCGGGAGTTGTCGCTGTTTATATTTAATATCCAGCAGGTGCGCGGGATGGAGTTAGACACACATGCACAGGGATATGCATACTTAAAGGAGCAGGGGGTCGCTGTCATAGACAATTACAAAGTCTGTACGACGGCCGACGAGGTGTGGGACGCCGTCAGCGCGATCGGTGAAAACAGGGGCAATCTGCCCTATGATATCGACGGAGCCGTCATAAAAATCAACCGCTATGCGGACAGGGAACGCCTGGGAGCGACGTCAAAAGTGCCGCGCTGGGCGATCGCCTACAAATATCCGCCGGAGGAAAAAGAGGCGGAGCTTTTGGATATCGAATTATCCGTAGGCAGAACCGGCAGAATAACGCCAACGGCAATCTTTACGCCGGTGCGTCTGTGCGGCACGTCCGTGTCGCGGGCGACACTGCACAATCAGGATTTTATTGATGACTTGGATGTGGGAATCGGCGACACGATCGTCGTCTACAAGTCCGGTGAAATTATTCCCAAAATAAAGCGCGTGGTGAAAGAAAAGCGAAAGAGTGCATGGGAGCGGTTTCAGATTCCGCAGATTTGTCCCGTATGCGGTGCAAAAACAGAGCGGGAAAAAGATACCGCGGATATCAAATGCACGTCGCCTAATTGTCCGGCGCAGCTTGAGCGGCGCATCATCAACTTTGTCGGCAGGGAAGCCATGGACATCAAGGGCTTTGGCACCGTCTATATCGAAGACCTTGTGAGGCGGGGATATATCAAAGATATCGCAGACATTTATCATCTGCGGGAACACCGCGATGAGTTGATTGAACTTGGCATTATCGGCAAGGAAAAAAACACGGATAAACTGCTTGACGTCATAGAAAAATCAAAACAAAATGACGCCGGCAGACTGCTGACCGGATTTGGCATACCAAACGTCGGGAAGGCGGCGGCCAAGGCCATTATGAAAGAATTTAAAACGATCGACAATCTGGCCGGGGCGAGCGTGGAAGAGCTGACCGCGGTACACGATATCGGAGAAGTCAGCGCCATGTGCATCCGCAGTTACTTCGACCAGCCGGAAAATCAAAAAATCATCGCCCGCTTAAAAGAAGCCGGCGTCAATATGCAGGCGGAGGAGTCGGAGACGGTGGACTCCGCCTTGAGCGGTAAAACCGTGGTGGTGACTGGAACGCTGCCTTCGCTCGGCAGAAAAGAGGCATCGGAGCTGATTGAGAAATACGGCGGGAAAGTGTCGGGCTCCGTGTCCAAAAAGACAGACTATGTGTTGGCCGGCGAGGCAGCCGGCAGTAAGCTGACCAAAGCAAAAGAACTGAATATTCCTGTGCTGACGGAGGAAGAGTTTTTGCGGATGCTTCAGGACGAATGAAAGAAGGGATAACATATGCCAATTAAAGTACAGAGCGATCTTCCCGCCAGGGAGATTTTGGAGACGGAAAATATATTTTTGATGGATGAAATACGCGCCACGCACCAGGATATCAGGCCGCTGTCGATCGGCATCTTAAATCTGATGCCGTTGAAAGAGGATACGGAATTGCAGCTTTTGCGCTCCTTATCCAACACGCCGCTGCAGCTGGATATCACGTTTATCACGGTGTCCAGCCATCAGTCCAAAAACACGTCGCGCAGCCATATCAATCAGTTTTATCAGAAGTTTGACGAGGTAAAGGACAGGTATTTTGACGGCCTTATCATCACCGGGGCGCCGCTCGAGCAGATGGGGTATGAGGAAGTGGATTTCTGGCCGGAGATGTGTGAGATTTTTGCGTGGACGGATACGCATGTTACCTCCACCCTGCATCTGTGCTGGGGGGCGCAGGCCGGATTGTACTATTATTACGGTCTGAAAAAATATTTGCTGCCCGAAAAGCTCTTCGGCGTCTTTGAACACCATGTCATGAATCGCAAGGTGCCTTTGGTGCGCGGATTTGACGATGATTTTATGGCGCCCCATTCCAGGCACACGGAGGTGAGGATCGCGGATATCAAAGCGGTGCCGGGCTTTACGGTGCTCGCCGAATCGGAGGAGGCGGGATTCTTTTTGGGCATGGCCGACAAGGGTAGCCGTATCTTTGTGATGGGGCACCCGGAGTACGACAGAGTGACGCTTGACATCGAATATAAGCGGGATAAAGAAAAGGGGCTGCCGATTGGCCTGCCGGTCAATTATTATCCCCAGGATGACGTCACAAAACGGCCGCGCTTACAGTGGCGCTCCCACGGCAATATCCTTTATTCCAACTGGCTCAATTACTATGTGTACCAGGATACGCCCTATGGTTTTACGAACAGAAATTTTTAAGGAAAAATCATACATTTTTGGTTTCCAAATAGGGAATAGTCTGTTATAATAGACACATAATATCACTTAGGAGGCATTTAGCAATGGGTGAGGATAGAAAAACATTTAAAATAAAGGATGGTAATTTAGGAGAAGTGAAGATTGCAGATGAAGTGGTTGCTATCATTGCCGGGCTTGCCGCTACTGAGATCGAGGGCGTGGCCTCTATGGCTGGCAACATCACAAATGAACTGGTTAGTAAGCTTGGCATGAAAAATCTGTCCAAGGGCGTGCGTGTGGAAGTGCTCGAGGGTGTCGTCAGTGTAGACGTTGCACTGAATATTGCATATGGATATTCCATCCCTGCTGTTTCTTCCAAAGTACAGGAGCGCATCAAGAGCGCTATTGAGAACATGACGGGATTGGAAGTATCCGGCGTAAACATCCGTATCGCAAGTGTTGACATGGGAAGCGGCAAGTAGACCTGGCCGGGTATATGTGCAGTTATTGTAAAGGATGTCATAGCGACATCCTTTTTTACCTTACAGAATCACAGAGTGATTCTTTTTTACCATTTGCAAAACGGCGTCCTGCGGGTGAGAGAGGAAGAACTAGATGACGAGAAGAGAATTGAGAGAACAGATTTTTAAAATGCTGTTCGGGACTTTGTTTCACGGGGAGGATGAGCTTTCGGAACAGATGAAACTGTACCAGCAGGCGGAAGCCGTGTGGGATGTAGCGGACGAGCAGTATATTACGGATAAATGTGGCAAGGTGGCAGAGAAGATAGCTGAGATCGACGCGATGGTCAATGACGTGGCGCAGGGCTGGAAAACCACGCGCATGGGCAAGGTAGACTTAACCATCATCCGCCTCGCAGTCTATGAGATGAAATATGACGAAGAGGTGCCGGTGGGCGTGGCGATCAACGAGGCGGTAGAGCTGGCAAAAATATACGGCGCGGAGGATTCCCCCGCGTTTATTAACGGGATTCTGGCCAAATTAGTATGATGAAAAATATATATTCCGTGGGGCAGGTCAATACTTATATCAAAAATATGTTTGCACAGGATTTTATGCTGCAAAAGATCAGCGTCAAGGGCGAGGTATCCAACTGCAAGTATCACAGTTCCGGCCACATCTATTTTACGATCAAGGACGCGGGAGGCGTGATGCAGTGCATCATGTTTGCGGGAAACCGTAAAGGGCTTAGGTTCCAGATGAAAGAGGGGCAAAACGTCGTGGTGACCGGTTCCGTTGAGGTGTACGAGCGGGACGGGAAATACCAGCTCTATGCGCGGGAAATCGAGCATTCCGGTGCGGGCGACCTCTACCTGCGTTTTGAAGCTTTAAAACAGGAACTGGAAGAAATGGGCATGTTTGACGAGGCGTATAAGAAGCCGATTCCAAAGTTTGCCGCCAGGGTCGGCGTTGTGACCGCGCCTACCGGGGCCGCCGTGCAGGATATCCGCAATATCGCCGCCAGGCGCAATCCGTATGTCCAGCTAATCCTGTACCCGGCGTTGGTGCAAGGAGACGGGGCGGCGCAGAGCATTGCGCAGGGGATACGCGCGCTGGACGAGCTGGGTGTGGATGTGATGATTATTGGACGGGGCGGCGGATCGATTGAAGACCTCTGGGCATTCAATGAGGAGATTGTCGCGCGTGCGATTTTTTCCTGCCGGACGCCTGTGATCTCGGCTGTGGGGCATCAGACGGATGTTACGATCGCCGATTTTGTGGCCGACCTGCGCGCGCCGACGCCTTCTGCCGCCGCGGAGCTGGCGGTGTACGATTACCGCGCGGCACAGGTGCAGCTCTACCAGATGCATGAGCGCTTAGAACATCTGATGCGGCAAAAAATCGTCGCGCTGCGGCTGCGGTTGGAGCATCTTGACGCGCGCGTGAAGCTTTCCGGCCCGTCTTACAGACTGCGGGAGAACAGAAAATACGCGCTGGATCTGGAAGAAAAGCTGTGCGCAAAAATGGAGGCCGTTTTGAGAGAAAAGCAGCATCACATGCGATTGCTCGCAGAAAGGCTCGACGGACTCTCGCCGGCCAAAAAGCTTTGCCAGGGCTACGCTTTTGTGGCGGATGAGAGCGGACGTGCCATACGGGATGCGTTGCGCGTAAAAAAGCATGATGTCATTGCGGTACATTTACAGAACGGAACAGTAAAAGCCGCGGTTACGGAGGTTCATCTTGAGTGAGAAGAAAATAGAAAAGACAGATTCTGAAGAAAAGACTTTTACCATAGAAGAAAACTTTTCACAGATTGAGGAAATGATGGAGCAAATGGAGCAGCAGGACATTTCGCTCGAGGAGGCGTTTGCCCTGTATCAGCAGGGCATGGAGCGGTTAAAAGACTGTCACCGTCTTTTGGATACCGTGGAGAAAAAGATGCAGGTGATAAGCGGCGGAGAGACCGAGGATTTTGCGTAGTGTGGGACAAGGAGCGTTAAGGTATGGAGATCAAAGCAGAGATCGAAAAGCGTACAGCTGAAATCGAAAAAGTGATAAACGCGTATCTTCCAGCGGAGGAGAATTATCAGAGCCGGATTATGGAGGCGATGAATTACAGTGTGCGGGCGGGCGGAAAAAGGCTGCGCCCTATGTTAATGCAAGAGACCTACCGTCTGTTTGGCGGCAGAGGGGAAGTGGTGGAGCCGTTTATGGCGGCGATCGAGATGATACATACCTATTCTCTTGTCCACGACGATTTGCCGGCCATGGATAACGACGAATACCGCAGGGGCAAAAAGACAACCCACGCCAGGTTCGGCGAGGCGATGGGCATACTGGCCGGGGATGCTTTGCTCAATTACGCTTTTGAGACGGCGCTGCGGGCGTTCGATATGTCGTCGGAGCATATCAGAATCGCAAAGGCGCTTCAGGTGCTCTCACGCAAAGCGGGAATATACGGCATGGTAGGCGGCCAGACGGTGGATGTTCTGGCGGAGGAGGACGGCGATCTGACGAAAGAAAAACTGGATTTTATCTACCGTCTTAAGACAGGGGCTTTGATCGAGGCGTCCATGGTGATCGGCGCGATACTGGCCGGCGCCACCAGGAACGAACAAAAGCAGATCGAGCAGGCGGCCGGCCTGGTGGGGGTTGCGTTTCAGATACAGGATGATATTTTGGATGTGACGAGTACGATGGAAGTGTTGGGAAAGCCGATCGGCAGCGACGAGAAAAATCATAAGGTTACCTATGTTACGTTCGAGGGGCTTGAGAAGTCAAAAGAAGCGGTGGAGCGGTTGTCCACGGAGGCGGTTGCCTGCATGGATGCGCTGGTAGTCAAAAATGAATTTTTGACGGAGCTGCTGCGATATCTGATCTATCGTGAAAAATAAAAGACAAAACATCTGTATACCAATAGAAAAGTAACAGACTGGTTTGTTTGCGCTGTGATCGGAAAGGATAGAAACCGAGGTATTTCTGTATGGTGCTGGATAAAATAAAAAAGGAAAACGACATAAAGGAGCTTGACGAGGAAGAGTTAAAGCAGTTGGCCGATGAGATTCGACAGTTTTTGATTGAACAGATTTCTGTCACCGGAGGTCATCTCGCTTCCAATCTGGGTGTTGTGGAGCTGACCATGGCGCTGCATCTTTTTTTGGATTTTCCGCAGGACAAGCTGATCTGGGATGTTGGCCATCAGGCATATACGCACAAGATTTTGACCGGCAGGCGCGAGGGATTTGACGGGCTGCGCAAATATGGCGGTATGAGCGGTTTCCCCAAGCGCAAGGAGAGCGACTGCGACAGCTTTGACACGGGGCACAGCTCTACTTCGATTTCAGCGGGGCTTGGGTATGCGCTCGCCAAGGAGGTCACGGGGGAGGATTACCGCGTGGTGTCGGTCATAGGCGACGGGGCCTTGACCGGAGGCATGGCGTTTGAAGCGCTCAACAATGCTGGGATGCTCAAAACGAATTTTATCATTGTATTGAACGATAACAATATGTCTATCTCCGAGAATGTGGGCGGACTCTCTACTTATCTTACCAGTTTCCGCACGGCCAATGCCTATCTGGATTTGAAAATCGGCGTCATGAATTCCCTCAACAAAATTCCGGTATACGGGGATAAAATGGTCAATAAGCTGCGCAAGACCAAGAGCAGCATCAAGCAGCTTTTTGTGCCGGGTATGTTTTTTGAGGAGATGGGCATCGTCTATCTGGGGCCGGTGGACGGCGGAGATATCAAGGGCATCCTGCGGCTGCTGCGGGAAGCTTCGCACATTGACGGCCCGGTCCTTGTACATGTGCTGACGCATAAGGGGGCCGGGTATGCCCCGGCGGAGCGTCACCCCGCGCGATTTCACGGTACGGAGCCGTTTGAGATTGAGACCGGTTTGCCCAGGCATCCAAGGGTAAAGGCCAACTATACCGATATTTTTTCGACCGTGATGCGAAAGCTGGGGGACAGGGATGACAGGGTTGTGGCAATCACGGCGGCGATGACCGACGGCACGGGATTGAAGCGTTTCCACAATATGTTCCCGGAGCGGTTTTTTGATGTCGGCATCGCCGAGGCGCATGCGGTGACGTTTGCGGCGGGCCTGGCGGCAGCGGGATTGAAACCGATCTTTGCCGTATACTCCTCCTTTTTGCAGCGGGCGTACGATCAGATTCTGCATGACGTCTGTATCCAAAATCTTCCGGTGGTGTTTGCGATTGACCGGGCGGGACTGGTCGGGAGCGACGGGGAGACGCATCAGGGCATCTTTGATCTCTCTTATCTTTCCACGATACCGAATATGACGATTATGGCGCCCAAAAACAAATGGGAGCTTTCGGATATGATTAAATATGCGGTCAATTTTCCCACGCCGATCGCTGTCCGCTATCCAAGGGGGGAAGCTTACGACGGCTTAAAAGAATACAGACAGCCGATTTCCCTTGCCAAGAGCGAATGGATTTACCGGGAGGAGCAGATCGCATTGTTTGCCCTTGGCTCTATGGTGAAGACAGCGGAACAGGTCAGAGACGGGCTAAAACAAAACGGCTATCATTGTAGCCTTATCAATGCGCGTTTTGCAAAGCCGTTGGACGAAGAGATTTTAGAGGAGCTTACGACAGACCATACGCTGGTGGTGACCATGGAGGAAAACGTTATCAACGGCGGGATGGGAGAGCATGTCGTGATGCACTATCTGCAAAAGGGGATGGGGATTTCGGTGCTGCCCATTGCCATACCGGATGAATATGTCGAGCACGGCAATGTCGATATTTTGCGCCGTGAGGTGGGAATCGACGCCGATACCATTATTGCCCGGACGATAGAGGCATACGAAAAATCAGCAGAGAGGAAACGTTGACAATTTGAAAGAACGATTGGATATTTTGTTGGTAAACAGAGGGCTGGCTCCCTCCAGAGAGAAGGCCAAAGCCATGATCATGGAAGGCAATGTCTTTGTGCAAAACCAGCGGGAGGATAAGGCGGGAGCCGCTTTCGATGTTAATGTCAGCATAGAGATAAAGGGGAACACGCTCAAATATGTCAGCCGCGGCGGCTTAAAGCTCGAGAAGGCGCTGGCACAGTTTGAAGTTTCGCTGGAGGGGCTTGTTTGTATGGATATCGGGGCCTCCACCGGCGGCTTTACCGACTGTATGCTGCAAAACGGCGCCGTTAAAGTATATGCGGTGGACGTCGGGTACGGTCAGTTTGCATGGAAGTTGCGTCAGGATGCGCGTGTGGTCTGTATGGAGAAGACCAACATCCGCTATGTGACGCAGGCGGATATCGCCGACCGTCTGGATTTCGCTTCCGTGGACGTGTCGTTTATCTCCCTGACAAAGGTGTTGGGACCTGCGGCAGGTCTGCTGCGTGAAAACGGGGAGATGGTCTGCCTGATCAAGCCGCAGTTTGAGGCGGGCAGGGAAAAAGTCGGCAAAAAGGGCGTTGTGCGCGATAAGGCCGTTCACATAGAGGTCGCGGAGCGTGTGATCTCTTTTGCGCGCGAGCTGGGGTTTTCTGTGCTGCATCTGGATTATTCCCCGATCAAGGGGCCGGAGGGCAATATCGAATATCTCGTTCATTTGCGCATGGACACGCTTGGAGAGATGGCAGAGCATGTGAATGTCTCCGGCGTGGTGGAAGACGCCCACAGAGCGCTGGATAAACAATAAAACCCCCGGCGAACGGAACGGATCATTTATCATACACAGCGGCAGGGAGAATTGGTATGAAACATTTTTTGATTATTGTGAACTCTTTTAAGGATGCCAATCTGCGCCTGACAGGGGAGATCAAATCTTACATCGAAGAGAGGGGCGGCAGTTGTACTTACTATATCAGCAACGGTGAGGACGAGGATGCGGCGGCGCCCAAACCGGAGCAGATTCCAGCGGAAACCCAGGGGGTGATCGTTTTGGGCGGTGACGGTACGCTGATACGCGCGGCGGATCATATGATGCAAAGTGGACTTCCGCTCATCGGCGTGAATCTCGGCACGCTCGGTTATCTCTGTGAGCTGGAGGAGAACAGCGTGTTCTGGGCGCTGGATCAGCTGATGGACAACCGGTATATGATCGAGCGGCGCATGATGCTGGTTGGGTGCGGCATCAGGGGAGGAGAGCGGGAGGCGCCCAAGATTGCCTTTAACGATATTGTCATTCACCGCACGGGTTCCCTTTCGATTGTCAATTTAATTCTTTCTGTCAACGGACGGTATCTGAACACATTTCATGCGGACGGCATCATCATTTCTACTCCCACTGGGTCAACCGGATATAATATGTCGGCCGGCGGGCCGATTGTGGACCCGAAGGCGAGCGTTATTTTGATTACACCGATCAATGCGCATAATCTTGGCACCAGAAGCATCGTCATCGGGGATGAGGACGAGGTCGTGGTGGAGATCGGCAGACGCCGCTCGCAGAAGGATGAGACGGTCGAAGTCAGCTTTGACGGCGATAACGCGGTGAAGCTTAAGGTCGGCGACCAGTTTGCGATACGAAAGGCGGAGAAGACCACACAGATTTTAAAGCTGCGCAATGAAAGCTTTCTCGAGATCTTGCGCAGGAAGATGGAAACCTATGGATGAGTATAGGAGCGTGCAATGAAATCGAAGCGTCAGGAAAAAATTTTGGAAGTAATCGGCAACCATGACATTGAGACCCAGGAGGAGCTCTCCGCTTATCTGGAGCGTGAGGGGTATCAGGCGGCGCAGGCGACGATCTGTCGGGATATCCGCGAATTAAAGCTGACTAAGGTCGCCACAAAAGACGGCAGGCAAAAATATGCGCCTTTGTCCGGGCAGGCCCGGGAGCTTGATGAAAGGTATAAGCGCGTGTTTCGGGACGGCGTTGTCTCCATGGATACGGCGCAGAATATTCTGGTGGTCAAGACGGTTTCCGGTATGGCGATGGCGGTGGCGGCGGCTCTCGATGCCATGCATCTGTACGAGGTGGTGGGCTGCATCGCCGGGGACGATACGATTATGTGTGCGGTCCGCACCGTAGAAGACACCGCTGCCGTGAAGGAGCGGTTAATGAAAATTGTGAGAGAAAAGTAAGAAAGGCAGGTTTAAGATGTTAGAAAGTCTGCATGTGAAAAATCTGGCATTGATCGACGAGTCTGAGGTGGAGTTTACCCGGGGGCTTAATATTTTATCCGGCGAGACGGGAGCCGGCAAATCTATCATTATCGGTTCTATTAATCTCGCGCTGGGGGAAAAGATTCCTAAGGAGATGGTGCGCGAGGGCGCGGATTACGCGCTGGTTGAGCTGGTGTTTACGGTGACGGACGCGCGGGTGAAAGAGCAGCTGGAACGCTTTGGCGTCATTGCGGAGAATGACGAGGTCATCATCAGCCGCAAGATTACAAACGGTCGGGGCGCCTGCAAAGTGAATGCGGAGAGTATGCCCGCCTCCAGAATGAAAGAGATTGCGGCCTCTTTAATCGACATTCACGGACAGCATGAGCATCAGTCGCTTTTGTCGAAGAAGAAGCATCTGGAGATATTGGACGATTATTGCAGGGAGGAGCTTGGCAGCAGGAAGGAAGCCCTGGCAGAGACTTACCGCCAATACCGCAAGCTTGTGGAAGAGCTTGCGGAGGCGGACAGAGACGGCGAAGACCGCGTGCGCGAGATTTCTTTCCTCGAATATGAGCTCCACGAGATCGAGGAGGCCAGGCTGAGAGTCGGAGAAGATGAAGAGCTGGAAGCAGAATACAGCCGTTTTTGTAACGGCAAGCGCATCATGGAAGCCATGGCTGCGGCCTACGGATGCACCGGGGGTGGCATGGAGAGCGCTACGGAGCTTCTCGGCCGTGCGCTGCGGGAACTGATGTCCGTGTCGGAATACGATGACAAAGTCAAAAACTGTGAGAGCCAGCTGGCCGAGATCGATAATCTGCTCAACGATTTTAACCGGGAGATGGCGGACTATATCGAAGGGACGGAGTTTGATGAAGCTACGTTTTATGAGATCGAAAAAAGGCTGGATTTGCTCAATCATTTAAAAGCCAAATACGGCGGCAGCATTGAGGAAGTGATGGAAGCCGCGCAGGAAAAAGAGCAGCGGCTGAAGAAGCTTGCGAACTACGATACCTATCTTGCCGATTTAAAAGAACACGTCAAAGCCGCGGAGGCGGAACTGCAAAAGCTCTGCGGGGAAGTGTCAAAGATCAGGCAGAGCAGGGCTCTAAAGCTGGCGGAGGATGTCACGGAGTCTTTGAAAGATTTGAATTTTTTGGATGTGAGGTTTGAGATGGAATTTAAGCAGACCGAGCATTACACGGCAAACGGTTACGACGATGCCGAATTTTTGATTTCCACCAACCCGGGAGAGCCGCTTAAGCCCTTGGGCAAGGTGGCTTCCGGCGGTGAGCTTTCGCGGATTATGCTGGCGATCAAGACGATTTTAGCCGGCCAGGACGCCATTGATACGTTGATATTTGACGAGATTGACAGCGGTATCAGCGGCAGGACGGCACAGATGGTTTCCGAGAAAATGAGTTTTTTGGGAAAGAATCACCAGATCATCTGTATCACGCATCTGCCGCAGATTGCGGCGATGGCCGACGCTCATTACCTCATTCAAAAATCGGTGGAAAATCAGTCGACCGTTTCCCACATTCGCCGATTAGAGGAAGAGGAGAGTGTAGAGGAGCTTGCGCGGATGCTCGGAGGAGTGGAGATTACCGATACCGTGTTAAAGAGCGCGGGAGAGATGAAAGAGCTGGCGCGGCAAAAAAAGGAGCGGCAGTCTTAGCTGCATAAATGGCAAAATATGCCAAAGACAAAATGATTGAAAAAATAAAATATCCACATAATAGATAAGAAGATATCTGCCGCTGCGGACAAGACATGCAGGCAGAATCTTCTTATTTTCTTTTTCACCGATGAAAATGCCGCGAATGCGGCGGATTGAGAGGAATCATGGGAAAATTACAGCACATCATGCAGCAAATCACATATTTGGGATTGATGATCGTCGCGTTTTTTGCAGTGCGCACTTTTTACGATTCCATCCCCGATGTCATGTACATCAATGCGGGGGAGGAGATTAAATATGACTATTCTCTGCCGGTACGCGTTGTGTTAAAAGAGGACAGCAGGGAAGTGTTGAAACAGTTGTCGGGCAATCCCATGGAGCAGCGCATCACATATACGGTTACCTGTAAACTGTTCGGCGTGATTCCGATCAAAGATATCGCGGTGACGGTGCTCGACGCAGGCGAGGTCTATGCCAGCGGTATGCCGATCGGCATATATGTAAAGACGAACGGCGTGCTCGTGATCGCGGCCGGAGAGTTCACTTCCCAGTCGGGTGAGCTGGTAAAACCCGCGGAAAATTGTGTAAAAAGCGGAGATTATATTGTCAGCATCAATGGCGAGAAGGTGACGGAGAAAGAAAGTCTGATAGAAAAGATAGATTTCTATGGCGGGGAAAAGGAAATCTTGGGGATACGCCGCGACGGCGAATACATCGAGGTGGCCATCGAGCCGATCATGAGCGATAACGGTATGTATAAACTGGGCATTTGGGTCAGAGACGATCTGGCAGGCGTCGGCACGATGACCTATTACGACGGCGATGGAGATTTCGGAGCGCTTGGACACGCCGTCAGTGACGGAGATACGGGAACGATGATGCAGGTGAGTGAGGGTTGGATTTATCTGACCAATATTATCGGAATCAGAAAAGGGGAAAACGGAAATCCGGGAGAGCTCTCCGGCGTCATAAACTATAACAAAAGCTGCTGCATGGGTCGAATTTCGGAAAATACCGGCATAGGCATATATGGCAATCTCGACGGGAACCTCGACCATCTCTCGGCGGCTCTCAGCTATGAGGTGGCGTATAAGCAGGATATCCGCACCGGAACCGCCTACGTGATTTCCTCAATTTCGGGAGAGACAAAAAGCTATGAAATTTCGATCGAAAATATTGATTACAGCGGCAGGGAAGCCAACAAAGGCATCTTATTTCAGGTGACGGACAGAGAACTCATTGATCTGACGGGAGGAATTGTGCAGGGGATGTGAGTGAGTTATAATAAGGACAAACACAGAAAAAGCTGATAAACAGGGCGTTTCTGGTGGTTTTCCTGATTCATTGACCGAGAATAGGACGTCATTTCTGCGCAGATATATATGCGATCTCTAAAGAGGATTATGAATGGATAGATAAATATATTCCCTACATAAATCACGAACCGTAAGCAGGAAAGGGGGTAAAAAACATGCAGGGAAAGCGCCTTTGGTTTTTATGAGATTTTATTGCAGAAAGAGTTTGAAACGCAATGAGCTGCATATGATATAAGCAACAAGAATCGTATGAAGGGAGAACGTAGGATGAAACGATGCGTTCCCTTAGAACCGGCTGCAGAAGAGATCTGCAACCAAAGCGCCGTGCCGCCGCTGATCTTTCAGCTGCCGCCCGAGCAAGGCAGAAGGGTATTGGAAGAAATGCAGGATACCCCTGTATATCAATACCCTGCAAACATATCCTCCGCTTGCATAAGCACGGGAAAATGGGGCAGTATCCCGGTATATTTTGTTGTTCCCAGGGACAAAAAGATTAGAAATATTATATTCTATATTCACGGGGCGGGCTGGGTATTCGGAAGTTTCCATACACACGAGAAGCTGGTTAGAGAGCTCTCGGCGAGGACAGATTCACTGGTTGTATTCCCTGAATATAGCCGCTCACCCGAGGCAAAATATCCGACGGCGATAGAACAGTGCTATTTTATCCTCACTCATCTAAAAGAAATAATCGGAAATCGCTTTTCAATTGATAACGGGACGGCACTTACCATTGCAGGCGACAGTGTTGGCGGAAATATGGCGATTGCCATGGTGCTTATGTCATTGATGCGCTGTGGTCCTGATATTCACAAGCTGCTGTTGTATTATCCGGTGACCAATGCCTGCTTTGACACACCGAGCTACCGCCAATTTGCGGTCGATTATTATCTGTATCGGGAAGGGATGAAATAGTTCTGGCAGCAATATACATGCTCTGCGGAGGAGCGAAATCAGATCACGGCCTCCCCGCTGCGAGCGGGCATAGATTGTTTGAAATGTTTTCCGCAGACGATGATTATCAACGGGCAGGCAGATGTACTGCGCAGCGAGGGAGAGGCATTTGGAGAAAAACTGCGATGTGCCGGTGTCGATGTTACCGCTGTACGGATACAGGGTACGATACATGATTTTGTGATGCTCCATGCGCTTGATCAGACCAATGCCTGCCGTACCGCCATGGACGCGTCTACCGAGTGGCTGAACCGTTATGTATGAAACATAGGGTGTGATTTATCAACTCATGCAGTACGGAGGACCTGACGGTGAGATGGGAGCTTCTATGCGCTATCTCTCGCAGCGTTACAGTATGCCATACCGCAAAGTAGCAGGTATTTTGACCGATATCGGTACGGAAGAATTGGCCCATCTTGAGATCGTGGCGACGATTGTGCGGCAGCTCACAAAGGGCCTTAGCGCTGAGGAATTGGAAGCCGCAGGCTTTGCGCCGTATTACGTTGACCATACAGCGGGAATCTGGCCGCAGGCCGCGGGCGGCATCCCGTTCAATGCCTGTGAATTTCAGTCTAAGGGCGACGCCATAACCGATCTGTTTGAGGATATGGCAGCAGAGCAGAAAGCCCGCACCACGTATGACAATATACTGCGATTGGTAAAAGACCCGGAAGTCTGCGATCCGATTCGCTTCCTTCGCGCGCGCGAAGTTGTTCATTTCCAGCGTTTCGGTGAAGGTCTGCGCATGGTGCAGGATGAGCTGGACAGCAAAAACTTCTATATCTGCAATCCTGAGTTTGACACAAATTGCGGGAAACCAAACTGTTGATCCCAGTATACGGAGGCTTGTGTTACGGAGCGTAACGACAGTTTGCAGCGTGTTTTGTTTATTGTTTAAGCATGCCGGCATGTTTAAAAGAGCTGCTGCTTTGTGGTGTAAACCGCAGAGCAGCGGCTTATTTTGTAAAAAGTGTATGAATTGGTGACAGTTCAGCTCAGGACTTTGCACTCGCTGCAAAGTCCGTAAGAACGCGTATATCCAGCCGAGCGGGAATCCGGCTTTTTGTCGAAGACAAACTTTAAATGAGCCGGATTCCGTAACTATGAAGCCGAAAGCTGAATCAGTTACATGAATTGCGCTTGAAAATAAAAATAGGGCTATGCAAAAAGTAAAAAATACTTTATGATATAGTGTAGAAAAATATAATATGCCACAGAATGCGCAGTCCTGATTGCAGCAGATAAAAGCACAACATAAAATTGGAAAGAGGTATGTAAATGGCAATAGGAAGGAAGAATGTTACACTTGTAAAAGCACTTTCAGAACTAAAAGAGGCAAATTATTCAAAGGACCCACAGCTTTATCAGATTTATCAGAGACTGGCAAGCGGAAGAGAGCAGTTTGCCGAGATATTTGAGAAAAATATGAAAGCGGTGATGCAGATCAGCTCCCTTGATCTAACGATGCAGCATCAGACGGAAAAGATTGTAAACATAGCGGAGGATGTGGCCAAGGCTACCGAGTCGATTTTTGGCGCTGCGTCGGGGGAAGAAGTAACGTCGGGCAGGGCGAACAGCCAGCACGAGGAGCTGGCCAATACCATCATTGAGGTTTCCTCACAGACGGAGGAAGTATATCAGAAGATAGAGACCAGTCAGGCGGAGCTGACAACGATCAAAGAGCTCTCCAATCAGACAATTGTGGGCTCTAGGGAGATGCAGCAGGATATGGATAATCTGTTTAAGATTATCAATCGCATGAACGAGGTTATTGCGGGGATTGACTCCATATCCCTCCAGACAAACCTGCTCGCGTTAAACGCTTCGATCGAGGCGTCCAGGGCAGGCGAAGCCGGACGTGGTTTTGCCGTGGTCGCAAATGAGATTCGTGCCCTGGCGGAGGAGACGCAGAAGCTGACCGGGGATATGGGCGATTTTGTGGAGAGTATCAAGAACGCATCCCAAAAGAGTGTCAAAAGTGCCGAAAATACGATCAGTGCCTTGGAAGGGATGACGGAAAAGATCAAAAACGTGTGGGAATTAAATAACGAAAACCAGCGACATGTCTCAAACGTCAACGAATCCGTCAGCTCCATTGCCGCGGTCAGTCAGGAGCTCAGCAGTTCCATGACCGAGATGGAAAATCATCTGCGCGACAGTACCGATTTTATGAATCAGGTCAGTGTCGATTTGAAAAAAGCGGTGGAACCGGTGGTGGTAATCGAATCTACGCTGGATGATACGGTAAAACAGATGGGCAGCATGGCGGAAGACCCGTTCTTTCACCTCAAAAACAACGAGTTTGCCCAGTATCTTAAGAGCGCAGTAGCGGCGCACCACACATGGCTTGGCAATCTCAAAAACATGGTGGACACTGATACGCTTATGCCGTTGCAGCTGGATGCTACCAAATGCGGGTTCGGTCATTTTTATTACGCCATGAAACCCAAAATGCCTGCAGCGATACCGATCTGGAGAGCGCTCGATGAAAAGCACAAGAGATTCCATCAATTCGGCGAGGAAGTGATTCGCGCCTTAAAGAGCGGAAATCATCAAAAAGCGCAGCAGATTTACAATGAAGCCGCCGTATATTCGCAGGAATTGATCGCCGACCTGGAAGCGTTGCAGCGCATAGCAGGAGCTTAAAATATTGGATTATGAATGGAAATCATTTGCAATTCACAAAATATATCTTGACAAATCGGAGATTTATTTGATATACTTATTAAGATTTTTAACGCGTTAGATTCATGAAAAATTAATAAAGTTCATATTTATTTTAGAAAACGAATAAGCTGGATGGTATGGGTTTTTAAATCAATCGTTTTCTAGCAGAGGAGGTCGCAAGATGGATAATAATTTGAACACAAATGTTGACGACAAGGGTGGCTTTTTATGGGGATTGCTTGGATGCTGTATCCCGATCGTAGGTTTGATCTTATTCCTTGTATGGAAAGACAGCAAGCCAAGAACAGCAAAAGCAGCCGGAATCGGTGCACTTGTCTGTGTAGTTGCTTATGTTGTATTCTACATCATAATGGCTATCGCTGGTGTGAGCCTTGCAGCGCTTTACTCATAAGCTTGGCAGATTTTTGCAGATTCTCTTTGGCTGTCATGCTAGGCCGGAGCGTTCTTTCTTCTTTCGGGGGAAGCAGTTTCCCATATGTGCCAGGTGCACGGGAGAGCTGATTGGCATTTTGGCAGGGATACCGACGGCGATTATTTTTGGGTTTCCCAGGATACCGTATGTATTTTTGATGATGGTGCCATTGTTGGTTGACGGCTTTCTTCAGCTACTGACATCCTATGAGAGCGGTAATCTGCGCAGATTGTTTACTGGAATCTTGTTCGGGCTGGCTTTTGATTTTACGCTGATTTATATTCATCGTGGATGTATACATATTGCGGGATGGATATTAAAGCAGTTTTGGGATGATCCGACCAAGATAGACAGAGCAATGGAAATGTTTTTGTAAAATAGGAAGATGGAGGTTATGTTAAGGATTCTTGGCATAGTCTCCATTTTTTACTTTATAGTAGGAAACTGCGCCGCTAGACGCATCAATTCTCAAGCTGCGCAGCAGCTTGCAAAAAATCACGAAGTGATTCTTTTTACTTGGCGCATCGTTTCGACATGGAGGATTCCTATGAATCACAAAAATAAAAACAGCAGTTTGGAAGATCAATTATTCCTGGCGGGCATATGGTGCTTTTTGCTGGGGTGCATTGCATTGTTATGGTATCTTCGATTCTTTGTGCCGCGTATGCCGTTTGCGGGCTGTATGTTTCACGCCGTGACGGGATTCTATTGTCCGGGGTGCGGCGGTACCAGAGCGGTACTTGCACTGCTTCACGGCGATCTTGTGCAGTCCTTCCGCTATCATCCGGTGGTGCCGTACGGCGTTGGGTTGTATGTTCTCTTTATGGGGAGCCATCTGCTGGAGCGCCTGCATGTGCCGCACATAAAGGGTATGCGGTTTCACGGGTGGTATCTTTATGCGGCGCTGTTTATCATCATCGTACATGTGCTGTATATCAATGTCATCGGCGTATCCTGGTGAACGTTTGAGTTAAAGACGACTAACTTTTTTCTGGAAGTGGATTGACATTGCCGCGTGTATTTGTATAATAAATAGAAACAGGTATAACTTTTTAGCAAGGGACGTGGAATATATGACACTGGACGAGTTACAGATCAAAAAATCGGCGACGATTACGGCGGTCGGCGGCGAGGGCGCGTTAAGATGCAGGCTGCTTGACATGGGACTGATACCGCGCACAAAAGTACAGATACAGAAAGTGGCGCCGATGGGGGATCCGATAGAACTGCGGATACGCGGTTATGAGCTTACCATCCGCAAAGAGGATGCGGCAAAGATAGAGATTATTCCGGAGGAAGAGACGACATGATATTTGCACTGGCAGGGAATCAAAATTGCGGCAAAACGACGCTTTTTAACCAGCTTACCGGCTCCAATCAGCATGTGGGCAATTTTCCCGGTGTGACGGTTGACCGAAAAATCGGTGAGATTCGCTCCGCCAAAGACTGCTCGGTTGTGGATTTGCCGGGAATTTATTCCATCCGCCCGTATACCAACGAGGAGATTGTCACCAGAGATTTTATCTTAAATGAGCGGCCGGACGGCATTATCAATATTGTCGACGCCACCAACATTGAGCGTAACCTCTATCTGACCCTACAGCTTTTAGAGATGCATACGCCCATGGTGCTTGCACTCAATATGATGGATGAAGTGCGCGGAAACGGGGGTTCTATCGACTACCGGGAGATGTCAAAACAGCTCGGGATTCCGGTGATTCCGATCAGCGCGGCCAAAGATGAAGGCATCGAAGAGCTGATTAAGAATATTGTATATGTCGCAAAAAATAAGATTTATCCGCAGGTCATGGATTTTTGCGCCAAGGGGCCGGTGCACCGCTGCGTGCACGCTCTTTCCCATCAAGTGGAAGATCACGCCGTCAATATCGGCATGTCGCCCCGGTTTGCGGCGACCAAGATCGTGGAGGGGGATGCGGATATCATCGCACGCCTGGCGCTGCGCGAGAACGAGCTGGATATGATGGAGCACAGCATCGCTGAGATGGAGCACGACGGCGGATTGGACCGCAACGCGGCGCTGGCCGATATGCGCTATACCTTTATTGAGCAGGTCTGCGGCAGTACCGTTAAAAAGTGCCAGGAGAGCAGAGAGCACCGCAGAAGTGTCAGGATTGACAGTTTCCTGACCAACAAATATCTGGCGCTGCCCACTTTTTTGGTGATCATGCTTTTGATCTTTTGGCTCACCTTTGACGTGATCGGCGCGGCGCTCAGCGACCTTTTGTCGCTTGGCATTGACAGCCTGTCGGCGCTCAGCGACAGGGGGCTTACGCGCTACGGTATCAATCCGGTGGTACATAGCATGGTCATAGACGGCGTGTTTGCGGGAGTGGGCAGTGTCCTAAGTTTTCTGCCGGTCATTATAGTCTTATTTTTCTTCCTGTCTATTCTGGAAGATTCCGGCTACATGGCGCGCGTCGCCTTCGTGATGGATAAGCCGCTGCGCAAGATCGGCTTGTCCGGCAGAAGCTTTGTGCCGATGTTAATCGGTTTTGGATGTACCGTTCCTGCGGTGATGGCGACGCGAACGCTCTCCTCCGAGCGGGACCGGCGGATGACGATCATGTTGACGCCGTTTATGAGCTGTTCGGCCAAAATACCGATCTATTCCGTGTTTGCTATGACGTTCTTTCCGGGCAGGGAGGCGCTTGTGATGATACTTTTGTATGTGACAGGCATTGCGGTCGGCATTTTGTCTGCCGCCTGTCTGCGCCGCACGGCCTTTCGCGGCAATCCGATTCCGTTTGTCATGGAGCTGCCCAATTACCGTTTCCCTTCGGCAAAAAGCGTGGCGCGGCTGATTTGGGACAAAGCAAAGGATTTTTTGCAGCGCGCGTTTACGATTATCTTTGTGGCGACGGTTATCATCTGGTTTTTGCAGACATTTGATCCCCGCTTTAATGTGGTAGGGGATGGCAGCGAGAGCCTTTTGGCGCTCGTCGGCAAATGGATATCGCCGGTGTTTGCACCGCTCGGTTTTGCGGACTGGCGCATTTCAACGGCGCTGATCACCGGATTCACGGCAAAGGAGGCCGTGGTGAGCACGCTTAGCGTACTGCTTGGGACGCCGGTGTCGCAGTTAAACACCGTGCTTCCTACGCTGTTTTCCGGCCTTTCCGTGGTGAGCTTTTTGGTCTTTACGCTCCTGTATACGCCCTGCGTGGCGGCGGTGGCGGCGGTAAAGCGTGAACTTGGCAGTGGATGGAAGGCGGCGGGAATCGTGCTGCTGCAGTGTGTGGTCGCGTGGCTGGCGGCCTGTCTTGTCTATCAGATTGGTGGGAGGTTCCTATGAGTATAGCGGATTATATGATTACGGGGTTGATGTTTCTCTGGCTCTTTCTGGCGGTCAGGGGCTGGTGTTCACGGAACACGGGGAAATGCGGCCATTGCGGCGGAGGCTGCGGTTTTGCGCGTGACTGCCGTTCCTGCTCGTGTGCGTGCAGGGATGAGGATGATGTCAGGTAGAGGAAGCCTGCGGCGGCAAATTCATTGTGGGACAAAAAACAGGCATGGAGCGAAAGACCATGCTTGTTTTCATTTCCAGAATATAGTAGAATAACTAGAAGAGGTAACGGTTCGGATTAAAAATGAGCGGCCTGCCTATTCTGTTAAAGCAGAGGGAGGTTTGGCAGACGGCGGGATATGGAGGTACGAAACTTGAAGAAAAAAGCGTTAGCGGTATTATTGTGCATGTCGGTGGTCCCAGGGTTGCTTTTGGGCTGCGGTACCGGCGGACAGGAGGCTGTGAAAAGCGAGACGGAAACTTCTCCGGGGGAGCCGGCGGCAGACGCTTCTGGCAAACAGGAAGCGGATAACGGCAAAGTCACACTGAAGGTCTGGGCCGAGGAGGCCAACTTTGAGATGATGACGAAGATGATCGATTCGTTCAAAGAGGCGCACAAGGGAGAAGCGGATTTTGAAATTGTGCTGGAGGAGAGCGCCGACAGTGCTTCCAAAGACAAGGTGCTGGGCGATATTCACAATGCGGCGGATATCTTTCCGTTTGCCGACGACCAGTTGTCTGCACTGGTAGCGGCGGGCGCGTTAGAGCCTGTGAAAGACCAGGAGGCCGTGAGGACGGCCAATCTGGAGGAGGCGGTGGAGGCGGCCACGATCAATGATATCGTTTACGCTTATCCCATGACGGCGGACAACGGCTATTTTTTGTATTATGACAAAGACTATTTCACGGAAGAGGATGTCAAGACGATGGATGGCATACTTGCGGTCTGCGAGGCCAACGGCAAGCAGTTTTCCATGGAGTGGGCTTCCGGCTGGTATCTGTATTCCTTTTTTGGCAATACCGGCCTGGAATTCGGCATCAATGATGACGGGGTGACCAATTACTGCAACTGGAACACGACGGAGGGCGCCATAAAGGGAGTAGATATCGCGCAGGCATTGCTTGCCATATCTGCCAGTCCGGGATTTTTATCGCAGTCGGACAGTGAATTTCCGGCCGCGATCGCGTCCGGTCAGGTGATTGCCGGGGTCAGCGGCGTGTGGAACGCGATCGAAGTCAAAAATACCTGGGGTAAGGATTACGGCGCCTGCAAGCTGCCGACCTACACCTGCGGCGGTCAGCAGATTCAGATGTCCTCTTTTACCGGCTATAAGATGATGGGGGTCAATGCCTATTCCGCACATAAGGAGTGGGCGCTTGAGCTGGCCGATTGGCTGACAAACGAACAGAATCAGACCATCCGTTTTGAACAGAGAGATCAGGGGCCGTCCAATATCAAGGCGGCCGCATCCGACGCGGTCAAACAGGTGCCGGCGATACAGGCGGTCATTGCGCAGGGAGAGTTCGGTAAATTGCAGCGTGTGGGCAATAATTTCTGGATGCCGTTCGCAGATTTTGGCAACGCAATGGCCGCGGGAAATCCTGACGGCAAAGATCTGCAGGAGCTGATGGATGAGCTGGTGACGGGGGTCACGGCTTCTACCGTGCAGTAGGGGCGCGGATGTTGGCTGCGGCAGGGCCGCGGCATGGAGGTACAGGGATGAAAAAGCAGGGACGTATCAGTACAAAGATTATTATTTTGCTGCCGGTGTTTATCTTGGGCATTGTCAGTATCTTTTCCAATATTCTGGCGGTCCGCAATGTGCGCAGCGTCAACGCAAATGCCAACCAGATCGCCAACGGCTATATGAGCTGCATTGCGGAGCTGGCCAATATACAAAAAGAGACGCAGTCGATTCACAAGCTGGGCCTGTCACATATTGTATCGACAGATCTGAATTCGATGATCTCACTTGTAGACAGTATACGGCAGGAAGAGGCGGTATTGGAGGAATACCTGGAACAGTTTCAAAAATATGTGATCGGGGAAAATCAAGGCGCGTATGACCAATTGGTGGCCGGATATGAGGGAATGAAGTACGAGATTGCCAATCTGATGGCATACTCGGCGGCGGGCAAGAGCGAGGAGGCGTATGCCCTTGCAAACGGTGCCATCTCCGAATATGCCAAGGCCATGGAGGACAGTATTGCCCAGATACAGGATAAGATAAATGAGCGGGCGGACAGCGCGAAAGGACAGCTGTCCAAGGTGTACGCCAATTCGCTCATGTTTACGGTGATCACGATCGTTGTCTGTGTCGTGGCGCTGATTGCGGCGCTGCTCAGCGTACTTGGATTTGTGATACAGCCGTTGACAAAGACGGAGAGAGAGATCACAGGAATCATTAAGGATATTGACAATCGCGAGGGCGACTTGACGAGGAGGGTGACGATTCTTTCCAACCGGGAAGTTGCGGCCGTCGGCAGCGGTATCAATCTGTTTATGGGAAAGCTGCAGGATATCTTTAAGATTATCATCAACAATTCCAACCGTATGGAACAGGTGGTAAACGAGGTGCGTGACAGCGTCATGACCTCCAACGGCAGCGTTTCGGATTTGTCGGCGCTGACGCAGGAGCTTTCGGCGACGATGGAGGAGATGTCGGGCAATGTCGCGGTGATCAACCAAAACACGGAGGCGGTCAAGCAGGAGGTGGATGTGATCGCGGACCGCACGACAGATATCAGCAACTATACCAAAGAAATGAAAGAACACGCGGATCTCTTAGAGGCGTCGGCCCGCGCCAATATGGAGTCCACGAGCATGAAAGTCAATGAGATTCTCGCCGTTTTAAACAAGGCAATCGAGGAGAGCAACAGTGTCAACCAGGTCAATAACCTGACCGAGGATATTTTAAATATTGCCAGCCAGACGAACCTGCTGGCGCTTAACGCTTCCATCGAGGCGGCCAGAGCCGGGGACGCAGGGCGCGGTTTTGCCGTAGTGGCGACGGAGATCAGCCAGCTGGCGTCGGCCAGCCAGGAGGCTGCCAACCATATCCAGCAGATCAATAAAATTGTCATCAGCGCCGTACATAACCTGGCGGAGCATGCCAACGGCCTGGTACAGTATATGAACGACGCGATATTGCCGGAATTTGAGACGTTTGTAGAGTCGGGCAGCGAGTATAAGAAAAAAGCGTCTGTCATTGAGCGCAGTATGGACGAGTTTGAGAACAAGACGGATTCTTTGAAGGAAACGATGGGCGAGATTGCGGCGGCCATCAACACGATTGCCCATGCCATCGAGGAGGGCGTCAACGGCGTCGCAAACGCGGCGGACAGCACCCAGGAGCTGGTTTCCGATATGGACAATATTTCCAAGCGCATGGATGAAAATTTTGAGATTGCGGGAGACTTAAAGAAAGAGACGGCTATTTTCACCAAGCTATAGGTTGAAAAGAACCCCATAAATTAGAAGGAGATTAGAGTTTAGAATGAGTAAAATACGAACAAGATTTGCGCCGAGCCCTACCGGCAGAATGCATGTGGGAAATTTGCGTTCTGCATTGTATGAGTATCTGATTGCAAAACACGACGGCGGGGACTTTATGCTGCGCATTGAAGATACCGACCAGGAGCGACTGATGGAGGGGGCGGTCGATATCATTCGCCGTACTATGGCAAAGACCGGTCTTTGCCATGACGAGGGACCGGACAAGGACGGCGGATACGGTCCTTATGTGCAGAGTGAGCGCGTAAAGACGGGAATCTACATGCAGTATGCCAAAGAGCTGATCGAGAAAGGCGAGGCATATTATTGCTTCTGCGATAAGGAACGCCTGGAGTCTTTGCGCACCGAAGTGGTGGACGGCAAAGAGATCATGATCTACGATAAGCACTGTCTTGGCCTTGGCAGGGAAGAGGTGGAGGCTAAGCTTGCCGCAGGCACGCCGTTTGTCATCCGTCAGAATATACCGAACGAGGGGACAACGACATTTCATGACGAGCTCTACGGAGATATCACGGTGGAGAACGCAGAGCTCGATGACATGATACTCATCAAATCCGACGGCTATCCGACCTACAATTTTGCCAATGTGGTGGACGACCATACCATGCATATCACGCATGTGGTTCGGGGCAACGAATATCTCTCCTCTTCCCCCAAATACCAGAGGCTCTATGACGCGTTTGGCTGGCAGTCTCCGGTTTATATCCACCTGCCGTTAATTACCGACGAAAACCACAAAAAGCTGTCCAAGCGTAGCGGCCACTCCTCATTTGAAGATCTGTTGGAGCAGGGCTTTTTGGCCGAAGCCGTGGTCAATTATATCGCGCTCCTTGGCTGGAGCCCGGAGGACAACCGTGAGATCTTTTCGCTCGAGGAGCTGGTGCAGGAGTTTGATTACCACAGGATCAGCAAATCACCGGCAGTTTTTGATTATGGCAAGCTTAAGTGGATGAACGGGGAATACATCAAAGCGATGGACTTTGAGGCATTTTATGAGATGGCCGAGCCTTATATAAAAGAGGTCATTCCAAGCGATCTCGATCTTAGAAAGATTGCGGCCATGGTTAAGACGCGCATCGAGGTATTTCCCGATATCGCCGGTCACATCGACTTCTTTGCGTCGCTGCCAAAGTACGATACTTCCATGTACGCCCATAAGAAGATGAAGACGACGGAGGAGACTTCGCTCACGGTGCTAAACGATCTTCTGCCGCTCTTAGAGGCGCAGGAGGATTACAGCAACGATGCGCTCTATGCGCTTCTTACCGGTTATGTGCAGGAAAAGGGCGTGAAAAACGGCTATGTGATGTGGCCGGTGCGCACCGCGGTTTCCGGGAAGCAGATGACGCCGGGCGGAGCCACGGAGCTTATGGAAATTCTCGGCAAGGAGGAGTCCCTTAAGCGGATTAGAATGGGAATCTCCCTCTTACAAAAGGATGAAGCATAATGGAATTAAACGATTCACAACAGCGGGCCATCCGGCATAAGGATGGCCCTATGCTGGTCCTGGCAGGGCCGGGTTCCGGCAAAACCACTGTCATTACGGAGCGGACGCGCACTCTTATCGCGGATTATGGGATTGCCCCGGAGCACATTCTGGTGATCACGTTTACCAAGGCGGCGGCGCGGGAGATGAAGCAGCGCTTTATGCACCGTATGCAGGGGAACGCCGGGCGGGTTACTTTCGGCACATTTCATGCGGTCTATTTTTCTGTATTAAAGCAGGCATATCATTATACCGCGGACAATATTATCCGTGAGGAGCAAAAATATCAGTTTTTGCGGGAGATCATCAGCAAATATCGGCTGGAATACGAAGATGAAAACGAATTGATAGCGTCCATCCTGGGGGAGATCGGTATGGTGAAAAATACCGGTGTGGAGATTGCCAATTACTATGCGAAAAACTGTGCGGAGCACACGTTCCGCAAAATTTTCTCGGAATATCAGGAATATCTCTATCGGGGCAGATGGATTGATTTTGACGATATGCTCGTCTATACTTATGAGCTGTTTCGCGAGAGAAAGGATATTTTACAGGGATGGCAGCGCAGATTCCGGTATATTTTGATTGATGAGTTTCAGGATATCAATAAGGTACAGTTTGATGTGATTAAGCTTTTGGCGGGGGAGACGAAAAATCTGTTTGTCGTGGGCGATGACGATCAGTCGATTTACCATTTTCGCGGCGCAAAACCGGAGATTATGCTGCATTTTCGCGACAGCTTTCCCGACGCGGCGCAGGTACTATTAGACACCAATTATCGTTCAGACGCGCAGATTGTGACTGCGGCGCTGCGCTTAATCGGCTGCAACAAGGCGCGCTACGACAAGGCCATCAAAGCGGCCGGGCCGCCGGGAGCGGCGGTGGAATACGGGCTGTTTCCCGACCAGAAAAGACAAAATCTGCGCATCATTCGTGATATGCAGGAAGTGACGGAGCGGGGAGGGGCGTTTTGTGACTTCGCGATATTGTTCCGCACCAATACACAGCCGCGCTTATTGATGGAACAACTGCTCGAATATAATATTCCGTTCCGCACAAAAGACAATATTCCCAATCTCTACGAGCACTGGATTGCCAGAGATCTCTTCGCCTACCTGCGCATAGCCAAGGGCAGCCGCGCCAGAGGGGATTTTTTGCAGATCATCAACAGGCCCAAGCGCTATATCAGCCGAAGCGCGCTGGATTCGGACACGGTAAGCCTGGATGTGCTGGAGTGGTATTATGACGAACAGCCGTGGATGCGGCGGCGCGTGGAACAGCTTTCGCAGGATATCAAACGGCTGTCACGTTTAAGCCCGTTTGCGGCGATACAATATATCCGCAAAGGCATCGGCTACGACGAGTTTTGTGAGGAATATGCGGATTACCGCCGCATCAGGGCCGATGATCTGTTTGAAGTGCTGGACGAACTTGCGGAGAGCGCAAAAGAGTATCGGACATTTGACGCCTGGTTTGCCCATATAGAGTCTTATGCCAAGGAGCTGGAGCAGATGCGCCTTAAGATGGCCGAAAACAGTAACAGTGTTTTGCTTGCGACGCTGCACAGCGCCAAGGGACTGGAGTTTGAGCGCGTCTATATTGTGGATGTCAATGAGGGCATTATGCCGTACAAAAAAGCTGTTTTGGAGCATGAGCTCGAGGAGGAGCGCCGTATGTTCTATGTCGGGATGACGCGCGCCAAAAAAAATCTGCATCTTTTTTCAGTCAGACAGCTGAATCATAAAGATGCAGAAGTTTCAAGATTTATCCGGGAAGCGAGAGGGGAGAACGGTTAGATCAGTTGTCTAAGAGTTCTTCGATATCGGCTTCTTCTAAAAGCTCATCAAAGCGGGCGGCAACTTTTTCGTACTCATTGTCATTGTCAATGTTGTCGAGTTCGGGATTGCCGTCGTCATCCTCGGAATAGCGGTAGAGATAGACGTCGCCCTCTTCGTTTGGCTCGCCCGTCTCGTCGAGCGGCAGCAGGGCGATATAGTCCTGTCCGTTTACGCCAAAGATGGTCAAGATCGCGCAATCTACCTGGGTACCGTCGTCCAAATCCAACGTTACAACGATATCTTCTTCTTCGTTTATATTTGTGTTATCTGCCATAGATGATCTCCTTTTCGTTATTTGTCTCTATTTTAACATAAACCTGTCCAAAAGAACAGCGATTTTTGGTAATAGTTTGGCCTGCAAGTAACAGTTCAGCTCAGGACTTTGCACTCGCTGCAAAGTCCGCAAGAACGCGTATATCTAGCCAAGCGGGAATCCGGCTCTTTGTCGAAGACAACCTTTAAATGAGCCGGATTCCGTAACTATGAAGCCGAAGGCGGAATAGTTTTGCCTGCAACTGTGCACTTGCTGCGCAGTTAGCAGCCGGTAGTGCCAAATAGCAGGGAAGCCGAAGGCTGAATGGTTACAATTTTTATTATTTTACTAGGAATATAGTAACAGATAGGCGGCAGAACGGTAAAAAGAGCTATACAAAGAACGGTTGAAACTGTATAATGTTAGCAGATATGTTTGGTTTGCAGGAAGAGAAAAAGGTGGAAGACAGCATGGGATATACTTTAAAAGAAGGAAACTACGAAAAACTCGGTGTGCAGATAGACAATAACGCGCTGGTTTTTACCTTTGAAGGGGAGAAAGAGGACGATTGTGCAATACTTTTGTACCGTAAAGACCATCGGCTCGCGGAGAGGCTGGTGGTCCCGGCAGAGTATTGTATGGGGTCTGTGCGCTCTGTGCGCATCGAGGGGCTTTCTGCGAGGAATCTGATGTACAACTATGAGATCAACGGTGAAATCCGCACGGATGCCTATGCCAGGCGTATTATAGGCAGGGAGAAGTGGCATGACCTCAGCCGGGAGAAACACCATTACCGCATATATGGGGGCTGCCTGTCGGAGCACTTTGACTGGGCGTTAGACAGCAAGCCGGAAGTTCCCAAAGGAGAGATGTTTATCTACAAGCTCCATGTGCGGTCATTTTCCATGGATGCTGGCTTGCAGGGGAAAATACGGGGGACTTTTGCCGCAGTAAAGCGAAAAATCCCCTATTTAAAATCATTGGGGGTTACTACGGTAGAGTTTATGCCGATCTATGAGTTTGAGGAACTGGTATTTGCGGGAGCGCCGCAGATGCCCCCTAATATACAGTGGAAAGAGGAGGAAGGCGATCTCATTGTGCCGCCGAGAGAGCATGATGTGGAGCGCGTCAACTGCTGGGGCTATGTGCAGGGCAACTATTTTGCCGTAAAAGCTTCCTACGGCAGCACCGATCATCCTTCCATGGAATTAAAAGAATTGATACTGGAGCTGCACAAAAACGGCATGGAAGCCGTGATGGAGATGTATTTTGATGATAATATGAACCAAAACATCATCTTGGACGCCCTGCGCTTCTGGGTCAGGGAATACCATGTGGACGGCTTTCATCTGCTCGGGGCCTCCGTTCCGGTGACGGCTGCCGCGCAGGATATGTTTTTGAGCAGGACAAAGTTATTTTCCGGCGGATTTGAGCCGATACTCTTTGAGCGCAAAAGTGCGTTTCCGCGCTTATTTGTATACAAGGATGAGTACCTTTATCCGGTGCGCAGAGCGCTCAACCATATTTCGGCGGACATGAACCAGTTTTTATGCCAGCAGCGCAAGCAGCACGACGTGCAGGGGTTTGTCAACTATGTTGCCGGCAATAACGGGTTTACGCTCTATGATCTCTTCGCCTATCAGGATAAGCACAACGAGGCGAACGGAGAGAACAATCGGGACGGGAGCGACTGGAACTTCAGCAGCAATTGCGGCTGTGAGGGCAGAAGTGGTAGAAAAGCAGTCAACGAGCTGCGCCGGCGGCAGTTGTTAAATGCCCTGGTGATTCTCATGATGGGGCAGGGCGTTCCGCTTCTGATGGCGGGGGATGAGTTCGGCAATTCCCAGGGTGGCAATAATAACGCCTATTGCCAGGATAACCGCACCGGCTGGCTGAATTGGAAAAAAGGGGAAAAATTTGCCTGGCTGACGCAGGCCGTGAGAAAGCTGGCAGAATTTCGCGGCGCGCACCCGATCATCTGCAAGGAGACGCCGATGCAGATGCGGGATGATATGCACAGGGGATTCCCCGATCTGTCCTATCACAGTTTGCACCCGTGGGTGCTTTCAGTCTCTGCGGCAAAGGAGGCGGTGGGGCTAATGTATTACGGGTGTTATGGCGACGATTGCCCGGAAGATTTTGTCTATATCGCATATAAATTTCACAATGGCATGGAAACGCTGGCGCTGCCGAAGCTGCCGGAAAAAAAGTGCTGGTATCTTGTGATCGATACTTCGCGGGGGAAAGAAGCTTTTTTGGAGACGCCGGAGCGGGCAAAAAACCAGTATCAGCTTCAGGTTGATCCCCAGTCTATTGCCATATTAACGGGCAAAAGCGCCGGAAAAGAAGCCGCGGGGAGTAAAAGTTCTAAGAAACGGAAAGGGTGAATGGTCAAATGAAAATAAAAGAGCATCTTTTGACGATTACCAGGCATAAGAAGCTGGTTATGCAGGGCTGTTTTCGCGTGGGGCTTTATCGGCAGGGGCTTATGCATGATTTGTCAAAATATTCGCCGGCAGAATTTTGGGTCGGCTGCAAATATTACCGGGGTACGATGAGCCCGAATAATGCGGAGCGCGCGGCTGTGGGCTATTCGTCCGCGTGGCTTCACCATAAAGGGCGCAACCGGCACCATCTGGAATACTGGATTGATTACGGTGTCCCAAAGAAGGTGGATGGAAAGTTAGAACATTCCGGCATGTGCGGTATGAAGATGCCGGTAAAGTATGTGGTGGAGATGTTGATTGACCGTATGTCCGCCTCCAAGATCTATCAGCAGGAGCGGTATACAGACAGCAGCCCGCTCGAATACTACAAAAAGGGCTGCGATCACTATATCATGCATGAGGACACCAGAGCGCTGCTAGAGCTCCTTCTCACCATGCTTGCAAAGCGCGGCGAGGAAGCGACATTTCAGTTTATCCGCAGACGTCTTCTGCGCGGTACGGTGCCCTACAATAAAAAGCGTCTTGACCATGTGAGAGAGAAGATGGAAGCGGAGGCGTGACCGTTTGGAAAGGCGGTGCGCCGGGAAAAAGGAGATAGAAGAGATGATAGGCGAGAAGAAAATATTATACAGCGGTATGCAGGCGACAGGGACGCTGACCCTTGGCAATTATCTGGGCGCGTTAAAGAACTGGGTCGATCTGTCCGACGACGACGCGTATGAGCGTTTTTACGGCGTCATGGATTTACATTCTCTGACACTGCGCCAGAATCCGGCAGAGTTTCGCAAAAATGCCAGAAATCTGTACGCGCTCTATGTGGCGGCCGGTTTGGACCCGGAGAAGAACTGCATCTACTTTCAGTCCCATGTTTCGGCGCACGCCGAGCTCGGCTGGATATTGGATTGTTTTACCTATATGGGTGAGCTCAACCGTATGACACAGTTTAAAGACAAGGCGTCGAAGCATGCGGACAACATCAATGCCGGTCTCTACACTTACCCGGTTCTGATGGCGGCCGATATTCTGCTCTATCAGACCGATGTGGTTCCGGTGGGCATCGACCAAAAGCAGCATCTGGAGATCTGCCGGGACATCGCCTTGCGTTTTAACAATATTTACGGGGATGTCTTTACGATTCCGGAGGCGTATATCGGCAAGTCCGGCGCCAAAGTCATGAGTTTACAGGAGCCGGAGCGCAAGATGTCCAAATCGGACGAGAACGCAAACGCGACGATTTATCTGTTGGATGATGTGGACACGATTATGCGCAAATTCAAGCGCGCAGTGACGGATTCCGGGAGCGAGGTGCGCTATGACGCCCAGTCCAAGCCCGGCGTCAGCAACCTGATCGATATATATGGAGCTGTCACCGGTAAGACCAGGGAGGAGACAGAGCACGAGTTCGCCGGCAAGGGCTACGGCGACTTTAAACTGGCCGTCGGGGAGGCGGTTTCCGCTCGGTTAAAACCGCTCCAGGAGCGTTACCGGGAGCTTGTCGCCGACAAGAGCTATATCGATTCGCGCATCAAAGAAAACGACGGCAAAGCAAGGTATTTTGCGGAGAAGACACTGCGCAAAGTGCAAAAGAAGGTGGGCCTGACCGAGAGAATACGGTAGAAAAAAAAGCTGGAAAAGCACAGAAAGCTTGTACTTCACATAGAATGGATGTAACAAAGCTTTAAAGGTGCGTTCTTGAAAACTTTTTTATCTCCACTTACGCCAGAACAGGAAAATGATTGTCTAAATAAAATGAAAAAAGGCGACCTTGAAGCAAAAAATGATCTGATACTTCACAACATGCGCCTTGTGGCGCATATCGCCAAAAAGTACCAAAATTCCGACGAGGAAATGGAAGATTTGATCTCCATTGGGACGATCGGCCTCATCAAGGCGATCGGCACTTACAAAGAGGGTCACGGAAGCCGGCTCGCCACATACGCAGCCAGGTGTATCGACAATGAACTGCTGATGTATTTTCGGGCGCGGCGCAAAATCTCCAAAGAAGTCTCACTCTATGAACCGATCGGTACAGATAAGGAGGGAAATCAGGTCAACCTGCTGGAAGTGGTGGTGAACGACGAACCCGATGTGCTCGAGCATATGGAGCTGGCAGGGCAGATTAAGCTGTTGCGGGAGATGTTGGCCGATACGCTCAACCAGCGGGAAACCTATGTCATTGTCCACCGCTATGGGCTGTGCGGATATGAGCCGATGACGCAGCGTGAGATCGCCATGGAAGTCGGGATATCCCGCTCCTATGTGTCGAGAATCGAGAAAAAGGCACTGGGAAAATTAAAAAAAATATTTGAAGAATAGTTGTTTCCTGTGATGAATGTATGGTATAATATTGGTGGCGGCGCAGATGGTCCGCCGCCTCTATTGGCAGTATAGCCCGCGGGCAGAGGGCTTTTGTGCAGACAAGGTGTTAAGAATCAGCAGATTTCTTTTAATTCTTTCAAATCAAAACAATTCTTTTGTGTGTTTCTTTCAAGTTTTATATGTGTTTTCCCTATTTCAAAGGAATATATGTACCCAAATTTCAATGTCATTTAAAATGTGTGCAGCAAGGAATGGAATATTTTATTTCCAACCGTAATAAATAAGGAGAGAGAGATTGTATAGTGTTGTTTCAACAGCAATTATTCACGGAATCGAGAGTATTCCCGTTTTTGTGGAGGCGGACGTTTGCGACGGTCTGCCGGTGTTTGAGATGGTGGGATTTCTCGCGGCGGAGGTCAAGGAATCTAAGGAGAGAGTGCGCACCGCTCTGCGCAACGCGGGATATGTGCTGCCGGCCAAGCGCATTACGGTGAACTTTTCGCCCGCCAATATCCGTAAGAGCGGTTCCGGGTTTGATATACCGATAGCCGTAGCCGTTTTGGCGGCGATGGGAGTGGTGGCGCCGCAGTCGCTTGCGGGCACTTTTCTGATCGGAGAGATGGGATTAAACGGAAAGACGCAGCCGGTATCCGGTATTTTGCCGATGGTGGCGGAGGCCAAGCGTCAGGGAATCGGCCGCTGCATTGTGCCGCCGGACAATGTGCGGGAGGCAGGACTGGTGTCCGGCATCGAGATTTTTGCGGCTGACAGCCTGGGCGCGGTGCTTGCTATCCTGCGCGGAGAGCCGGGTGGAATCTGCGGGCCGCCTATTAATATAGAAGAGACTGGCGAGGAGCATAAGCTCGACTTTGCGGATATTCATGGCCAGAAATTGCTAAAGCGCGCGTGCGAGGTGGCGGTGAGCGGGATGCACAATCTTTTGATGATGGGGCCGCCGGGAGCCGGCAAGACCATGATCGCCGCGCGGATTCCCACGATCATGCCGCCGCTTACCGCAGACGAACAGATGGAACTGTCAAAAATCTACAGTGTCAGCGGCCTCTTTCGCAAACGGGAACATCTGATGCAGGAGCGGCCTTTCCGGGCGCCACATCACACGATCACGATGCAGGGGCTGTCGGGCGGCGGCGTGGTGCCAAAGCCGGGCGAGATATCGCTGGCGCACAAAGGGGTCCTTTTTTTGGACGAACTGGCGGAATTTCAGAAAAATGCACTCGATGTGCTGCGGCAGCCGATGGAGGAAAAGACGGTGCGTCTGGTACGCCTGCACGGCAGTTACGACTTTCCGGCAGATTTTATGCTGGTGGCGGCCATGAACCCATGCAAATGCGGTTACTATCCCGATATGCAGCGGTGCCGTTGCAGCGCACAGTCGGTGAGCCGCTATATCGGAAAAATCAGCAAGCCGCTGTTAGACCGCATTGACATCTGTGTGGAGGCGCCGCAGCTGTTATTCCGGGAGCTCAATGAGACGCAGGCGGAAGAGACCTCAAAGGAGATACGCACGCGGGTGTTGGAAACGCAGCAGTTGCAGCGGGAGCGCTACCGCGGGGAAGATTTTTCTTACAACAGCCAGATCACGGGCGTCAAAGTCAAAGAATACTGTTGTCTTTCCCAAAAGCAGGAGGACTACATGGGGCAAATCTACCAGAAATTAAACCTTACGGCGCGGTCTTATCATAAAGTGCTGAAAGTGGCGCGCACGCTGGCCGACCTCGAGCAGAGCAGGGATATTTCCATGGCGCACCTGAAAGAGGCGGTCTGTTACCGCAGCGTGGACAGACAGTTCTGGGAAGCGGCGAGAGATTGATGCGTCGGCATACACTGAAACGCTGCCTAAGGTTAAAGTGAAGGAGTTAAAGTGAGATAGATGAAGTGAATCAAAACACTGGAGAGTGATGCCGCTTGTGCGGCGGAATGAGAGGATACATGAACTATGCGTATTGGCTTACAACGATTCCCGGAATCGGCAATCTGAGAATTTTGCGCCTGCTCGCGATGGCAGGATGTGCGAGGGAAGTGTATGGTTTATCCAAAAAACAGTTAGAAAAAACGCATCTTTTTCGGCCGGAGGAGGTCGAGTGCATCCTTGCCAGCAAAAATGGGGACCATGAGCGGGAGTATCATAAACTGATCGAGAGCGGGATGTACGTCTGTTCGATGGAGGAGGAAGCGTATCCGCAGAGATTGCGCGACATTGCCAATCCCCCGTTTGTTCTTTTCGGCAGGGGAAAGCCCTTTTCGGCGGCGAAAAAGACCGTTGCCATTGTGGGGGCCAGGCAGTGCTCGGAGTACGGCTATGCCGTGGCCAAAGAGATCGGCGGCGCGCTGTCCGCCTGCGGCGCCGTGGTAATAAGCGGGATGGCCAGAGGCATCGACGCCGGCGGACAGTGGGGAGCGCTTAAGGCGGGAGGAACTACCTACGCGGTGTTAGGCTGCGGCGCCGATGTCTGCTATCCGTCCACCAGCAGGAATCTTTACCAGGCGATCTTAGAGAAAAATGGCGGCATTTTGTCGGAGTATCCGCCGGGCACAAAACCGCGCGCCGGGCAGTTCCCGCAAAGAAACCGTATTATCGCCGGGCTTTCCGACGTGGTGATCGTCGTGGAGGCGAGAAAAAAGAGCGGCTCTTTGATCACGGTCGACCTGGCCCTAGAGCAGGGCAAAGATATCTATGCGGTTCCGGGCAGGATACATGACGCGCTTGGCGAGGGGTGCAATTATTTGATTTCCCAGGGGGCGGGAATTATTTTTGATGTGGAATTATTGGCGAAAGATCTGAACTTGTCGCCGGTTTCCGACGCACATACCCAAAATTTAAATAATTTTTCACTTGAAAAAGAAGAACGCTTGGTGTATAGTTGTCTGGATTTACAACCGAAAAGTCTGGAAGAACTTCTGGAGAAAACACAGTATTCCATGCAGCAGCTTGCAGTATTGCTGGATGGTCTCATACAAAAAGAGCTGATTGCAGAAAATTTTAAAAATTATTATGTAAAAAGATTATAATTTGCTGCGGTTAAAAGGAGTGGGAGATGGCAAAATATCTTGTGATTGTCGAGTCGCCTGCCAAGGTGAAGACAATTAAAAAGTTTTTAGGGAAAAATTATGAGGTGGTCGCCTCAAACGGGCATGTGAGAGATCTTCCCAAAAGTCAGATGGGGATTGACTTTGAGCATGATTTCGAGCCGAAATATATTACAATCCGGGGGAAAGGAGATATTCTGGCAAAGCTTCGCAAGGAAGTAAAGAAAGCGGAAAAAGTTTATCTTGCAACCGACCCGGACCGCGAGGGAGAAGCGATTTCCTGGCATTTGAGCCAGGCGCTCAAGCTGACGGACAAAAATATGCGGCGCATCACGTTTAACGAGATCACAAAGAGTGCGGTGAAAGCCTCGTTAAAAGAGCCGCGCGCGATCGATATGAATATGGTGGACGCCCAGCAGACGAGGCGTATCTTAGACCGCATGGTGGGGTATCAGATTAGCCCGGTGCTCTGGGCCAAGGTAAAGAGGGGGCTTAGCGCGGGCAGAGTTCAGTCTGTGGCGCTGCGCATCATCTGCGACAGGGAGGAGGAGATCAACGCCTTTATCCCCGAGGAATACTGGACCCTGGAGGCAAAGCTCTCCGTCAAGGGGGAGAAAAAGCAACTTGTGGCAAAGCTACAGGGAACCGAACAGGGGAAACTTGCCATTTCCTCGCGCGAAGAGATGGAGCAGGTACTTAAGGCGTTAGAAAATGAAACGTTTCATGTGCTCGAAGTGAAAAAGGGAGAGCGCACCAAGAAGGCGCCGCTTCCGTTTACTACCAGTACCTTGCAGCAGGAGGCGTCAAAAGCGCTCAATTTTCCGCTCGCAAAGACCATGCGGATTGCGCAGCAGTTATATGAGGGAATCGACGTCAAGGGCGAGGGAACGGTAGGTCTTATCACCTATCTGAGAACGGACTCCGTGCGCGTCTCCGAGGAGGCGGATGTGCTGGCGAGGGAATATATTTCCGGTGCATATGGCGAACGCTATACGGCGGATGCGCCGGCGCAGAAAAAGAGCGGGGCAAAGATTCAGGACGCACACGAAGCGATACGCCCGTCCGATATCGCAAGGACGCCGGCGGCAGTGAAGGATTCGCTTTCCAGAGATCAGTTCCGCCTGTATCAGCTGATCTGGAAGCGTTTTGTGGCCAGCCGCATGTCATCCGCGATCTATGAGACGACCAATGTCAAAATCGGGGCCGGTATTTATCGGTTTTCCGTCTCAGCTTCCCGGATATCATTTGACGGATTTATGTCCGTGTACACCAGTGAGGAGGACGAGAAGGGAGATTCCAACGTGTTCTTGAAAAGCATCGACGAGCATACGGTGCTCACCAGGGAGTCTTTGGAGGAAAAACAGCATTTTACCCAGCCGCCCGCGCATTATACGGAGGCATCTTTGGTAAAGGCTTTGGAGGAGCTGGGAATCGGGCGCCCGAGTACCTATTCGCCGACGATCACGACGATTCTTGGCAGGCGTTATATCGTAAAAGAGGCAAAAAACCTGTATGTCACCGAGCTTGGCGAGGTGGTGAACCAGATCATGAAAGAGTCGTTTCCGACGATTGTGGACGAAAACTTTACCGCCAATATGGAGTCTCTTTTGGACAGTGTGGGAGATGGCAACGTTCCCTGGAAGACGGTCGTGCGCAACTTCTACCCCGATCTTGACGAGGCGGTAAAGGCGGCGGAAAAGGACCTGGAAAAGGTCAAGATCGAGGACGAGGTGACGGATGTGGTCTGCGATCTCTGCGGCCGCTATATGGTAGTCAAGTACGGCCCGCACGGGAAGTTTTTGGCCTGTCCGGGCTTTCCCGAGTGCCGCAACACCAAGCCTTATCTGGAGAAGATCGGCGTTGCCTGTCCCAAGTGCGGGAAAGAGGTCGTGCTGAGAAAAACAAAAAAAGGCAGGAAATATTATGGCTGTGAGGACAATCCAGAATGTGATTTTATGAGCTGGGCAAAACCTGTCAGCGATAAATGTCCCCGGTGCGGCGGTTATATGGTAGTCAAAGGCAGCAAAATTGTCTGCGCAAATGAACAATGTGGTTATCTGGCCGAAAACAAGGAAAAAGACGCCGAAGGCGATCGTGAAGGTATCTGAACTGTTTTGCAAAATAATTAGAAATATTGCAAAAATAACGGTTATATGTTGAATTATCAGAATAAATGTGTTAGAGTAGATACCAGCACAGAAACTTGTTTGCAAAGCGGGAGGAATTCACATGAGTGTTCAATTATTAGATAAGACAAGAAAGATCAACAAACTGCTCCACAATAACAGCTCTTCCAAAGTGATATTCAACGATATCTGTGATGTGTTAAAGGACATCCTTTCCTCCAATATCCTGGTGATCAGCAAGAAAGGCAAAGTGCTGGGAACCGGTCTGGCTGCGGGGATCGAAGAAATCGGCGAACTGATCGTGGATGAAGTCGGGGGGTTTATTGATCCACTGTTAAACGAACGGCTGCTTGGCATACTGTCCACAAAAGAAAACGTCAATCTTGAGACCCTTGGTTTTATGGATGGGGTAAAGTCTTACACGGCGATTATCACGCCGATCGATATCGCGGGCGAGAGGCTGGGCACCTTGTTTGTCTACCGCAGGGAACAGCTGTACGATATCGACGATATCATTTTGAGCGAGTACGGCACTACCGTTGTCGGACTGGAGATGATGCGCTCGGTCAACGAGGAAAACGCCGAGGAGACGCGCAAAATTCAGATAGTAAAATCTGCGATTAGCACACTGTCGTTTTCGGAGCTGGAAGCGATTACACATATTTTTGACGAGATGGACGGCAAAGAGGGAATCCTTGTGGCGAGCAAGATCGCGGACAGGGTAGGAATCACGCGCTCCGTGATTGTCAATGCGCTGCGCAAATTTGAGAGCGCCGGCGTCATCGAATCCCGCTCTTCCGGCATGAAAGGCACTTATATCAAAGTCCTCAACGACGTGGTCTTTGAGGAGCTAGAGAAAATCAAAAACGAGAATCTGAGTCACTGAGGATAAACCGCAAAATACCATAGATTATCAGAGAAACTGGAATCCGTGGTATTTTTTTGCAGAAATTGGTAGAAAAAGCTAATATCTTGTGGATAATGTCACAAAAAAATACAATATGATGTAAAAAACGACAAAAAACACTTGTGTTTTTGAAAATATCTTTTATAATAAAGTAAGGTATTCTTAGTATTGTGTACTGTGAAGAAAGGGGCTAAGATATGTTTACAACGAACGGGTTCGACTATATCAATGTGTTGGATAAGGCGGCCGATGCGAGCTGGCTGAGGAAAGAGATTATCAACAATAACATATCCAACTATGATACACCTGGTTTTAAGCGGCAGGATATAGATTTTCAGAGTGTGTTAAAGCGGGAGATGGGGGCTTCTAAGTATGAGTCTTTGGATAAAAAGGTGCGCGGGCTCAACACGCATCTTAGCGATCTCTCCCCTGAGGTCTATGATGACTCCGCTTTCTTTTCTTATCGTCTGGACAAAAATAACGTAGATATTGACACGGAGCAGGTGGAGTCGGCTTCCGAGGAACTGCGATACGAACTCCTGACTTCCGCGATTAACTCAGAGTTCCAGAGAATACAGGCGGCGATCAAGTAGACGGTCGGATCGATATGCAGGCCATTAGCGGTCAAACGGTTTTTCTTAAGGAGGATGACAGAATATGGGATTATTTCAGGGCTTTAATATCAGCGCCAGCGGTATGACGGCAGAGCGTTTCCGCATTGACACGATTGCGCAGAATATTGCCAACATCAATACGACGCGGACGGAGAACGGGGAACCGTACCGTCGCAAGATCGTCACGTTTCAGGAGAAGCAGGTGACGCCGTTTAGTACATATTATTCCACTTCCAGGGAGCGTCTGGTTGGGAACGGCGTGAAGGTTACCTCTGTGAGAAGCGATATGGAGACGGATTTTATCATGGATTATGATCCGGCGCATCCCGACGCGGACGAAAACGGCTATGTGCGCTATCCAAATGTCAATACCGTAACCGAGATGACCAATCTGATTGATGCCACAAGGGCTTATGAGGCCAACACCACGGCCTTTAACTCGTCAAAGAGCATGGTGCAGGCGGCGTTAAAGATCGGTTCATAAGCGATTGCCGGTGCAGCAGGCTTGAATTTCATTTTTCAATAAGATAAGGAGTCAAGAGATGGATGTTTCAATGTTGACCGGTATTACGCCGGATTATATGAATATAGTTACGGAAAATACGCTGCTCGGCAGCGGTAAGGCTGCGGGCGATGATTTCGCATCGGTATTGTCCGCCGCGATGGATTTGGTCGGAGAGACCAACACGCTGCAAAATCAGGCGGAGGCTGCGCAGATGCAGTTTGCACTGGGATTGGCGGACAACCCGCACGACATGCAGATTGCGGCATCTAAGGCATTGAGCGCGATTCAGTACACGACGGCTGTCAAAGATAAGATACTGGAAGCTTACAGAGAATTGATGAATATGCAGATTTAAGGATGGGAGTAATCGAAAATGCCGGAACAATTACAGAATATCCTGACCAAGGTGCAGGATTGGTGGAAGAAGTATAATACGAAACAAAAGACACTGCTGATCAGTATTGCTGCGGTTATTTTGTTGGCATTGGGAATACTCGCCTTTGTAGTCAGCAGGCCGCATATGGAAGTGCTGGTGGAGTGTACCTCCACGGCGGAAGCAGGAAAAGTAAAAGAGGTTTTGGACGGAGACAATTCGGTCAAATACAAGCTGTCTCAGGACGGGCTGATTTTTTATGTGGACAGAGACGATATCGCTACGGCGTCGATTCTGCTTGGAACGAACGATATCCCGACGAAGGGATTTGATTTGGAGAGCGTTTTTGCAGGAGGCTTCAGTTCCACCGAGGCCGACAAGACAAAACGCTATAAGGATTATTTGCAGGTGTACTTTGCAGAGCAGCTGATGTCGCTCTCCAACGTCGATTTTGCCTCGGTTACCGTGGATTTGCCCAACGATGACGGAACCATCCTAGCGAGGGAGGAGGAGGCCCATGCGGCCGTAATCCTGACGTTAAACGAGGAGATGGACGATGAGAAAGCGGTGGGCATCGCGCAGTACATCGCAACGCAGGTCGGCAATGAAACGACGGACAACATCTTGATTCTGGATTCCAATTCCAACGTGTTGTTTTCCGGAGGGGATTCCTCCACTTCCGTGGGGGCGGCAAGCAGCCAGCTTTCTTACCGGGCCAAGTCAGAGAACCGCATTAAGAGTGAAGTCAAGGATGTTATGGTAGGGTCCTCCCTGTTTGACCATGTGGAGGTCGGCATCAAGCTGGATATGGACTTTGATTCCGTGCGGACAACCACTAGAGAATATTACGCGCCGGACGGGCAGACCAACGGTATGATCGGTGAGCAGAGCCAGTATGAGGCGGAGAGCACCGGTACATATGCGGGCGTGCCCGGTACGGATACCAATGATGACACCGCTTATATGTTAGAGGACGGCGAGATTACCTCCTCGACGATCAGCGATAGTTCAATCAGATATCAGAACAACGAGCAGGTGACCGACCGGCAGTCGGCTGTGGGCAAGATCAATTATGACACCTCGTCCGTTTCCTTAGTGGCGACCAATTATGTGATACACAGCGAAGATGCGCTTCGGGCAGCCGGAGCGCTCGACGGCATGTCGTTTGACGAATATATCGCGGCCAACAGTGCGCCGGTCCAGGTAGAGGTAGATCAGAGCTACTACACGATGGTAGCCAACGCGACGGGATTTCCGGTGGAGAATATCTCGATCATCGCGCAGAACGAGCCGATCTTCCAGGCGTCCGCAGGCGGCAGGGGACTGTCCGATTACCTGCAGATTATTCTTGCCGTATTGATATTCCTGCTCTTGGGATTTGTGGTATTCCGCAGCACCAGGAAAGAGAAAGAGGCCGAGGAGGTCGAGGCGGAGCTTTCTGTTGAGAGCTTGTTAGAATCCACCAAGGAGTCGGAGGAAGGCTTGGAGGATATTGGATTTACAGAGAAATCAGAGACAAGGCTTCTCATTGAGAAGTTTGTAGAAGAAAATCCGGAAGCCGCAGCGGCATTACTGCGTAACTGGCTGAATGAGGAGTGGGAATAAACTATGGCAACAGATGGATTAAATGGGGTACAGAAAGCGGCAGTTTTATTGATTGCGTTGGGACCGGAGCGTTCAGCCGATGTGTTTAAACACTTAAAAGAAGATGAAATCGAAGAGTTGACGCTGGAGATTGCCAATACCAGAAGTATATCGCCGCAGATTAAAGAAGATGTGCTGGAGGAGTTCTATCAGATCTGTCTTGCACAGCGGTATATCGCAGAGGGCGGTATCGGATATGCCAAGGAGCTGCTCGACAAAGCGCTGGGAGCGGACAAAGCGCAGGAGGTTATCACGAAGCTTACCGCTTCCCTGCAGGTGCGGCCGTTTGAGTTTGTCAGAAAGACAGATCCGAGTCAGCTGCTCAATTTCATACAGGATGAACACCCGCAGACAATCGCAATGATCTTGTCTTATCTTACCTCGGCGCAGGCTGCTATGGTAATCGGCGCCCTGCCGCCGGAAAAGCAGGCGGACGTCGCAAAGCGTATTGCCATGATGGACCGCACCTCGCCGGATGTCATCAAAGAAGTGGAGAAAGTGTTGGAGAGAAAGCTGGCATCCTTAGTCAATCAGGATTACACGATCGTCGGCGGCGTGGATGCGATCGTCAATATCTTAAATACCGTAGACCGTTCTACCGAAAAACATATTATGGAATCTCTTGAGATTGAAGAGCCGGAGTTGGCAGACGAGATCCGCAAGAAAATGTTCGTATTCGAGGATATTCTCCTGCTGGACGACCGCGCGATTCAGCGTGTTCTCCGCGATGTGGAGAATTCCGATCTTGGTATCGCCCTAAAGGGCGCCAACGAGGAGGTTCAGAATGTGATCTTCAAGAACCTCTCCAAACGTCTTGCCGCTATGATCAAGGAAGACATGGAATTTATGGGACCTGTTCGTATGAAGGATGTTGAGGAGGCACAGCAGAAGATTGTAAGTGTAATCCGTAAACTTGAGGACGCAGGCGAGATTGTTATCTCCAGAGGCGGAGGTGATGAGATCGTTGTCTAATCTTTATAAGCCGTGGCTCATCAACAATAAGAACGCTAGGGTCATCGATTCGGATGTGTATGCACAGGATCTGATTCGCAAGGAGATAAAAAAATCTGCCGCAACCTCGGGACGTCTGGTAGACCCGGACGGTTTTGCGCCGGGAATCTTTGCGGAGGACGCCGCTGATTTCGAGCAGGAGGAAGTGGATTATGTCGCACTCGCCAAAGAGGAGGCCGAACAGATTTTAGAGGAGGCCAAAAGCCGTGCGGAACGTATCGTAGCCCAGGCCAATGAACAGAGAGACGAAGTGTTTGAAAGCGCCAGGGAAGAGGGCTACCAAAATGGCAAAGAGATGTATTGCAAGGAGCTCGCCGAACAAAAAGAGCAGCTTGAAGCCGATTATGCTAAGAGACAGCAGGCCCTCGAAAGCGATTACTGCGGGAAGCGGGAGCGGATGGAACACGATCTGGTAGACGCGATCCTTGAAGTGTTTGACAAGGTATTTCAGATACAGTTTAGCGATAAAAAAGAAATACTGCTTTCTCTCATCAATAATACCATATTGCATATTGAGGGAGAGAAGAGCTTTCGCATCAGAGTGGCAGGGGACAATGTACAGTTTGTCGAGAATCACAAAGAGAGCATCTTAGAGCGCGTGGGCCATGATATCGGCTTGGACGTCGTGGCGGATTCCACATTGGCAGGCAGTGATTGTATCATTGAGACCGACGCCGGGGTATTTGAGTGCAGCCTTGGGGTCCAGCTGGAGAACTTGATTAAAGATATTCGCTCATTGAGTTGTTGATGATGGAGTTTGCCATGACACATGAGGTTGAGAAATATTTACAGCTTGCCGAAAAGACTTATTTCAACCGTTTGGGAAAAGTTGTAAAAATAGTGGGCCTGACGATCGAATCGGTGGGGCCCGATGCTAAATTAAACGATTTGTGCCGCATCGTGATTGATGCGGCAGACAATATTACGGTGATGGCGGAGGTCGTGGGATTTCGTGACAAACGTCTGCTGCTTATGCCTCTCGACAATGTGGAGGGCATCGGCGTGGGCTGTGTCGTGGAGAATACCGGGCATCCGCTGACGGTGCCGGTCGGGGACGGCCTTTTGGGCCATACCTTAGACGGTATCGGGCGGCCGACGGATGTGGAGAGCATCGCGTCAAACGAGGAATATCCGGTGGAGGCACAGCCGCCCGACCCTATGGCGCGCGAGATCATTTCAGAGGCGCTTCCGCTGGGGGTCAAGGCGGTGGACGGGCTGATCACCGTCGGAAAAGGACAGCGTATCGGTATCTTCGCCGGCTCCGGTGTGGGAAAAAGTACGCTTCTTGGCATGTTCGCCCGCAATACAAAGGCGGATATCAATGTCATTGCCCTCATTGGGGAGCGAGGCAGAGAGGTGCGGGAGTTTATCGAGCGCGACTTAGGCCCGGAGGGAATGAAGCGCTCCGTCGTGATTGTCGCCACTTCCGACAAACCGGCGTTAATCCGCAAGAATGCGGCGAAAACGGCGACGGCGATCGCAGAGTATTTTCGCGCGCAGGGAAGAGACGTGCTGTTGATGATGGATTCGCTGACACGATTTTCTATGGCACAGCGGGAGATTGGCTTAGCATCCGGCGAGCCGCCGGTGACAAGAGGATATCCGCCCAGCGTGTACTCTGAGATGCCAAAGCTCTTAGAGCGGGCCGGGACGGCCGAAAAGGGTTCGATCACCGGTCTTTACACCGTTTTGGTGGACGGCGACGATTTCAACGAGCCGATTACCGATACCGCCCGCAGTATTTTAGACGGTCATATCATGCTTGACCGTAAGCTCGGACACAAAAACCATTATCCGGCGATCGACGTACTGCAGAGCATTTCCCGTGTCATGAGTTCCATTGCGACGAAAGAGCACAAGGAGCTGGCGGGCAGGCTCAAAAACGTGCTTGCCACATATAATGAAGCAGAAGATCTGATTAATATCGGAGCCTACAAGCGGGGCTCCAACAAAGAAATTGATTATGCAATTCAAAAGATCGACGAGGTAAATGCCTTTTTGTGTCAGCAGACGGACGAGAAGTTTCAGTTTGACGAGGAGATTGATCTGCTGCGTCGTCTGTTTGCATGATAGCGGAGTGCCCCATCGTGCCGGAAGGGAATTATCATCATTATGGCAAAGTTTGTCTATCGAATGCAGAATATTCTAAATGTCAAGTTAAAGATGGAAAACCAGGCGAAAATTGCTTACAGTCTCGCCAATGCCCGTCTGACGGAGGAGCAGCAGAAGCTTCAGGAGATCTTGTTGCGCCGCGCCGTGTATGAGAATCAGGCTAAGGAGCTGGTGAGCGGCGCGATTGACGTGCAGGCGATCCGCGAGTGCAAGCGGGCCGTCGATGTCATGAAGAGCTTGCAGCGCACGCAGATGATGCAGGTACATATGGCGGAAAAGGACGTCGAGGCCGCGAGGCAGAAGCTGAACGAGGAGATGATAGAGCGCAAGACACACGAGAAACTGCGCGAAAAGGCATTTGAGCTGTTTAAACAGGAGCTTTTGGCGGCCGAGGGGAAAGAGATTGATGAGCTGGTAAGTTACACATACAACAATGACGCGGAGAGCAGCACAGAAAGCGGCGTTGCCGGCTTGACATAAAAAGGAGGTTTCAAATGGCTGATATCGATGAAGAAGTTGTAGATAAAAAGGCACAAAAGGCAAAAAAGAAAGAAGAAAAGAAAAAAGCCAAAGCCATGAAGCAGGGAGACGACCTCGATGCCGGGGAGGAGACCGTAGGCGGAAAAATTGCCATATTTTTTGTGACGATTATCATTATCGTGATCTGGCTGGCGATCATTCTTCTTCTGATCAAATGGGATGTGGGAGAGTTTGGCTCCACGGTGCTTGGCCCTGTGCTTAAGGATGTTCCCTATGTCAATCAGATTCTTCCCGATTCTTACCTGGAAGAGCTTTCCACGGAAAATGACGAATACGCGTTCGATTCCATGGATTTAGCGGTGGAACGCATCAAGGCCCTGGAGATCGCCCTGGCCGAAGCGCAGAATACGTCCACGGACAATGCCGCCTATATTGCCGAACTGGAGAGCCAGGCGGCGGAGCTACAGCGATATAAACAAGAGGAGGCGGCCTTTGAGGCGGAGAAGCAAAAGTTCTACGAGGAGGTTGTCTTTTCCGATCAGGCGCCCGATATAGAACAATATAAAGAGTTTTATGAGAGTATCGACCCTGCGACCGCCGAGGTGATTTATCGCCAGGTGGTAGAACAGACGGAGGCGGATGACGAGATTAAGAGCTATGTCAATACATACGCCAACATGAAGCCGAAGGAAGCGGCGGCGATCTTCAATACCATGACGAAGAACCTCAAGCTGGTCGCCAGAATATTAAAAGAGATGGATGAACAGTCGAGAGCCGATATTTTAGGGAAAATGGACGCGGAGACGGCAGCGAAAGTGACAGAAATTATGAAACCTTAATATGTTTGGTTATAAGAAGCAGCAGCTTTTTATAATATAATTAAGAAAAGAAAGGAGGAGCAACATTGGGAAGTACCACAATAGCAGCGTTTAATCGCATGCTGCCACAGGGCAATGCCGCTGCCGGCGTGGATACCAAAAAGGAGAAGCTGGACGAAGCCTTTGCAAATTGTATGCAGCAGATGTCTTCGCAGTTAAACCAGATGGTATCGGCGGGGCCGGCAGAGACGAATACGGATGTGGTGGGAAAGACAGAGGAGCCAGTGAAAATGGACGCGTCGGAATATGACCGTTATTCACACCAACACACCAGGGTAGCGACCTGTGAAGAGAGACAGACCACTCCAGACCAAAAGATGGCTGCTGAGGAAGTGGAAGCATACGGCCAGGAAGTAAAAGAGGCCATTTGTGACCGCCTTGGCGTGACAAAAGAGGAACTGGAAGCCGTGATGGCAGAGTTGGGCTTGGGCGTGCTTGATCTTGCAAATCCGGCTAATCTTGCCGCGCTCACGGCGGGATTGATCGGTGCGGACGATGTGGGAGACGTCCTGTTCCACGCAGACTTTCTGCAGTTGATGCAGGAGGTGGGCAGTCTTACGGCGGAGCTTGCGCAAAAGCTTCAGATACCGGCGGAGCATCTTTGTGATCTTTTGACAGATGCGTCCGGCGTACAGTTGCCGGAGCAGGCAGTCACAGCGCCGGAAGAGATTCCGATCATACCGGATACGGAGGAAGCCGCGGATGGCTTGGCGCAGGAGGAGACCGTGCTTACGCAATCCGAACAGCAGGCGGCGGAGAACGCCGTGCCTGTGACAAAGGAGCGCCCCGACAGAGCGCAGGCTGAGCTTGCGGGCAAAGAGGGAGACGTTTTGGAGAACAGAGCCGCGGAGATGAAGTCCGAGATAAAGCCCATGGCAGAGGAGCCAGCAGGTTCCGACGAGGATGCGGGCGTGGAGAGCGCGCTGGTGAAGACCGTAGTCTCCGTGGACAATGACGGGGAACAGCTCTTAGATCAGGGAGATTTTGCGGGGCGGCAAAAACAGACATTCGGCCAGGCGGCGCAGCACGCAGGACACGAAGTACATGCGGCTGCGGCGGCAAATATGGACAACAGCGTATCGTTTGTCCCGGAGCAGACCGGGCAGATGTCAGGTTACACCAATCCGATCAACACGGCAGATGTAATCCGTCAGATCGTGGAGTTCACACAGCTGCACACCGCAGAGCGCGCCACTACCTTAGAGATGCAGCTCAACCCGGAACACCTTGGAAAGCTGTATTTGGAGCTGACCTCACGGGAAGGCAATGTGACAGCCAAGATCTATACGCAAAATGAACTGGTGCGTGAAGCGTTGGAAGCGCAGATGGCTGACCTGAAAGTTAATATGAGCCAGGCAGGCATCAAGGTGGAGGCGGTTGAGATTTCGGCGGAGCCGCATGCGTTTGAGCACAATCTTGAACAGCAGGCCAAGCAGGAGGAACAGCAGGCACAGGAGCGGGAAAAGAACACTAGGACAAACCGCAGGATCAATTTAAACGATATGGATGACCTGGACGGCCTTAGCGGCCTGATGTCCGAGGAGGAGGCTCTGGTAGCCAGAATCATGGCGGACAACGGCAATTCCATAGATTTTACGGCTTAGCGGGCCGCAACATGAAAGGAGAGTGAAAACATGGCATTGATAGCACCTGTACAGGATGGTACCATTCAAAACGATAAGATAGCATCCGAGAAAGAAAAAGAGGCCGAGGAGAAAGGAAAACTTGGTTACGACCAATTTTTACAGTTACTCTGTGCCGAGATGCAGTATCAGGACCCATTGGAACCGACGAGCAATACAGACTATGTAGCACAGCTGGCAACGTTCTCCCAGGTGGAGGCGACTTTAAATATGCAGGACGCTTTGCAGAGCAGCATGGCAAATGATTTGGTCGGCAAATATGTCCTCATTAAAGATTCCGGAACGAACGGCATCAATGTGGCCGAGGGTTATGTGGATTATGTGGAGTACGATAACGGTCAGCAGTACCTGTATATCAACGGCAACAAGTACTCCGTGTCAGATGTATATCAGGTAATTGATGGAGATTATATGGAAGCAGTCACACTGGCGAGCGCATTTGAGGCGGCCGTGGCGAAACTGCCTGATCCGTCAAAGCTTACGGTGAAAGATGTGGATGCAGTCAAGAAACTTGCAACGGTATATCAGAGTCTGAGCGCTTACCAAAAGCAGTATATCAGTTCGGATACCTTGAAGAAATACAATGAACTGTTAGAACAGGCCAACAAATTGGTTGGTGACAGTTCGGGCGGCGATAAAGACGAGACGGAAGGCACAGGAGGAACAGAAGGTTCCGGCGGAACAGAAGGCACAGGAGGAACAGAAGGTTCCGGTGGAGGAGAAGGAACCGGCGGAGCAGAGGGTTCAGGGGGAACTACCGAGACAAAATAAGGGAGGATGGGAATATGAATAAGATCAGTAACCAGTTTGTTTCTATCGAGCAGGCAGCTGACAGATATTTGACTGGCAAACCCAGTGAAATGCCACAATCCCAGGGAGTATCCTTTGAAGAGATTTTAAAACGGAAACAGGATGTTACCGGAAGCTTGGCGCTTAAGTTTTCCAAACATGCCGCGATGCGGCTGGCAGACCGAAATATCAGTTTGTCCGAAGAGCAGAGCGAGCGTTTAGAGACCGGCGTGATAAAGGCAGACGAAAAAGGAATTCGAGAATCACTTGTTATCGTTGATTCCCTTGCGTTTATTGTCAATGTGCCGAATAAGACGGTGGTGACGGCAATGGATCGGGCGGGTGCAGACGATAACATTTACACAAACATTGATGGTGCTGTAATTATGTAGCTGGACCTTTTTAAGGAAGCGCATTATTCTCTGACTGATAGAGGGGAATACAGCACGATAGCATAATTATTAGGAGGTCACTTGACTTATGATGAGATCATTGTACTCTGCGGTGTCTGGTTTGAAGACCCATCAGACAAAGATGGACGTTATCGGTAACAATATCGCCAACGTCAACACCGTAGCATTTAAAGCATCCAAGACAACATTCCAGGATATCTTATACCAAACCACTTCGCAGGCGTCCGGTGCAAACCAGGAGATGGGAACCGGCGGTGTGAACCAAAAACAGATTGGTCTCGGCGTGGGTATGGCATCCACGAAGATCACGATCACTTCGTCCGGTGCGGCTGAGTCCACCGGAGACCCGTTTGATATCCGTCTGACGGATGCAAACTCTACCAACTTTTTCGTAGTAAACAACGGTTCAGAGAATCTCTTTACCCGTTCCGGTTCGTTCTATGTCGACGGTGCGGGCAATCTCTGTATGACATCCACCGGTTACACGGTAATGGGATGGCAGGTAGACCCGGAAACACAGCAGATCAAGAAGGATACAGTATCTCCGCTTCAGATTATGGCGACGGAGAATCTCACCTCACCGCCTGAGTGTACGACGAACGGTATCTGCACGGGCGTATTGGACCGCAATGATCCCGATGTGATGAGCGATACTGGTCTGTACAATACCTTGACATTCTATGATAATCTGGGATATTCCTACACAGCGCGCTTTGCGATCAAGTCGACTGGAACCAAGGGGCAGTATACCGTGGAGCTGGAAAAGATTTTAAACAGCGACGGGACGACATTCTACGATCCCAAGGCGGAAAATGCAACGCCGGCGCTGCAGCAGCTGTTCGGTTCTTTAAATCAGGACGCGGTGATTGGCACTTATGACAAGGTAAATAAAGGATTCTGCCTGGCCTCGGACGGCAGCGTGCATTTGGGCAACGATCCGCAGCAGAACCCGCTTACATGGGATAGGACGCGAAAAGTATTTACGGATGGCGGCAATCCCGAGACCACCTATAACCTGAAACAGGTTTATCAAAATATCGGCGACACCATGCTGGAAAAAATCCAAAATGATGATAGCGTTGATGTTGGTTTCGGTTCAAAGGGTGAGCTGATAATCACGGGCGATACCATCAATTATGATATTAACTTCAGCACAGGGGACGGTACGTTCCAGGGCGTGGGCACGCGCGGCGGCCAGGGGGCCGATGCGGTATCGCTCAACATGAATCTGTTCGGCGATCAGTTTGCCAATATTTCCATTGACTTTTCTCAGCTGAAAGATTCCAATAACCTTGGAAAATCTACGGCGGGCATGGATTCCGGTATGCTTGACGGTACGACTGGAAAAGGTAAGAAGCTAGGTGCGTTGATCGGTCTTTCCGTAGACAACGGCGGCAAGATCTTTGGTACATACGACAACGGCAACACCGAGCTTTTGGGACAGATCGCAGTGGCGCAGTTTGCCAACGCGTCCGGTCTTGAGAAAGTGGGAGACAACTGTTATACGACGACGTTAAACTCTGGTGATTTCGACGGTATCGGTATTGAGATTTCAGCGGACGGAAGCAAGATGACGTCTGGCGAGCTGGAGATGTCAAACGTAGATCTCTCCACAGAGTTTACACAGATGATTATCACACAGCGTGGTTTCCAGGCAAATTCGCGTGTCATCACGACATCCGACACGCTGCTTGAGGAGCTTGTCAATCTGAAGCGGTAATCTTTTGACATTTTTAAAATAAAATATATAGTAAAATGTATTCACACGTTCTACTATATGTGGTATAATCTGCGTGTAGCCTGTTTCAAACATACAGGATATGGAACAGGCTGCACGGATTTTTTGTTTTTTGATAGCGGAAGCAAAAAAATTTGTAAAAGAAAGTAGACAAGTAGAGAGAAATTTAGTAAAATCATACGGAGAGACTATTTTATGTGGTAGTCTGACTAATTTTACATTTTATGTCAGAGAAAATGAGATTGGTAGGTGGATGAAGTGGATATAGCTTCTTTATTGGGTATCTTACTTGGTGTGGCAATGTTTTTGGTCGGGGTAATTTCTAATGCCGGCCCCAGCGGTTTGAAGGCGATGTGGGATACTGCGTCTGTCATTATTACAATCGGTGGTTCTATATCCGGTACGCTCGGTTCTAACAAGCTGCCGGACTTCCTCAACGGATTAAAGGCGATCAAACTGTTCTTTAAAAGCACCGTACAGGACCCTTCAGAAGTGATTACGCATATTATAGAATTGGCCAACACGGCGCGAAAGGAAGGGCTTTTGGCGTTGGAGGAGGCGGCCAACGGTATTGAAGATGACTTCTTAAAGAAGGGCATTATGCTGGTGGTCGACGGTACCGACCCCGAGCTGGTGAGAGGGATTTTGGATACAGATCTTTCCTGTGTGGAGGCGAGACATAAAAAATGTATCGGTGTTTGGGAAAAGTGGGCGGAGCTTGGCCCTGCCTGGGGTATGATCGGTACCCTGATCGGTTTGATTCTGATGCTTGGAGCTTTGGACGATATGGCATCGATCGGGCCAAACATGGCCGTTGCGTTGGTTACGACATTGTACGGTTCTCTGATTGCGAACTGGCTGTGTAATCCGATCGCATCAAAGCTCAGCGCAAACAACGCAGTGGAAATGCAGATTAAGGAAATTACGGTGGAAGGTATTCTCTCGATACAGGCGGGAGAGAACCCACGTGTGATAGAAGAAAAATTGAAATCATTCTTAGCTCCGTCACAGCGTACAGGAGCCAATGAAGGCGGTGAAGAGTAAATGGCGAGAAAGAAACAGGAAGACCCGCCAAAGGGTTCCCCTGCGTGGATGGCGACATTCAGCGATTTGATGAATCTGTTGCTCTGCTTCTTCGTTTTGCTGTTCGCCATGTCGAGCGTGGATGCCGAAAAGTTTCAGAAAGTGGTGGCATCTTTACAGAGCGCATTCAGCATTTTGCCGGCGGGCGGCGCTTCGATCAGCGACGGCATGATGATTTCCTCCGGGGTCAGTCAGTTGGAAATGCTTGACAGCTATTATGAGGAGGCCAACACGGCCGATACCGAGTCCAATGACTTGGAAGCGAACCAGGAGCTTATGGAGGAGTATGAGGAGCAGGCGTTAAAAGAGTCCGAGGAGATGGCGGAGGAGATTGAGAAGCAGGTCGAGTGGCATGGCCTGCAGGATAAGGTAGAAGTCGACTTCAATGCAGAGTATGTGATCATCAATATGAACGGTGCGCTGCTGTTCGATTCGGGAAAGTCCGAGCTGCGCTCCGAGGCATATGACCTGATTGCGAAGATCGGTCAGGTGATCGGCATATACAGCGAGAATGTCATTGAGGTGGAAGGACATACGGATAATGTCCCGATACACTCATCCAAATATGAGGATAACAATGTCCTCTCGATGTACAGGGCTTTAACCGTGACGGATTATCTGCGGGAAGTGACGGATATTATACCGGCTCATTTTAAGTCTTCGGGAAGGGGAGAATATCTTCCAATCGCCGACAACGGCACCCCGGAGGGAAGAGCGAGAAACAGGCGCGTTGAGATCAAAATCTATAATTCATATTATTCTAATCTAAATGACAATGTTAATGAATAGGAAGGAAAGCATATGAAAAAGAATCTGATATCGGTACTTATACTTACACTGGTTTTGGCAAATCTTGTTTTAACGGCTATTCTTGTGTTTACGGTGATTCCGCAGACCAAGAAATCAAACGCGCTCATCGACGAGGTGTGCTCGGCTATTGATCTGGAACTGGAAGGCGGGCAGAACAAGGATCTCACACAGGTTCCGATTGCGGATATTGAAGTATATAATATTGCAGATAATTTCACGGTTTCTCTGAAGCCTGTCGAGGGCGATGAGAAAGACCATTATGCAATCTTCTCCGTGGGATTGTCGCTGAATACAAAGAGCGATGCTTACTCCACATACAAGGGAAGCGAGGGCTTGGCAGAGAAAGAGACGATTATCCGCAATGAGATCAACACCATAGTGGCTAACTATACGATAGACGAGTTTAAAGCCGACAGCCATAAGGCGGTAAAGGAAGAGATTCTTTCCTCGATGCAGTCTATGTTTGAAGGGAAAGATTTTATCGTAGGTGTCAATTTCTCAAGTGTAAATGCAGAATAAGAGTCATACATGAGACGCGATTGGGTGGTGAAAAAGGATGAGTGATATCTTATCGCAGGATGAGATTGATCGATTATTGAAACAGTTGAGCAGCGGTGAGCTCGATGTGGAAAATATCGAAGAAAAGAAAGAAAAACAAATAAAAAATTATGATTTCGCACGTCCTGCTAAGTTCTCGAAAGAGCACTTGCGCACGCTTGAGATTATTTTTGAACATTATGGGCGGCTGTTATCAGCCAATTTACCGGTTTATTTGCGAAAGTCTGTGCAGGTGGAAGTGATGAGTTCGGAGGCTGTCACCTATTCTGAGTTCTCCAACGCGTTGTCGAACCCGGTACTGCTGGGGATTGTCAATTTTGCGCCTCTCTCCGGCAGTATTATTATCGAGATGGCAAATAATATCGGTTATTCGATTGTAGACCGGATGTTGGGCGGTATTGGAACACCGCTTGATAAAGTGCGTGAGTTTTCCGAGATCGAGCTGCTGATTATCGAGCGAATCTATAATGTCTGCGTGGAGCTTTTGATCGAGCCGTGGAGCAGTGTGCATGAATTGACACCGCGTCTGGAGCGTATCGAGACGAATTCGCAGTATGCGCAGATTATATCCCCGACTGAGATGATCGCGCTTCTGACATTGAACATTAAGATTGGCGATGTGGAGGGTCTCATCAATATCTGTCTTCCGTATATGACGCTGGAAGACGTTATGGATAAGTTAAATACCAAGTACTGGTATTCGAGTTTGCAGGATAAGGATGAGAAAGTTTATACGGATACGGTGGAGGCTTTGATTTCCAAGGCGCCGATGCCGATCAAAGCGGTGCTCGGCAACAGCAGCATATCGGTAAACGATTTCATCGGTTTGCAGTTAGGTGACATTATACGTTTAGATACCAAGGTAAATGAGGAGTTAAATATATTTGTTGGTAATTTGCGAAAGTTTACTGCGCTGCCGGGCGCTTCCGGTGACAATTATGCAGTAAGAATTACATCAGTAATTAGAGAGGAGCAGTAGAATGGATGGAGGAGTAATGTCCCAGGAAGAAATCAATGCTCTGTTAAATAGTTCCGGCGATGACGAGACGACGTCTGCGTCTGTTGGGGAATTACTGAGCAGTGATGAGAAGGACGCCATCGGTGAGATTGGCAATATCAGTATGGGAACAGCAGCTACTACCTTGTTTTCTCTGGTAAACAGAAAGGTAGAGATTTCCACACCGGTAGTATCATTTGCAACTTGGAGTGATATATGCGACGCCTACGAACGCCCATGTGTGTTTATCCGCATAGCGTATACGGTAGGTCTGGATGGCAGCAATATCCTTGTATTAAAGGAAAATGATGTAAAGATTATCACGGATTTGATGATGGGCGGTGACGGTACAAACACCGAACAGGAGCTTGGAGAATTGCATTTGAGCGCCATCAGTGAGGCCATGAATCAGATGATGGGTTCTTCGGCCACGTCGTTATCATCCATGTTAAATAAAGTGATCGATATCAGTCCGCCGACTGCCGATCTGGTTGATTTGCAGGATACGGTCGATGAGAGTACGATCGACGAGTTTTTGTCGGGAGAGTTTGTCAAGATCTCTTTCCGGATGGAAATTGGAGACCTGATCGACAGTGAGATTATGCAGTTGTATCCGGTATCTTTCGCGAAAGAGATGTGCTCGAGTGTCTCAAAGAATATGGAGGAAGATACAAATTCTACCGCAGGAGCGAGAAAAAAAGAGCCGGCCCCGGCCGTAGCGCCGCAGCCGATGCCGGCACCACAGCCGATGCCGCAACAGCCTATGGGTCAGCCGATGATGATGGGACAGCCGATGATGGGTCAGCCGATGATGGGGATGGATATGTCACAGATGTATGGACAACAGGTAAACGTGCAGCCTGCACAGTTTCAGGCTTTTTCGGGCAACATGCCGATGGGCTTCGGGCCGGAAAATATCGATTTAATTATGGATGTGCCCCTTGAGGTGACGGTGGAGCTTGGAAGAACTTCAAAATCCATAAAAGAAATCCTTGATTTTGCACCAGGAACTATTATAGAATTAAATCGTATCGCTGGTGAACCAATTGACGTGTTAGTAAACGGGAAATACGTTGCCAAGGGCGAGGTAGTCATCATAGAAGAGAGCTATGGTATCCGTATTACTGAGATAGTAAAATAGTCCAAAAACCAAGAAAAATGTAAAGGAATAGGAGAGAATATTATGGCAAAGATAATGATTTGTGATGATGCAGCATTTATGAGAATGATGATTAAGGACATTCTGACCAAGAACGGTTATGAGATTGCTGCTGAAGCAGAGAATGGAGCGATTGCGGTAGAGAAATATCCCGAGACAAAGCCGGATTTGGTATTGATGGATATTACCATGCCGGAGATGGATGGTATTCAGGCTCTGAAGAAAATTAAAGAGATTGACGCCAGCGCAAATATCATTATGTGTTCCGCTATGGGACAGCAGGCGATGGTAATCGAGGCAATCCAGTCAGGGGCAAAAGACTTTATCGTGAAGCCGTTCCAGGCAGAGCGCGTACTCGAAGCCGTAAAGAAAGTAGTTGGTTAAACATATATTGCTTAGTTCTTCTTTGAGCAGTTTTATCCAGCTCGTCGGTGTTTTACTTATTTTTTTGTTTGTCCTCTTTATCACATATATCGTGACGAGGTGGCTGGCTGGTTATCAGAAAGGGCAGATGACAGGACGTAATATCGAGGTGGTCGAGACAGCCAGAATAGCGAACAACAAATTTATTCAGATTATCAAAACAGGCGACGTGTATCTTGTGATTGCTGTCGGCAAGGACGAAGTCAGTCTCTTGACACAGCTGACGGCAGAACAGATTTCGTCGTTGTCTGTGGATCATTCGGAGAGCGTTTTAAAAACGGAAAGCTTTCAGGAGATTTTATCCAAGGTAAAGGAGCGCTTCCCGAAAAAGAAGGATTAAGTGCAAAGGAATATTATGACAAGATTAAAAAAAGCATATTGTAGAATATCATTTCTGGCGGCTGTGCTTATTTTTATGTCGGCATTGATTTTTATGGGGTTTCATACCCAGGTGTACGCAGCGTCCGGCGATCTGCAGGGGATTGAAGGGTTGACGCCGCCCGCTGAAAATGAAGGATTGTTGGATGCCAAAAGTGATAGTACGAATGGTTTCTCCGTCAACTACAATAACGATACGGGGTCGCTGTCAACACCGGTGCGCGCTTTGTTAGTACTCACGATCATTGCGCTGGCGCCGTCTTTGCTGATTATGTTGACGTCTTACACCCGCATTATTATCGTACTGCATTTTGTCCGTACAGCAATTGGTACGCAGAGCTCTCCGCCCAATCAGGTGATGATTGGTCTTGCTTTGTTTATGACTTTTTTCATTATGTGGCCCACGTTTCAGGAGATCAACGAGAAAGCGATTGTGCCGCTTGACAATGGTGAGATCACATTTGAACAGGCGATGGAGGAGGCCGAAGCGCCGCTTCGCACGTTTATGGAGGGACAGACGCTTGATAAGGATCTGGCGCTGTTTATTGATATCGCAGGGGAATCCTATAACAGGGAGGAAGAGGTTCCGATGGTGATGCTGATACCGGCATTTATACTGAGTGAGCTGCGTTATGCCTTTATTATGGGATTTGTCATCTATATCCCGTTTATCGTCATCGACATGGTTGTGGCTTCGGTGCTGATGTCTATGGGTATGATGATGCTACCGCCGACGACCATTTCGCTGCCCTTTAAGATTTTGCTGTTTATTATGGCAGACGGTTGGAATCTGGTGATTGGCAGTTTGATGCGAACGTTCTATTGACGGCGGAGCTGACAGTGAAGAAGGTGAGGATATGACACAGGGTGAGGTTCTTGATATTGTGCGTGAAGCACTCTATACGATTTTAATTACGTCCATACCGTTATTGTTGGTGTCTTTGGTAGTGGGATTAATCGTCAGTATCTTTCAGACGGTTACCTCTATTCAGGAGCAGACGCTCACATTTGTGCCCAAGATCATCTGCGTGTTTTTGGGGCTGATGTTGTTTGGCTCGTGGATTTTGAATAATCTGGTTGAATATATGACGAGGTTATGGTCAAATTTCGCGGCCTATATTCGTTAGGATGACATATGGTCAATGTTACGTTTTCGTTATACGATTTTGAAAAATTTCTATTAATAGTCGTGCGCATAGCCAGTTTTCTGTTTATCGCTCCTCCTTTTAATCAGAGAGGGGTGCCGTCCAGAATGAAAATCGGGTTGTCGGTATTTGTTTCCATTTTAGTCGGCGGCATGATTGATATGTCACAGGTAGAATATACCGGGATGATTGGATATGCTCTGATTGTGTTAAAAGAAGGAATTACAGGGTTGATGATAGGACTAGCTGCCAACATTTGTAATTCCATTATTTTATTTGCAGGCAATATCATTGATATGGATATCGGGTTATCTATGGCAACCATGTTTGATCCCAGCACCAATTCCCAGGTTACGATCAGCGGTAATCTGTATAACTATTTTATTTTGCTGCTGTTTCTCGCCACGGATATGCACCACTATGTCCTGCGGGCAATCATGGACTGTTTTAAAGTGATTCCGGTCAACGGACAAATTTTTCGCTGGGACAGCCTGATGACGACGATGACTAATTTTATGGGGGATATGTTTGTCATTGCATTTCGTATCGTACTCCCCATTTTTGTCTGTATTATGATACTAAACTGTATTCTTGGTATCATGGCAAAGGTGGCGCCGCAGATGAATATCTTTGCGGTCGGTATGCAGATGAAAATTGTGCTGGGATTTGCCGTACTGTTTATTACCTCCGTGCTGTTGGGCGATGTGGGTAATTTTATTTTCAGGGAGATCCAGCGGATGATGGTTTCCGTGATAAAAGGATTGTATTGAGTTGAGACAGAGAAAAGAATTGCTAATAAAATATAATCTACAATGGTTTGCCAAGGACGGACCGGGCGGCGAGAAAACAGAGCCGGCGACAGCCAAAAAGCTCCGCGAGGCGCGGGAGGACGGCAAGGTCGCAAAAAGCAAGGAGTTGACGGCTGCTTTTTCTTTGATTGTCCTTTTTCTGGTGTTAAAGATATTTATTGGCAACGTCGGCACCGGTTTTTTGGAAGTATTTCACTATGTATTCAATATGATACCCGATTTTATCAGTATCAATGCAAAAGATTTGTCCACACAGGCGATTTCCAGCCTGTTTTTGGTAGTTATACAGAAGATGCTCGTGCTCGTGGCGCCGTTTTTTATCTTCGGTTTTGCCATCACGCTGATCATCAGTATTGTACAGGTCGGGTGGAAAATCTCCGCCAAACCGATGAAGCCCAAATTTGATAAATTCAATCCGGTCAATGGATTTAAGCGTATTTTTTCAAAAGATTCTCTGTTTGAACTGTTAAAATCCATTTTAAAGATTGTTTTGATTGCCATTATCACTTATACTTCTATTAAGGATAAGGCAAACGATATATTTATTTTGTATGATATCCATCTCAATCAGGCGCTTGCAATGTGCGGTGACATTATTCTCGATACCGGATTAAAAATCAGCATTGTGTATCTCGTGATTGGTATTGCCGACTGGGTCTTTCAAAAATATCGTTTTAACGAGGATATGAAGATGACCAAGCAGGAGGTCAAAGATGAGTACAAGAACACAGAGGGAGATCCGCAGATCAAGGGCAAACAGAGACAGCGTATGCGTGAGGCTTCGGCCAGACGTATGATGCAGGATGTGCCCAAAGCGGATGTCGTGATCACCAACCCGACGCATATTGCGGTGGCAGTCAAGTATGACGCCGAGAAGCAGCGTGCGCCGGTTGTGCTGGCAAAAGGTGAGGACCACCTTGCGCAGAGAATCCGTGAGGCCGCAAAGGAGCATAATATCCAGATTGTTGAAAATAAGCCGCTGGCTCGGATGCTGTATGCAAATGTGGATATCGGTTCCGAAATACCGCCGGAGTTATATCAGGCAGTAGCGGAAATCCTCGCTATGGTGTATAATAATAAACATTAGATAAGTTAAGTAAGGAGGAAATGGCATGAAGAAAGCGGATATAGGTGTGGCGATCTATCTTCTGGCTGCAATTATATTTTTAATAGTGCCCGTTAGCTCCACTCTGCTAGATGTAATGCTGGCTTTAAACATTTCCATAGGATTGATCGTACTCTTTGACACACTGTTTGTGAAAGAGGTGTTAGATCTGTCCTTTTATCCGACGCTGTTATTGTTCACAACCATTTTCAGGATATCTTTGAACGTATCCTCCACGCGATTGATTCTTACCACCGGTGATCCCGGAAATATCGTTGCGACGTTCGGTACGTTCGTGGGCGGCAATGACATTATCGTAGGTGTGATTGTCTTTATTATTCTGGTTTTGATTCAGTTTATTGTAATCAATAAAGGTTCCGAGCGTGTGTCTGAGGTGACGGCGCGTTTTACCCTGGATGCCATGCCCGGTAAACAGATGGCGATCGACGCCGATTTGAATACCGGTGCGATCACGGACAAAGAGGCGATTGAGCGACGCAATAAGATTCAGGAGGAATCGGCATTTTTCGGTTCCATGGACGGTGCTACCAAGTATGTAAAAGGAGACGCAACCGCAGGTTTGATCATCACGTTTATCAATGTGATCGGCGGGACGATTATGGGTGTCACGCGCGGCGGTATGGAGGCGGTGGATGCCCTGCAGCATTACGGTATCTTAACGATCGGTGACGGCCTTTGTTCCCAGATTCCGTCCCTTTGTATCTCGCTCGCCACCGGTATTCTGGTGACCAAGGGTTCTAAGGAGGCCGACTTTGGCGATGTGCTGGTGGGACAGCTGTTCGGTATCTCGAAGGTGCTCTATATCGTCGGTGTGGCTCTGATGATGCTCGGTTTTCTGACGCCGCTCAATACATTTTTGTTCCTCATCTATGGACTGGTGTTTATTATCGTAGGAAAGAGTGTGGACAAGTCGATCGGCGTCGAGAGTATCGAGGAGGAGGTCGCCATGGCGGAGACCGAGGCGGAAGAGATACGCAAGCCGGAGAACGTGGTTTCCCTGCTTCAGGTGGACCCGATCGAGCTGGAGTTTGGATATGGTATCATTCCGCTCGCGGATGTCAACCAGGGCGGCGATCTGCTGGACCGTGTCGTTATGATACGGCGGCAGATTGCGCTGGAGCTCGGTACGGTGGTGCCGATTATCCGCCTGCGCGACAATATTCAGCTCAATCCGAACCAGTATATTATTAAGATAAAAGGGATTCAAGTGACGGAGGGTGAGATTCTCTTTGACCATTATATGGCGATGAATCCGGGATACGTGGAGGAGGAGATCACCGGTATCCCGACGTTTGAGCCGTCGTTCCATCTGCCGGCGATCTGGATTACCGAGACGCAGAGGGAGCGCGCCGAGAGCCTTGGATACACGGTGGTAGATCCGCCGTCCATCATCGCGACGCATCTGACCGAAGTGATCAGGTCCCACATTGCAGAGCTGCTCACCAGACAGGATGTGCAGAACCTTGTCAACAATTTGAAAGAGAGCAATCCTGTGCTTGTGGACGAGCTGGTGCCAAAGATGCTCGGTCTTGGCGAGGTGCAGAAAGTATTGCAGAATCTTTTGGACGAGGGTATCTCTATCCGCGATCTGCTCAGTATCTTTGAAACGCTGGCGGATCATGCCTCGGCTACAAGAGATACGGACGTATTGACGGAATATGTGCGCCAGAATCTCAAGCGCGCGATTTCCAGCAAATACTTCCCGGCCAATGAGACGACAAGTGTCATCACCTTGGACCCAAAAGTCGAGCAGGATATTATGTCCTCAGTAAAACAGACGGAGCAGGGGGCATATCTGACGTTAGACCCCGACAAGACAAAGGCCATTGTCAATTCTGTGGAGTCAGAAGCGGCAAAGCTGGAAAATATGGGCAAGAGCGTTATCGTCATCACGTCTCCAATTGTCAGAATGTATTTCAAAAAATTGACAGAAGAGTATTTCAGAGACCTAATTGTGGTATCTTATAATGAAGTGGAATCAAACATCGAATTACAATCAGTAGGGATGGTGACATATCATGACCATTAATAAATATCAGGGCAACACCAAGGAAGAGGCAATCGAAAAGGCAAAAGAAGAGCTTGGCGCGAGTGCCGTCATTATGAATGTAAAAGAGATCAAGCCCAAGGGACCGTTTAAGGTCTTTAAGAATTCTGTGTTTGAGGTAACCGCAGCGATGGAGGAGCGGGAACGCTTGTATAATCCGCAGGATGCAATCAATGCACCGATGAAGCTGCATGAAAAAAAGGGAATCAATCTTGCCGCCGACGAATCCATTCCGATTTCTCAGCTGCAAGAGCGGCGCAGCGCGTCTTACCAGCGCGCCGAGCAGGCAGAGAAGGGGAGATTACAGCAGGCGGCGCTAAACAGCGCAATGCAAAAATCCCAGGAGGCGCCGGTCGCCGCCGTTTCGGAGCCCTTACAGGGGGCTATGCCGCAGACAGCGGCGCGGGAGAGTGTGATGAACAGTAACAATGAGGGATTAGAGCGGCGTTTGGAAAATTTGTCGAATATCTTGGAAAAGCAGTTTTCGAGTGAAGAGACCAGAAAAATACCGGAGCCGGTGGAGCGGGTGACGCCGCCTGCGGCCTCGAACACGGAAAGCTTTCAGTTCATCAAAATGTTATATCGGACGCTGTTGGAGAATGAGGTCAATGAGGTCTATGTCAACCAGATCATGGACGAGGCCGAGAAAGTACTCCATAACGGGAGCAGTGTCGATTATATCTTATCCAATGTCTACCAGAAGATGATATTAAAATTGGGCAAGGCGCGCGGCATCCAGCTTAGCGGCAAGAAACCCAAGATTATATTTTTTATCGGCCCCACGGGTGTGGGAAAGACCACGACCATTGCCAAGATTGCCTCAAAATATAAGGTCGATTACAGTAAAAAGGTGGCGTTTATGACTGCCGACACATACCGGATTGCCGCGACGGAGCAGTTGCGGGTTTACGCCAATATTTTGGACGTGCCGATGAGCATTATCTATTCTGCCGAGGAGATGAATCAGGCGATCGAGCGGGTAAACGATTACGATCTGGTGTTCGTCGATACGGCGGGATTTTCCCATCGCAATGAGGGGCAGCGGGAAGATATGAAGCGCCTGATGGACGGCCTGGACGAACAATATGAGAAAGAAGTCTATCTGGTTGTCAGTGCAACCATAAAGTATCGTGATCTGCTGGAGATTGCAGATATCTATAAAGAGATTGCGGACTATAAATTGATTTTTACAAAGTTGGATGAGACTACGACATATGGAAACATTTTAAATATCAAACTATACTCCGGCGCCGACCTGTCGTACATGACGGCCGGTCAGAATGTGCCGGATGACATCGAGCAGTTTGATACGCAAAAGATTGTAAAGCAGTTGCTGGGAGGCAGTTGACGAATGGACCAGGCAGAAAAGCTTAGAAATGTCATCAAAATTAAAAATCAGAATCATAAGCCGAATGCCAGAGTGATAACAGTAACCAGCGGTAAGGGCGGTGCAGGAAAGTCAAATATCGCGGTCAATTTAGCGGTGCAGCTCAAAAAGATGGGAAAGCGTGTGCTGATTTTTGACGCGGATTTTGGTTTGGCCAATGTAGAAGTCATGTTTGGCTCCGTGCCGCGATATAATTTAAGTGATTTGATCTATCGCGGAAGAAATATTCGTGATATTATATCAGAGGGGCCGATGGGGGTCGGGTTTATTTCCGGCGGTTCCGGCGTGATTGGCATGAACAATCTGTCCAGCGACCAGATTGCGTATCTTGTGAAGAGCCTGCGTGAGCTCGACGAGATTGCGGATGTGATCCTGGTCGATACCGGCGCCGGTATTGCGGATAATGTGCTGGAGTTTGTGATGGCGAGTTCTGAGGTACTGCTGGTGACGACACCGGAGCCGAGTTCGCTGACAGATTCCTATTCTCTGCTCAAAACGTTATATCACAACCCCAATTTCAGGCGGGAGCGAACTTCCGTTAAAGTGATTGCCAATAAGGTTACCTCCTCGCAGGAGGGCAAAAATGTTTACGACAAGCTCAGTTCCGTTGTATCAAAGTTTTTGAGCGGGCGGGTGGATTATATGGGAATGATACCCTACGACATGGCGCTCGACCGTTCGGTGCGCCAGCAGAAGATTGTTTCCATCCAGGTGCCGGAGGCCAACGCCTCACGGGCATTCGAGGTGATGGCGTCCAATCTGATCAACAACGAATGTAATGAGGCCCGGATGTATGGGGGAATTGTACAATTTCTTTCCTGGTTTTTTGCAGGTAGATAGAGAGATCGATACATAAATGATAGAAGGAGAGAACGATATGAATTTTTCTGAGATTGTTCGCCTTGGCGACAAAGTAGAGATGCGTGTAAAACAAAAGTTGGAAAAAGATGAAAAGACCAGAGAGAATGTCAAAGCGTATAAGAGTCAGGTAGTGGACTTTGCAGAAAACGGAAATATTTTACTTTCCATGCCGACGGAGGGCGGACGTCTGGTTCTTTTGTCCCTGGGGATTCGCTTTGAGATTGTCTTTTTCTCCAACGGCGGCATGTACCGCGCATTGGGAATTATCAAAGAGCGCTACAAAAAAGACAACATGTATCTGCTGGAGCTGGAGTTGAAGTCCACGCTTGAGAAGTTTCAGCGCCGCGAGTTTTTCCGCTATCCGTGCACGCTGGATTTGCGCTATTTTATATTGACCGAGGCGGAGGCGCAGATGGAGACCGTGGATGAGATTTTTGGGAGCCTTAGGGACGAACATTTTAACGAGAAGATCGAGGTGGGAATTCTTCTGGATTTAAGCGGGGGCGGCACAAGATTCCACACCGAGCGGGTGATTCGCGATACGGATGTGCTGCTCTTGGAGCTGCATTTGAAGGATGCCACCAGCGATAACCAGTATTATCTCGTGGCAGACGTGGTGGACAGCTATAAAGTCATGAATACCAAGGGTGTTATGTATGAGGCGCGTGTAAAGTTCCGTATGCAGGACAATAAGATACGGGAAGAAATTATCCGATATATTTTTGAAGAAGAACGCAGAAGACTTCGCACCGAGAGGGATAGCATAGAAAAAGGATGACAATATGAAGAAAAACATTTTAGTTGTTGATGATTCTGCACTCATGAGGAGGATTATATGTGATATAATCAACTCAGATGAGGCATTTCAGGTAGCAGACACATGTCGGGATGGTCTGGAAGCTTACGAAAAATTGAAAACAACTACATATGACGGTGTTGTTCTTGACATCAGGATGCCAAGAATGGATGGCCTTGAGCTGTTAAAGCTGTTGCGCAAGGAGAATATCAAGACGACTGTGATTATGGTCAGTACTCTGACCGTACAGGATGCGGATATCACGTTGACGGCCTTAGAGCTCGGAGCAGAGGATTTTGTTCCCAAGCCCTCCAATGCCATAGAGGCAAAGGGAATCGGATTTCGGGATAATCTTCTGGGCGTCCTTTCTGGGGTTCTGAAAAAAGAAACCAATGTGCCGATTGCCGCCATGTCGAAGAGAGTGCGGCCGTCAGCGCCGGTGACAAACATCCGTTCCGGTGGCAGGAACGGGAATAAGATTGTTGCGATTGCCTGCTCTACCGGCGGACCGAAAGCATTGCAGAGCGTTATTCCTTTTTTGCCAAAGGATCTCAATGCGCCGGTGGTACTGGTACAGCATATGCCGGTTGGATTTACGAAGTCAATGGCCGAAAGACTCGATGTCATCAGTCCGATTCAGGTGAAAGAGGCGGAGGACGGCGAAGTGCTTAAAAAGGGCATCGTCTACATCGCTCCCGGCGGAAAACATATGGAGGTGCAGAGAAACGGCGCCACCCACAGGATATCGCTCAATGAAATGCCGCCCATCAGCGGTTTGCGTCCATGCGCCAATATCATGTATGATTCGCTGCGCGGCTGTGGCTATGACCAGGTTGTGTGTGTGGTCTTGACAGGTATGGGGGCGGACGGAACCAAGGGAATTTTATCACTGGCAAAAGACAAATCCGTCTATGTGATCTCAGAGGATGCCGCGACCTGTGTGGTCTACGGTATGCCAAAGGCGATCGCGGAGACGGGCATTGTAGACGAAGTTGTTCCGTTGCCGGAAGTTGCACAATCGATTACTAAAAATGTGGGGGTACAGTAGAATGGATGTTAGTCAATATTTGGATGTCTTTATTGATGAAGCAAACGAGCATCTGCAATCACTGAGTGATTGCATCATGACTCTGGAAAAAGAGCCGGACAATATGGACACCATCAATGAGGTGTTTCGTTCCGCACATTCGTTAAAGGGCATGGCAGGCACAATGGGGTTTAAGCGCATGCAGCATTTGACGCATGACATGGAAAATGTTTTTCAGGAGGTCAGAAGCGGTAAGATCGAAGTGGACAGTGCGATGATAGATTTGCTGTTCAAATGTCTGGACGCGATTGAAGGGTATCAGGAAAACATCAAGGCAAGCTCCGACGAGGGTACGGAGGACAATGAGATTATCATCAAAGAGCTGAACGATTTCATTGCCGCTGCCAACGGAGAAAAACCGGTTGCCGCTGTTGCCAAGGAAGAGAAAAAGCCAGCGGAGGAGAGCGGGGATGCCGCGGACGCCAAAGAGCGGAAGTATCTTGAGGTGGAGCTTAGCAACTCCGAGAAAGACAAGATCAAAGCGGCGGAGGAGAGCGGTCTGCACATCTACGGCATGACCATATACATACAAAAAGAATGTCTGTTGAAAGCGGCGAGAGCTTTTCTTGTATTTAAGGCGGTCGAGGAGTATGGAGAGATTTTGGTGTATAGTCCCAGCTCCCAGGAGATCGAGGACGAGCACTTTGACTGTGATTTTAGTTTTTATATGTCCACCAACGAAGAATATGACAAGATCGTAGATGCTGCACGATCTGTGTCCGAGATTGAGGAGGTGCTGGGCGAAGAAGTCAAGTACGCTGCGCTTGTCGAAAAGCAGGAGAAAGCGGAGGCGGCCGAGGCAGCTGCCAGTGAGACAGAGAAACCCGAAAAGGCGGAAGTGCCGGCGGAGGCAGAGACGGCTGCTGCTCCGGCTTCCAAAGCCCAGGGTGGGGCGACCAAGAAAATGGCTGCCGCTAAGCCGGTGACAAACAGGACCGTCCGCGTTGACATAGAAAAATTGGATGCATTGATGAACCAGGTATCCGAGCTTATCATAGCAAAAAACAGTCTGGTTTCCATCGGCGCACAGGAGAACGGCGGATTCCAGAACCAGGGCTTTCACGAGCAGATCGAATATCTGGAGCGCATCACCACAAGCCTTCATGAGTCTGTGATGAAAGTGCGCATGGTGCCGATCGAGAGCGTGGTAAACAAATTCCCGCGTATGATCCGCGATTTGTCCAGAAAACTGGACAAAAAGATGGAGCTCTATATGACCGGTGAGGAGACCGAGCTCGACCGCACGGTAGTCGATCAGATCGGCGACCCGTTGCAGCATTTGCTGCGCAATTCCGCGGATCATGGCCTCGAGGACAACGAGACGCGTGTTGCCAGAGGAAAAGCCGAGGTCGGCAGTATCTTCCTCAAAGCGTTTCAGGAGGGCAACAACGTTATTATCGAGGTCGGCGACGACGGAAACGGTATTGATGTGGAGGCCGTAAAGAATAAGGCCATCGACCGCGGCGTTATCACAGAAGAGCAGGCCAACCTTATGTCTCAGAAAGAGATTGTCAATCTGCTGTTTTTGCCCAGCTTTTCGATGGCGAAGAAGATTACCGATATCTCCGGGCGCGGCGTGGGCTTAGATGTGGTAAAATCCAATATCGAAGCGCTTGGCGGTGATGTCGAGGTTAAGACAGAGCTTGGATCCGGAACCGTCTTTACGGTGCGTCTGCCGCTCACGCTTGCCATTATTCAGGCATTGATGGTGGAGATACGCGACGAGAAATATGCAATTTCCATTGGCTCCGTTGATAATATCGAGGATATTCCGGTGGGCGATATCAAGTATGTGGAGGCGGAGGAGGTCATCCATATCCGCGGCAAAGTCATTCCGTTAGTCCGCATGGATCAGGTGCTTGATTTTGAGCCGAGAGAGAAAGAGCCGGAAAGTCTTACCGTAGTGATTGTGAAGAAAGGCGAGAACCTGACAGGTCTGGTGGTTGACAACCTGATCGGACAGCAGGAGATCGTAATCAAATCCCTTGGCAAATATATCAATAATACGAAGTTTATCAGTGGCGCTACCATTCTCGGTGACGGTGAAGTCGCATTGATCTTAGATGCCAACGCACTGATGGAATAGAGAGGGCAATCATATGGAAAATTTACGAGTAGTGGATACAGCAGAAAAGATGAGAAAACAGTTTATCGTGGTTAAGGTGGGGAATGAGCAGTACGGTATCGATATCAGCTATGTGGATAATATTGTCCGTATGCAAAAGATTACCCGGGTTCCCAAAGCGCAGAATTATTTTAAAGGCGTCATCAATCTTCGCGGTGAAGTGGTGCCGGTGATGAGCATCCGTATCAAGATGAATCTTGAGGACGACATCTACACCAATGCCAGCAGGATTATCATTTTAAAGCTGGAGGAGAAAGGCTGTATCGGTATTATTGTGGACGAAGTAAAAGAGGTTGTCACTTTAAGTGAGGATGAGATTGAAAAAGTTACCAACAGAGGCAGATTTATCAATGGTATCGGCACTCATGGAGAGGAGTTGATTTCTTTGTTTGAGATCAATTCCGTTGTAGGGGAAACAGTATAGACATAGGGGTGTCTGCAACGGCATGTGTAGACGCCCTTATTTTACCTTATTATAGAACAATTAATCTGAGAGGAGAATATAGCGGCGTGGATAATTTGACCTTAGAAGACGTAAACAACATGTACTTAGACGTATTAAAAGAACTCGGCAATATCGGTGCCGGCAATGCTACCACCGCCATCGCCAATATGTTGGGAATGAAGATCGATATGAATGTACCCAACATCAGATTGATCGAGGTGTCAGACCTTGGGCAGGCGATCGGTGCCGAGGAGGAAGTGGTAATCGGAATCTTTCTGGAAGTACAGCAGGACGTGGAGGGGAGTATGATGTTTATGCTCGATATCCCGTCGGCGCGCTACCTGGTAAATAAACTGATGATGACGGATGTTTCGCCGGAGGTGCCGTTTGGTGAGATGGAGCTTTCCGCGTTAAAGGAGATTGGAAATATCATTGCGGGTTCCTATCTCTCTGCGATGTCATCTCTGACCAATCTGGTGATCGTGCCTTCGATTCCCTATATCGCAGTGGATATGGCGGCCTCCATCTTGAGCGTTCCTGCGATTGAGTTTGGCAGATTCGGTGACAATGCGCTGTTGATACAGACGGAAATATGTGCGGATGTGGCAATCAATGGATATTTTATCCTGATGCCGGAGCAGGATTCCTATGTTAAAATATTATCATCACTTGGAATTTCAATATAAGGAGAGGTCTTATGGGGAACGTAATAAAAGTAGGAATGGCAGATTTAAATATCTGCAAAAGTCCTGATATTATTACAACATTAGGACTGGGTTCTTGTATTGGTTTGACTTTTTATGATCCGGTGACAAAAGTTGGTGGTATGGTTCATTATATGTTGCCGGATAGCACAAAAGTTCGCAATAACGGGAATATTGCCAAATTTGCAGATACTGGAATAGATCAATTGTTAAAGAAAGTGATTGCCGCGGGGGCGAGCCGTCAACGCCTGGTAGCCAAGATGGCGGGCGGGGCCAAAATGTTTGAGGTCAACGGGCTTTCGGATATCGGCAACATCGGCGCGCGAAACGCGGAAGCAGCAAGGGAAATGCTCAAAAAAATGCATATTCGTCTCATAGCCGAAGATACCGGGCTGAATTATGGTCGGACCGTGGAGCTTCATTGCGAGACGGGCGAATTTTATATTAAATCAATAGGAAAACCGGTTAAAATCATCTGATCGATCGGCACCGGGAAGGGCGAAATATTTATGAAAACAAGATATATACCTGCAATGGTTACACTGTCGGCCGGATTGATCGCGAGTATTGCCGGGTTATGGGCGGGCATGGAAACACTGAGCTTTATGAAAATGCTTCTGTTGGTATTGTTTCTCTTTTATATACTTGGAAGCGTGGTAAAGTTCTTGCTTGATATCAATTTCAAGGAGCCGGAGGAAACAGAAGCGGAAGAAGGGGAGACGGAAGCGGCGGAAGAAGGAACCGAAGGCGAGGAAGCTTTGGAAGAGCCGGAGGAGAGCGAGGAAGAATAAAGCATTATCGGTCAAATTTGTTGATGAGACAGGCAGACATGGAGATATTTGATGAAAGCAGCAGAGAGAAAAAAAATATGGGATGAATATATCAAAAATCCTTCTCCCGAGCTTCGGGAAAGAATTATCACAGAATATGCTCCGTTGGTAAAGGTTGTAGCGGGTAGGCTCAGTATGTATCTGGGATATAACGTCGAGTACGAGGACTTGGTCAGCTACGGTATTTTCGGGTTGATCGACGCGATCGACAAATTTGATGTGGATAAAGATGTAAAATTTGAGACATACGCCAGTTTGCGGATTCGCGGTTCAATTTTAGATCAAATACGAAAGATGGACTGGATTCCGAGAACCGTGCGCCAGAAACAGAAAAAGATTGACGAGGCGATACGAAGTATCGAGACAAAAACCGGGCGCAACGCCACGGATGAGGATATTGCCAGGGAAATCGGCATCAAAGAGACCGAGCTGAATGACTGGCAGTCCCAGCTTAAAGTGACCAATGTCGTTTCTCTGAACGAATTTTTGGAACAGGGCGGCGAGCCGGTGATGGACGCCAGAAATAACACGCATTTTATACAGCCGGAGGAGGCCATCGCACAGGAGGAGTTAAAAAAGGTACTTGGTGAGACACTCGAGCTTTTGACCGAGAAAGAGCGCAAGGTCATTCTTTTGTATTATTATGAGGATTTGACGTTAAAAGAGATCAGCAATGTCTTGGAAGTGTCGGAATCACGCGTTTCTCAGCTACATACAAAGGCGCTTCTAAAGATGCGGAAAAAGATGGGCAATTATATGGGGATTTTCAGTGATTAAAGTGAGGTGAGAGATTTGTCGATCAGACCGGTAGAGTTTAATGGAATGATTCAGCAGACACATGACGTCAGCACCATGAAGCAGAATGAGGATAATCGTCCCATGGTGCAGCAGCAGAACATCCAGTTCCAGGAGCAGCAGCAGGAACAGCGGGTGCAGAGCCAGATTCAAAGAGCGGACCAAAAGAAAGAGGAGGAGTATCGCTATGACCGCAAGGAGCGCGGGAAGGGCGGCTATGGCGGCAGCAAGCAGAAAGGAAAGCAAAAAAAAGAGGACGAACCTGTGGAGGATGGCAAAGTGATCTTTAAAGGACACAGCAGCAGCAGCTTTGATATGAAAATATAAAAGGTTGGGTATTGGCATGACAGGAGTGGAAATTTTTCTGCTGTTGGCAGGCTGCATCTTTATGGCAGGCAGTTTTTTCATCACGGAAAAGCTGTCTCCGTCCGAGTTGGACAAGATTGCAGAATTGAGCCAGGCAGAGTTAAAACGCATTGTAGACAACGAAATTAGTAACGCCGGTCCGCGCATAGAGGATGCTGTGGACAATCAGATCGACGCCTCTTCGGACATGGTGCAGCGCGCGCTGGAAAAAGAGACAAATACAAAGATCATGGCGATCAGCGAGTATTCGGATTCCGTGATCGAGGAGATGAACAAGACGCACAACGAGATTATGTTCCTCTACAGCATGTTAAATGACAAGCACGGGGAACTGACCGGGATGGTCTCGGATTTGCAGCGCCTTGCGGCCGATATCCGCAATCTGCAGGAGACCGTGGTGCCGGCGCTCAATCATGGCGCGATAGCGCCGGGCACAGCCATACCGGCGCGGGGCGCGAGGACGGCGGCAGGTCAGCAGACGGCTCCGAAGGCGGCCCAGCAGACGGTAGGTCAGACGGCTTCTTTGGCATTGGCAGCGGAATCGGCCGCGGCAGTGCAGGAGGAAGAGCCACAGGAGATCGAGACGGCGCCGACGCCGTCCGTTGAGATTTTGATGATGGACGAAGAGGAAGCCTTGGAAGAGAAAGATAACCACAATCAGGATATTCTTCTGCTCCACAAAAAAGGTCTCAGCGAGGTAGAGATTGCGAGAAGACTGTCTCTCGGGGTCGGCGAAGTAAAACTGGTGATTGGTTTGTATAGAGGAGAGATAGACCTGTGAAATTAAAATATTATTTGCGTGGTCTTGGCATAGGGATGATTGTCACGACACTTATTTTAATGATATGTTTTTCTCTTCAAAAGCATGAGCTGTCGGATGAGGAGATAAAACAGCGGGCCGCGGCGCTGGGGATGGTTATGCCGGATTCCGAGCCGACTAAGGCTTCGGAGACGGCCGTATCCGAAACGGAAGACGCTTTGGATGAGGCAAAGCAGCCAGAGGAAGCGTCCCCAAAAGACGGGGAGAAGAATAGTGAGGCAAAGCAGACGGCGGGGCAGGGCGCGAACAGGCCTACGCAAAACGCGAGTGAGATTTCGGACCCGCCGGCAGAGGCCATGGCACATCAGGACGGGCCCTACCGCCTTACGGTGGAACGCGGAGAGGTGTGCCGCACCATATGTGAAAAATTGGCTGTCAACGGGATTGTCGAAGATTCCGAGCTGTTTCGGCAGTACCTTTCACAGATCGGGTACGCTTCCAAAATCAGTATCGGCACATATGATATACCCTATGGTTTGACGATGGAGGAGGTCGCCGCTGTATTGCAGGCAGGGCCGATTGAGAAACAGGAATAAAAATATGCAGGGAGGGATTCTTCCTGCATTTTAATCTTTTAGAAATATGCGTCGTTGGACGTTATGAGTCAGAAAAGAGATCAAATATGAGCAGTTCAAATGATTTGCGCAATCGAATGAATGAATCTTACAGTAAGATGAGCAAGAGTCAGAAGCTACTGGCATCGTATATCACAGATTATTATGATAAGGCTGTATTTTTGACGGCGGCAAAGCTGGGGGAGATTGTGGGGGTGAGCGAGTCAACCGTGGTGCGTTTCGCCACATATCTGGGCTATAAAGGCTATCCTGAGTTCCAGAATGCCTTAGAAGAGCTGGTGCGCAATAAGTTAAACTCCATCCAGCGCATGGAAGTGACTTATGGCCGCATCACACAGTCGGAGATTTTGGAGAGCGTCTTAAAATCCGATGCGGAAAAAATACACTCCACCCTGGAGAAAATTGACCAGAAAGCCTTTGAATCTGCGGTGGACACCGTATTGCATGCAAAACATATCTATATCATCGGCATCAGAAGCTGTGCGCCCCTGGCGAGCTTTATGGCGTTCTATTTTACCCTGATTTTTGAGAATGTGCATCTGATTCAGACCAGCAGTTCCAGTGAGATTTTCGAGCAGATGGTGCGGATCAGTAAAGACGATGTGATTATCGGCATCAGTTTTCCCAGATATTCCATGCGCACGCTAAAGGCGATGGAGTTTGCCAACAACCGCAACGCAAAAGTTATCACCTTGACCGACAGCGTTCACTCGCCCATGAATCTCTACTCCTCCTGCAATCTGATCGCCGATAGCGACATGGCTTCGATTGTCGATTCACTCGTGGCGCCCCTTAGCGTCATAAACGCGCTGATCGTGGCGCTCTGTATGAAAAAGCAGCGGCAGGTGGCGGGGACGCTCGAGATGTTGGAGGACATTTGGGACGAGTATCAGGTTTATGAGAATGACGAGATCGATTATATTGATGATTCGATCAAGATGCATTACAGTAAAATTGGGGGTTAGTGTGAAAAATCAGCTTGATAGCTGATTTTATCACACGGTTATTTGTGCCGAGAACGTCACAAATAAGCCCTGATCCGACAGGAGAAACTGCATTCGCAGATTTCTCCTGCGGTTCCTCGAACGTAAACGTTCTCGGAATGGAGATTAGTGTGAGCAATATTATTGTAGTGGGCGGAGGGGCCGCCGGTATGTTCGCCGCCATTGCGGCGGCGGAACGCGGCAGTCGCGTCGTACTGCTGGAACAGAATGAAAAACTGGGAAAAAAGATTTATATCACCGGAAAGGGCAGATGCAATCTCACCAACGCTGGAGATATGGAAGAGCTGTTTGCCAACGTCATGACGAATCGAAAGTTTCTCTACAGTGCATTTTATGCCTGCGACAATCAGCGTGTCATCGACTTTTTTGAGCGCAGCGGCTGTAGGACCAAAGTAGAGCGCGGCAGCCGGGTGTTCCCCGTCTCAGACCACGCGTCGGATGTGATACGGGCGCTGTCCCGAAAGCTGGAGCAGCTTGGCGTAGAGGTCATGCTGCGCACCAGGGCGGCAAAAATTGTGGCAGAGCCGTGCGGTCAGGCAGGGATTGCGGCGGACTCGTCTGTTCGGGAAGGAGATGCGGCACAACCGTCTGTCCAGACAGGAGAAGAGGCGGACTCGTCTGTTCGGGAAGGAGATGCGGCGCACCCGTCTGTCCAGACAGGAGTTTCGGAGGGAGTTCCTGAACGATCAGAAAGTTATGTGCGCGGCGTAGAGCTTGCCGACCACACATTTTTGCGGGCGGATGCCGTCATCGTAGCCACGGGGGGATTTTCCTACCAGACAACGGGTGCGACAGGCGACGGTTACCGCTTCGCGAGGGAGCTGGGGCACACGGTGATCGAACCCGCTCCCTCGCTGGTGCCGTTTTTGGCAAAAGAGCCTTATGTCGCGGATATGCAGGGACTGGCGTTAAAAAATATCGCCATCCGTATTCTGCACGGCAAAAAACTGCTGTATGAAGAGTTTGGAGAACTATTGTTTACGCATTTTGGGGTCAGCGGTCCGGTTATTTTGAGCGCGAGCGCGGCGATAAAGCCTGCCACAGCGGCGCAGGAGCTGTCCTTATTGATTGATTTAAAGCCCGCGTTGACACAAGAGCAGCTCGACAAGCGAATTTTGCGCGATTTTGAGGGAATCAAAAACAAACAGTTTAAAAATGCGCTCGAAGGGCTTCTGCCATCCAAAATGATTCCGGTTGTGCCGCGGCTTTGCGGCATTTCGCCGGAAAAGAAAGTAAACGAAATCACGAAAGAGGAGCGGCGCGGGCTGCTGGCGCTGATCAAGGCGTTTCCGGTCACACTGTGCGGCGTGCGCGGTTTTAACGAGGCGATCATCACAAAAGGCGGCGTGAAAGTAAATGAAGTCAATCCCAAGACGATGGAGTCAAAGCGAATCAAAAATCTGTACTTTTGCGGCGAAGTGCTGGATGTGGACGCCATGACTGGCGGCTTCAACTTACAGATTGCCTGGTCAACAGGCTATCTCGCCGGGATATCGGCAGGAGTTGCGCATGAAAATTCAAAAAAGAAGAAAAGGTTAGATGAAAAAATCAATTGCACCGAAGAGAGACATGGAAAAAATTATTTGACATGAAAGAAAAAGAAGATAAGGTTAGATGAAAAATCAAATGCATCGAGGAGAGACATGGAAAAGGTTATTTAACATGAAAGAAAAAGAAGAAAAGGTTAGATGAAAATCAGTTGCATCAAGCAGAGACATGGAAAAGATTATCTAACATGAAAGAAATAGAAAAGGAGAGAATAATGTATGAGCATGAATATTGCAATTGACGGGCCGGCCGGAGCGGGCAAGAGCACGATTGCCAAACGGCTGGCAAAGAAACTGGGATTTATCTATGTGGATACCGGAGCCATGTACCGTGCCATCGCTTACTATCTGCTGAAAAATCAAATCCCTGCCACCAAGGAGGAGATCAGGGCGGCCTGCCCGGATATAGACGTGAAGATCGCATATGAGAACGGCGAGCAGCAGGTACTGCTAAACGGGGAGAATGTCAACGGTGTGATACGCACCCAGGAAGTTTCCTCCATGGCGTCCGTCACCAGCTCTTATCCGGTAGTGAGGGAAAAATTGCTGGAGCTTCAGCGCTCTCTGGCGGCGGATACGGATGTGATCATGGACGGCCGCGATATCGGCACCTGTGTGCTGCCGGGCGCACAGGTAAAGATCTTTTTGACCGCCAGCTCGGCCACCAGAGCCAAGAGAAGGTATGATGAGCTGACGGAAAAGGGAGAAACGTGTGATCTGGCCGAGATCGAGCGGGAGATTATCGCGCGGGACGAGCGCGATATGAACCGTGAGACGGCGCCGCTTAAGCAGGCGGACGATGCAGTGTTTGTGGACAGCTCCTATATGGATATCGAGCAGGTCGTAAATACGCTGCTTGGAATTTATCGGGAAAAAACAGGAAAATGAGCGGAGGATGCCATGGGAGAGAAGAATATTCTGCTGGCAAAAAGCGCCGGATTCTGTTTTGGCGTCCAGCGGGCGATCGACACCGTCTATGGACAGTTAGAACAGCACGGTGCGCAAAAGAGCCGTCTGCCGATCTATACCTTTGGCCCGATTATCCACAATGAGGAAGTCGTGAAGGATTTGGAGGAGAGGGGCGTCACCGTCGTCGAGAGCATAGAGGAGCTGCGCGGCTATCCTCCGAGCGGAACTGTCATCATACGCGCGCACGGTGTGGAAAAGGGTATCTACGATGAGATCAAGGCGCTCGGATATCAGATTGTGGACGCGACCTGTCCGTTTGTTTTAAAGATTCATCGCTTGGTGGAGCGCTACAGCAGTGAGGGATATCAGATTGTTATTATGGGAAATAAGGACCATCCCGAGGTGCGCGGCATCAAAAGCTGCTCTAAAACAGAGGCGACAACGATCTTAAACAGCAGGGAAGAAGTGGAAAATTACAGTGCGGATATGCAAAAAAAGGTGTGTATCGTAGCACAAACGACATTTAATTACAATAAATTTCAAGAATTAGTTGAAATTATTGAGAAAAAAGGTTATGATATAATTGTTTTAAATACCATCTGCAATGCTACGGAGGAACGTCAGATGGAAGCTGCCAGGATTGCAGCCCGTGTGGACGCCATGATCGTAGTAGGAGGAAAGAACAGTTCCAACACGCAGAAGCTATTTGAAATATGTAAAAATGAATGCAACAATACTTACTATATACAAACCGCTAAGGATATGGATTTTAGTGTACTAAAGTCTATCGATAACGTAGGTATTACCGCAGGGGCTTCCACCCCAAACAAAATTATTGAGGAGGTTCAAAAGAATGTCAGAAATGAGTTTTGAACAAATGTTGGAAGAATCATTGAAAACAATAAGAAATGGGGAGGTAGTAGAAGGTACCGTTATCGATGTGAAACCGGAAGAAATCGTCTTGAATATCGGCTATAAGTCAGACGGCATTATTACGCGCAACGAATACACAAACGAAGCGAACGCTGATTTGACGACCATGGTATCTGTCGGTGATACTATCGAGGCCAAAGTATTGAAAGTCAATGACGGAGAGGGACAGGTTGTTCTCACTTACAAGCGTCTCGCAGCGGAGAGAGGCAGCAAGAGATTAGAGGAAGCGTTTGAAAACAAAGAGGTATTGACCGCAAAAGTAGCGCAGGTACTGGACGGCGGACTCTGTGTGATCATGGATGAGACCCGTATCTTTATTCCCGCGAGCCTGGTTTCAGACACTTATGAGAAAGATCTCACCAAGTACAAGGACACGGAGATCGAGTTTGTCATCAGCGAGTTTAATCCAAAGCGCAGGAGGATTATCGGCGACAGAAAGCAGCTTTTGGTTGCCAAGAAGTTAGAATTACAGAAAGAACTGTTTGCACGCATCAAGATTGGCGATATCTTAGAGGGAACCGTCAAGAATGTCACGGATTTCGGCGCATTTATCGATCTGGGCGGCGCAGACGGACTGCTTCACATCTCTGAGATGTCATGGGGGCGCGTCGAGAGCCCAAAGAAAGTATTTAATGTCGGCGATACGGTGAGAGTGTTCATCAAAGATATCAATGACACCAAGATCGCGCTGAGTATGAAGTTCCCCAACGAAAATCCGTGGAACGATGCGGCCGAGAAGTTTGCGATCGGCAATGTGATTCGTGGCAAGGTGGCGCGTATGACAGATTTTGGCGCTTTTGTCGAGCTGGCGCCCGGAGTGGATGCGCTTCTTCATGTATCCCAGATTTCCAGAGAGCATGTGGAGAAACCGTCTGATATCTTAAAGGTCGGCCAGGAGATCGAGGCCAAGATCGTAGATTTCAACGAAGAGGACAAAAAGATCAGTTTGTCTATGAAAGCATTGCTTGCACCGGAGGACAGTGAGGAGGCAGAGACCGCAGACGTTGACATTGACGCTGTTGCGGATGACGCAGAATAAAATCTAAGATTAGGCTGCTATGTGATAAAGTGCTACATGCTACACCTTACATCACGTGGCGGCCTGTTTTTCATTTCTAAGAGAGCAGGAGGATTCTTTTTCATGCTGGAAACCGATAATTATAACAAGTTTAAATCAGATATTTTACAGTTGGCAAAAATTGATCTCAATTCATACAAAGAGAAGCAGATGCGCCGCCGCATCAACACGCTGATCACCAAAAATAATGTCAAGACCTATGATGCGTATGTGGCGTTACTGCGCAAAGATAAAGAGAAGTTTGATCAGTTTATCAACTTTCTTACGATCAATGTTTCGGAATTTTACCGCAATCCCGATCAGTGGGCGATTTTGGACAAGGAAATCATCCCCAATCTGATCAAGCGGTTTGGCAAAAACCTCAAAGTCTGGAGCGCGGCATGCTCGACCGGAGACGAACCGTATTCTCTCGTGATGGCTCTCTCGCGTCATCTGCCGCTTGGCAATATCAAAATTATTGCCACCGATATTGATAAGCAGGTGATTGATACCGCCAGGATGGGACTCTACAGCGAGAAAAGCATTGCCTCCGTGCCGGATGACCTGAAAGCGAAATATTTTACGCGGGTGGGCACCTCCTATCAGATCTCGAAAGAGATCAAGCAGCGGGTGGAGTTTAAGGAGCATGATCTGTTAAAAGATACATATCCGACCGGATGCCATCTGCTTGTCTGCCGCAATGTGGTGATCTACTTTACGGAGCAGGCCAAAGATTTGATCTATCAGAAGTTTTTTGATTCTCTTGCCCCCGGCGGCATCCTGTTTATCGGCAGTACGGAGCAGATTATCAATTACCGCGATGTCGGATACGAGAGAAATAAGTCGTTCTTCTTTGAACGGCCGTTACGGTAAAGAAAACCATTTTCTGTCATGCAGTTATCATTGTAACAGGCGGGCGGTAGATAGGATCTATCGCCCGCCTGTTGCGTTTTGCACAAAACCTTCGTTTCTTTCATGCTTTCTTTTTATGCCTGTTTTTGTCGAACAGCGTATCAAAGACCTGTTTGACATAGCGCCGCAGCATAACGTCGGACGCGGTGAAATCCTCCGTCAGTTCAAAGTAGGACAGTTTATCTCGATAATGCTCCACAAATTTTGGTTTCATGACTTCCCGGTATTGAGGGACAAACAGAGCCCTTTTTTTGGTGTAACAGTTTTGCGCCGTTGCCGGTTCGCGGTACTCTTTATCCACATAAGTCGACAGGCTTTTGTGGACGGCCGCGTCTTCCTTCGGCAGATAATAGTAGTTTTTGTAATCCTTGAAAAAGAACTTCAACTCTCCGTCAAAGAGCTTTACGTTAATCTGTGTTTTGTCCTTATAAACCGAAAGATAAAACAGGGCGTTGCCACAGGAGACGCGCTTGGGCGCCGGGTAATCGTTGGTGAGTGTGATTAACAGTTCTTTTCGCGGCTCCCCATTCTGCGCCATCGTTTCGCTGCCCTCTATGGACGTTACCGCATAATGGCCGCAGAGTATCTTGTCGTAGGCGAGGACCGGCAGCAGTGCGGGAAGACCGGTGATGTCGTCATAATTGTGCTGCCTTAAGAGAAACAGCGCTTCGTCGTTCGGTTGATTTAAGTAGTTTTTGTACACGTCGATCAAGTCGCCGCCGCTTAGCGTATCGTCCCGCCGTATGCCGAGAAATTGTTCAATGGATTTCTGTTTGCAGTTCTCGGTTTTTAACAAAAATTTCAGTTGTGATACCACTTTATAGATATCCACATGCGCGTAGTCTAAGAAGCGCTTTTTTACGCCCAACAGGCCGCATTTCGCTTTCAGGTAGGGAATGTCAAAGCCTGAGCCGTTAAAGCTGATTATGGTATCGCAAGGCTCGATCTGATTGATAAAGGAGAGGAGAAGGAGCTTTTCTTCTATGGTTTTCTCGGCAAAGAACTGGTCGACAATGAGTGTATCGCCCCTCCTCGACACGCATCCGATCATATAGAGACTGGTGTGGGCCGGCGAAAATCCGGTAGTCTCAATGTCAAAGAAAACGGTGTGCTCCGTAAAAATCTCCGCTGTCACGGGTTCATCAAACCGGTAGGGTATTTCTTCATGCCATGTTTTCATAGTTCCTCTCATTCCGCCGCGTAAACGGCATTTTCAGCGTAAAATTTAGTACATCTTGGCGCGTGAACTTGTTACACGTTAGCGCCAGCCGGCACGAGCCTTAGATGTATTTTTCATGCAACATTCATGCTATTTACTTTAGTTTAACATAAACTTAAGATAATTTGGTACATATGCAACAATTTGTTTCCTAAAAAATATTGTTTTTGTCGAAAGTATTAAAAAAAGTACAAGAAAAAGATTCATTCTTTTTATATTTATGGTATAATTTATTAGATAGTTGTTCTGGTTCAGGTTCACTTGAACGGAACAGAATACAAAATAAGAGAAAGTGGGGCACGAACAAATGGGTTTAAAGACATTTAAAGGTGGCGTCCATCCTTATGAAGGAAAGGAACTGGCAAAAGATCAGCCGATCGTTGAAGTTGTACCTAAGGGTGATCTGGTATATCCGTTATCTCAGCATATCGGTGCACCTGCCACTCCGATTGTAGCTGTCGGGGATAAGGTTTTGAAAGGGCAGAAGATCGCGGAAGCGGGCGGTTTTGTGTCTTCTCCGATCTATTCCTCCGTGTCAGGTACGGTGAAAGCCATTGAACCACGCCGCGTAGCAGTGGGCGACATGGTAAACGCCATCGTCATTGAAAACGACGGTGAGTTTACGGAAGCAGCGTACACATCATGCGATGATGTGACAAAGCTTTCCAAAGAGGACATTATCAACAAAGTAAAAGAGGCCGGCGTCGTAGGAATGGGTGGCGCGGGATTTCCCACGCATGTAAAGCTCTCTCCCAAAGAGCCGGAAAAAATTGAGTACATCATTGCAAACTGCGCGGAGTGTGAGCCGTATCTGACCGCCGACTACCGCCGGATGATGGAGAATCCCAAAGAGCTGATCGAGGGCATGAAGATCATTCTTCAGCTTTTCGGAAAAGCGAAAGGCATTTTCGGGATTGAAAATAACAAACCGGACTGTATTGCCAAATTGCAGGAGATGGTAAAGGACGATCCAAGGCTTGAGGTTTGTCCGCTTCAGACAAAGTATCCGCAGGGCGGCGAGCGACAGCTGATCTACGCTGTGACGGGTCGCGCGATCAACTCTAAGATGCTGCCGGCGGACGCAGGCTGTATCGTGGACAATGTGGAGACGATTATCGCCGTTTACAATGCAGTGAAATTGGGCATGCCCGTGATGAAGCGTGTCTCAACGATTACCGGTGACGCCGTGAGCAAGCCGGGCAATTTCCTCTACAGTATCGGCACCAATTATACAGAACTGGTCGACGCCGCAGGCGGATTCAAAGAGCAGCCCGAGAAGATCATATCCGGCGGCCCTATGATGGGATTTTCCATGTTTGGCTTGGATATTCCGACAACGAAAACTTCTTCCTCCCTGCTGTGTCTGACAAAGGACGAGGTGGCAGCGCTTGCGCCGTCGGCCTGCATCAACTGTGGTCGCTGTGTCACAGCCTGCCCGGAACAGTTGATACCGTCGCGGCTGGCCAAGTTTGCGAACAACGGCCTGTCGGAGGAGTTCGAGCAGTGGTTCGGCCTTGAGTGTATCGAGTGCGGAAGCTGTAGTTTTGCCTGCCCGGCGAGAAGGCAGCTGGCTCAGTCGATCAAGACGATGAAAAAACAGGTGCTGGCCGCAAAACGTAAGAAATCATAATAACATTAAGATTCTATAGAATAGAGAGGTGGATTATCGTGAGTGATTTATATCATGTTTCATCATCACCGCACGTGCGTTCCAAAGATACCACTGGGAAGATCATGCTTTATGTAGCGATTGCACTGGTTCCGACGAGCCTGTTTGGTATCTATAATTTTGGATGGAAAGCATTATTGCTGATGGCAGTGACAATCGCAAGCTGTGTGGCTTCTGAGTGGGTGTACAACAAGATTGTACACAAAGACCAGACGGTCAAGGATTTCAGCGCGGTTGTGACCGGACTTTTGCTGGCGTTAAACTTACCGGTCAATCTTCCCTGGTGGGAGGCAGTGATTGGCGGTGTGTTTGCAATTATTGTCGTGAAGTGCTTATTCGGCGGTCTGGGGCAGAACTTTATGAACCCCGCGCTCGGCGCAAGATGCTTCCTTTTGATCGCGTTTGCCGCCGATATGACTAATTATGTGACCGACGCCTATACCGGCGCGACGCCTCTTGCAGCTATGCGTAACGGCGAGACGGTCAATACATTGGATATGCTGATCGGACGTACCGCTGGTACGATCGGCGAGACATCCGTGATTGCCATTTTAATCGGTGCGATCTTCCTGATTCTGATGAACGTCATCGACTTGAAGATTCCGGCGTCCTACATTATTACGTTTGCTATTTTTACCCTTGTGTTTGGAGGCCACGGCTTAGACGCCAATTATCTGGTGGCGCAGCTTTGCGGCGGCGGATTGATGCTCGGCGCATTTTTTATGGCGACCGACTATGTCACTTCCCCGATCACGCCGGTCGGCCAGATTATCTTTGGTATCTGCTGCGGTATCTTAACAGGGCTGTTCCGCACGCTGGGCGCGAACGCAGAGGGCGTTTCCTTTGCCATTATCTTAAGCAACCTGCTTGTGCCGATGATTGAAAAGATCACGGTGCCGAGAGCCTTTGGCGTAGTCAAAGAGGCAAAGAGCAAGGAAGGGGGCAAATAACATATGAGTAAAAAGATCGTACATGACGCGTTAATTTTATTTGCTTTCACCATTGTTTTGGGACTTATGCTCGCCCTGGTGTACGGTATCACCAAGGAGCCGATCGAGAAAGTCAATTACGAAAAAACACAGAACGCATACAAACAGGTGTTTGCAGATGCGGATTCTTTTGAGGATTACGAGGGGTTTGACGAGGAAGCGGCAAACAGCCTGCTCAAAGAGGAGGGCTATGCCGATGAGATTGAGCAAGTGGTAGCCGCCAAAGACGCAGGCGGCAGTGTCATCGGTTATGTGATCACTGTAACTGCAAAGGATGCCAGCCAGAGCACGATCACGTTTTCTGTCGGTATCCAGAATGACGGCACGGTCAACGGCTATTCCATCACTTCGATCGCGGAGACGCCGGGTCTTGGCATGAAAGCCCAGGAGGAATCTTTCTACAGCCAGTTTGAGGGCAAGAATGTGGATTCTTTTACGGTGGTAAAACAGACTCCCGCATCTGACAGCGAAATCGAGTCGATCTCCGGCTCCACGATTACTTCCAAGGCGATGGCCAACGGCGTCAACGCCTGCATCACATACTTCCAGAACGTATTAGGAGGTGCAAATTAATGAACAAGAATGTAGAGCGTTTATATAACGGTATTATCAAGGAAAACCCCACGTTTGTCCTGATGCTCGGCATGTGTCCGACGCTGGCGGTCACATCCTCAGCGATCAACGGACTTGGTATGGGACTTTCCACGACAGTGGTGTTGGTATTGTCCAACCTTTTGATTGCCGCATTCCGTAAGGTGATTCCGGGAGGCGTGCGTGTCCCGGCTTTTATCGTGATCGTGGCTTCCCTGGTGACTATGGTGCAGTTTATGATGCAGGCATACCTTCCGAGCCTGTCCGAATCGCTGGGCGTTTATATCCCGCTGATCGTTGTAAACTGTATTATCCTGGGCCGTGCGGAGAGCTATGCCTCCAAGAATCCGGTGGTTCCCTCGATTTTTGACGGTATCGGCATGGGGCTGGGCTTTACCCTTGGCCTTACCTGCATCGGCTTGCTCCGTGAGATCCTTGGGGCGGGACAGATCTTTGGCGTACAGGTGCTTTCGTTAGACTGGTTTACGCCGATCACCATTTTTGTTATGGCTCCGGGGGCGTTCCTTGTGCTGGCCTGCCTGGTTGCAGTGATGAATATTGTCCGCAAGAAGATGGAAGCAAAAGGCAAACCGCTGGCGGCTCCGTCAGGCTGCCTGACCGGCGACTGTTCCGCCTGTGGGCAGTCGGCACTCTGCACGGGCAGAAGTGTGACAGCAAACGCGGACGCCAACAAAACAGAATAGGGGGATAGATACGGATGAAAGAATTAATTTTAATAGCGATTGGCTCTGCGATTGTCAATAACGTGGTATTAAGCCAGTTCCTTGGAATCTGTCCGTTCTTGGGCGTATCTAAGAATACAAAAACAGCTGCCGGCATGGGCGGCGCCGTGATCTTTGTCATCGGCATCGCGTCCCTTGTCACTTCTCTGATTTACAAATTTATCCTTGCGAATCAGGCGCTGATGGAAAAGGGCATTGATCTGACTTATTTACAGACGATCGTGTTCATTCTCGTGATCGCGGCGCTGGTGCAGTTCGTAGAGATGTTCTTAAAGAAGAATATGCCGCCTCTGTACGAGAGCTTGGGCGTGTATCTGCCGTTGATCACCACCAACTGCGCGGTGCTCGGTGTGGCGCTTACCAATGTGACCAAAGAGTACGGCATATTGGAGAGCGTGGTAAACGGTCTGGCAACGGCGATCGGTTTCTTTATCGCGATCGTCATCATGGCCGGCCTGCGTGAGAAGATCGAATACAACGATATACCAAAGCCTTTCCAGGGTACTGCAATTGTACTGATTACCGCATGTCTGATGTCAATTGCGTTTATGGGATTCTCAGGAATGATTTAAGGAGGAAAAAGGTTTCACAAATTCTCCGATGAGCAATTTATGAAACCGGAAATTTGTGCCGGAGCGTCGCAAATTTCTCTGATCGCAAGACAGAATTTGAGATTCTGTCTGCGTTCCTCCGCAAAAACGCTTCGGAATGGAGGAAAAAATGAATATTACGGCAATTATAGTTGCAGCTGCCGTTGTCGGCGGCGTGGGTATCTTAATTGGATTTTTCCTTGGTATTTCCGGAGAAAAGTTCAAGGTAGAAGTAGATGAAAAGGAAGTTGCTGTTTTAGAGTGCCTTCCGGGAAATAACTGCGGCGGCTGTGGTTTTGCGGGATGTTCCGGTCTTGCAGCCGCAATTGCAAAGGGAGAAGCTCCGGTAAACCAGTGTCCGGTCGGCGGCGACCCCGTTGCGGCCAAGATCGGCGAGATCATGGGTGTCTCTGCGGACGCGGGCGACCGCAAGGTGGCGTTTGTCAAGTGTGCGGGAACCTGTGAGAAAGCGAACCGCGACTATGAGTATACCGGGAACGAGGACTGTGCGGCGATGGCGTTTGTGCCAAACGGCGGCCCGAAATCCTGTAACTACGGCTGTCTCGGATACGGCAGCTGCGTGAAGGCCTGCCCGTTCGACGCGATTCACATCGTAGACGGCATTGCTCTCGTGGATAAAGAAGCCTGCAAGGCATGCGGCAAGTGTGTGGCGGCTTGCCCGAAGAATTTGATCGAGCTGGTGCCGTATAAGGCTAAGCATATGGTACAGTGTAATTCTAAGGATGTGGGCAAGAATGTCATGAAAGCATGTTCGGTCGGCTGTATCGGCTGCCATCTCTGCGAGAAGAACTGCCCGAAGGATGCGGTGCATGTGGTTGACAATGTGGCTTACATTGACCAGGAGAAGTGCGTCGGCTGCGGCATCTGCGCGCAGAAGTGCCCGAAGAAGATTATTCTGTAGGGTGAGGGATTCGTAGAATAATGATCATTATATCGCGGTATAGTTTTTAGGCTGTACCGCGATAAATTTATGCACAGCCCCGTGCAGCGGAAACATGCCGCTATGCGGCACACGGGGCGCGGCGAGTAGGGGAAGATGGCTCTGCCCTACTCGATTGCACAAGGGTGCGTAAGGAAACTAGCAGTTTTGCTGCACGCACCCCGCGCGGCAAGGACGGAGTACAAAAGGCAGATGGAACTTTGCAAAATGGAGTGTTAAGATGATAATAGAATTAAAATATTCCGGCACAAACACATATCTTATCCGGGGGACGGATGGCAGCATCCTTTTTGATACGGGGTGGGCGGGTTCTTTTCTGCGGTTTTGCAGGGCGCTTGGCGAGGTGGGGGCGACAGTGCAGGAAATCCGCTATCTGTTTATTTCCCATTTCCATCCCGATCACATGGGAATCGCGCAGGAGATTGCCGGTTGCGGCGTAAGAATTGTGGCGACTGACGTGCAGCAGGCGCATATCCATGATGCAGACAAGGTATTTGCAAAGGAGGGGAACCGCCTTTATCAGCCAATTGTGGATGAGGATATCCGCATCATTTCCTGTGACGAGAGCCGTCTGCTTTTGGAGGAATGTGGGATTGCAGGGGAAGTGGTGCATACACCGGGGCATAGCGAGGACAGCATTTCTTTATGTCTGGATGAAGGGGCGCTATTTGTTGGTGATCTCAATCCTTTGTATGAATTGGATATTCATAGAGGGACGCAGATTGGGGACAGTTGGGGCAAATTACTTGCGCAAAATCCCGTCAAGGTGTACTACGGCCATGCGAAAGCGGCAGAGTTAAGCAGCGAGTGGGGGATGCCCCAAAAAGAATCCGGGCGTTCCAAGGATGTATTTCGGCTTGTGAAAAAGATTATGAAATATATAGACAAGGGTTATATCCTTGAGGACATTGAGCAGGCAACGGGTGCAGACAAAGCATTTCTGGAGGATGTGGCGAGAATGTATCTGACACACCGGAATATAAGCGTGCAGGGAATTTTGGACAGAATTGAAA